>JBBEBO010000104.1:0-12164 GCA_040882265.1 Brumimicrobium sp. | reverse complement strand
GGTATTTATTTAGTGCGCATTGGAAAGGAAAACTTTCAACGTGTAAGTAAAATATCAATAACAAAGTAGTTAACTAATTGTATATCAATTTAAGTGGGCTTATGAAAAGATACTCTTATTTAACTGTTTTACTTGCAGTGTTTTTGATTCAAGGTTGTGGTTCAACTTCGAAAACACAGGAAAAAGAAGAAAACAAAGAAACTCAAGAAGTGAATTCAGAGACATCTCAAACTGTAGGGGAAGTTAAAATCAACCATCAAGGTTGTGAATTAGTTATCGTGACAGAAGATGATACTCCACAAATGCTCCACCCTGTGAGTTTGGAAGAAACTTATAAAGTCGATGGAACACAACTCCAGTTTGAATATGACTATAGTCGTGCTCCTCTCCCTGAAGGTTGTGAGGGAACTCGAGTTGTTGTTTTAAGAAATGTTTCGCAACTAAAACATTGATTTACTGATCTTTTTACTTCTTTATTGAATTTTAAAGTAAAATTCCTATGCTTGACAAATGGTCTTGTTATCTTTGTCAAAAATTTAGAAATGAAGGTTTACAATAATATACTTGAAACAATTGGCAATACTCCTTTAGTGAGATTGAACAAACTTACTAAAGATGTAAAAGCAACTGTTTATGCTAAAGTAGAAACAACAAACCCTGGCAACTCTGTTAAAGATCGAATGGCTGTCAAGATGGTTGATGATGCTGAAGCAGCTGGACTAATTAAACCTGGTGGAACTGTGATCGAAGGTACATCTGGAAATACAGGGATGGGATTGGCTTTGGCTTGCATTATCCGTGGTTATAAATTGATTTGTGTTTTAAGTGATAAACAAAGTAAGGAGAAAATGGATATCCTTCGTGCTGTTGGTGCTGAAGTGGTTGTTTGTCCTACTAATGTTGAACCAGAAGATCCTCGTTCGTATTATTCAGTTTCAAAAAGACTTGCTGAAGAAACACCAAACTCTTGGTACGTAAACCAATATGATAATTTATCAAATAGACTAGCGCATTATGAGCAGACAGGACCTGAAATTTGGGATCAAATGGAAGGTAAGTTGACGCATTTTGTTGTCGGAGTAGGAACTGGTGGCACTGTCTCTGGTGTTGGTAAATATTTAAAAGAAAAAAATCCTGATATTAAAATATGGGGAATCGATACTTATGGATCCGTTTTTAAAAAATATCACGAAACAGGTGAATTTGATGAAAATGAAATATACCCATATATTACCGAAGGAATAGGAGAAGATATTTTACCTAAAAATGTAGACTTTAGTGTGATAGATCACTTTGAAAAAGTAACCGATAAGGATGCTGCTATCTATACTAGAAAATTAGCACGTGAGGAAGGGATTTTTGTTGGAAACTCAGCAGGTTCTGCAATAAAGGGAATCCTTCAAATGGCAGATCAGCTAACTGAAGACGATGTGGTAGTCGTATTATTCCACGATCATGGAAGTCGTTATGTTGGAAAAATGTTTAACGACGATTGGATGCGTGATAGAGGCTTTTTAGACGAAAAACATAAAACAGCTAAAGATTTAATTGAAAAGCATATCAACGAACCATTAATTACACTTGGTGTGGAAGAGTTAGTTTCACATGCTGTTGGTAAAATGAGAAACCATAAAATCTCTCAGATTCCAGTGACTAAAAATGGTGAGTTTGTTGGAATGGTTGACGAAAAAACATTGATTAATCAGATTATTGATAATCCCAACTTTAAAGATGAAGTAATTGGCAAGATTATGGGACCCGCATTACCTCAAGTTGATGCCAAAACATCTATACAAGAATTGTCTAGAATTATCTCAAAAGATATCCCTGCAGCTATGGTGAAATTAAGTGATGATAAATTTCATATCGTTACCCGCCATGATTTGATTGCAGCAATTGGCTAATTAACATTATGCAGTATATTGATCAATTAGGTGATAAAATTGTTCTTCCGAAAACTCCTATTAGGTTAATTTCACTTGTTCCTTCTCAAACTGAGTTGCTTTATGATTTAGGCTTGGAGAAACGAGTAGTAGGCATAACTAAGTTTTGTATTCATCCTAAAAATTGGTTCAAAACCAAAGAGCGAATCGGAGGAACAAAAAATGTTGATATTGAAAAAATTAAATTGCTCAATCCCGATTTGATTATTGGAAATAAAGAAGAAAACACAAAGTCTGATATAGAAAAATTACGCAAAATCGCACCCGTTTGGATGAGCGATGTAAATAATTTATCAGATAGTTTAAAAATGATCGAAGAACTCGGAATAATTTGCGATACTGAAATCAAAGCGAAACAAATCATTGATAAAATCAAACTTGAGTTTAGCCAATTAGAACCTATTCCAACACCTAAAAGCATTCTTTATTTAATATGGAAAAAGCCATATATGGCAGTTGGGAATGATACTTTTATTCATACAATTCTTACAGATCATTTAGGGTTTAAAAACTTTGTTGGTGATAAAACCCGCTACCCAGCAATCGATTTGGATAAAATAGAGGGAGAACCAGAGTATATCTTCTTAAGTACTGAGCCATTTCCATTTAAAGAAAAACACTTTGAAGAAATTAGGTCTTTTTTCCCGTCTTCAAAAATTTATTTGGTAGATGGTGAATATTTTTCTTGGTACGGTTCAAGATTAGTTAATGCACCAAGGTACTTTAAAAAACTTCTTTCAGAACTTTAACATGAACTTAAATAGTTCCATCGATGCGCTTTTGTGTTGAGGAAAACGCATTTCACCGAATACTTTTAGACTATCTTCCGAGACAATCTCAGTATGAATATCGAAGTACTCTAAGTCGTTAAATAATTTTTTAGAATACTGAACTGGAGGAAGCATTTGTGCAAACTGGGCAATAATCCCTTTCCCCTCTATCGCTAATGAAGCTGCTGGGTTACCTCTTAAACGTGGTAGTGGAGCTCCTTCTTGAGATTCTATAGCGAGATCTTTTGTGACTCCAATCCAAATTTCTTTATCTGTAATTTGTTTGAAGTAGTAGGTGATTTGACCAATTTTAATAGCTGAACTATCTATCCGAGTTATTTTTTGACCACTTAAACAAAGGCTATCAACTTTTTCAGCCAAATTTATTTTTTCATTAAAGCGTAAGATACCATCAAATTTTGGTAGGAAAGCTGTAGCACCATCAAGATTATCAATCATAAAACCATAGATATAAACTTGTTGTGATATTATATGTGGGAGCTCTAGTTTAAAGTCTTGGAGTAAAATATCAATATAACTGTAGACACTATCTGGTAATTGACCAATCTGAATCTCTAAAAAAGTTTCCTGGCCCGAATTTGGCATCATTGAGTGTTCTACGCTGTCGTATGAAATTGTTGGGTTTTTTACTCCGACTCCCTCAAAATATATAGTTGATTTATTGATAGATGCTTCCAAACTTAAATCTTGAACGTAAGACTGGCTTGAACCAGCAAAATATAGGTGAAAAAGACTATTTTCTTTGGTTTTGTCTAAAATTAATTTTGCTTTTAGCTTGTCTGTATTTGCTTTTAATAAGTCACTAGCATAAAGCTCATAATATTCGATAGATTTTTGAGACGATTCTTTTGGTATTAAAAGTATACATCCAACTTCGTCATTAAAAGTTTTAACTGTGTTTTTATTATTTAATTCAAAATTAGAGAAATCTTGAATACTATTTAAATGAAATAAAAACCCTGTTATTTCTTCATTTTTTAGTCTATCCTGAAACATATAAATATCTTCGGTGATATTTATTCCAGAGTTTGGAACTTTAAAATCTTTTTTATTAAAATGAAGTTGATCCAGCTCGTTTTGATTGAAATCAGAGGAGAAGAGTGCATCAAAAATAAATCGCTTTAATATTTGACGATTGTTTAATTTTATGACTGTATTAGTACCTGATGGCAAATGATTAATTAATCTTGAATCAGAAGCAGTATTTAGAATAGGTACAACCAAAAGTGTCAACCAAAAGATGATCAACAATATAAAACTGTATATTATTTTTTTCTGTTTTGTTAGTGTATTCAAGTTGTATAATCTAAAGCTAATTCGTTATTTTTGACAAAATATAATGATAAGCAAAAATAATCATTTAGTATTCAAGTTGGTACTAATAATTTGTTTTTATAGATTAATTATCAATAAATCAATACTTGATAATGGGAAAGGTGGGGTTGAAAATATTAGGATTGTTTGGTTGGAAAATAGATCCTTCTAGTCCAAAGGATGTGAAGAAAGCTATTGTTGCTGTTGGACCACACACAAGTAACTTGGACTTTGTAATTGGTAAGATAGCGTTTAATTCATATGGTGTTAAAGCTAAGTTTTTAATTAAAAAAGAACTTTTCTTTCCCCCTTTAGGTTGGGTTCTTAGAGGACTTGGTGGAATTCCAGTGAGTAGAGATAAAAACAATAACTTCACTGATCAGGCAAGAGATTATTTTGAAAAAAATGACTCAATGTTTATGGTTTTTACTCCTGAAGGCACAAGAGATTATAACCCAAACTGGAAAAAAGGATTTTACTTTATTGCACTCAAGGCTAAAGTTCCAATATACCTCGCTTATATTGATTACAGCAAGAAAAGAGGTGGTTTTTTAGAATTATTTGAGCCAACAGGTGATGTGAAAAAGGACTTGGATTTTATAAAAAACAAACTCAGTCAGTTTAAAGGTAGATATCCTGAGAAAGGTATAAAATCCGTTGATGAAGAGTAAAATGTGATTGATTTATCAAGTTAATTCGTAAAATCATGACAAAAATTCTTTTGAAATGCAATCCGAATTCATTGCTCCTTCAATAATCACTAACTCTGTTTCCTAGAGTTATAGTTTAATAAATTGAGTTGTTGTATAAAATCACTCAAAATTAAAACGTTTAATCATTTGGCATGAAGTCCACATTCTTTTGCGGATGATTCCCACCACCAACGACCTGCTCTAAAATCTTCGCCATCTTCAATTGCCCTAGTGCAAGGTGCGCAACCAATACTCGGAAACCCTTTATAATGCAATGGATTTACTGGAATACCTTTTTCTTTTATGTATTTCATCGTTTCTTCCCACGACCAATTTAAGATTGGGTGAATTTTAATAATGTCAAAATGTTTATCATATTCAATACGTGAAAGTTCACTTCGATTTTGAGATTGTTCAGCTCTTAAACCAGTGATCCAGACTTTTTTGTTTTGTAATGCTTTTTTTAACGGAATTACCTTCCTCACTTGACAACATGATTTTCTGTTCTCAATTGAGTTGTAAAAACCATTTGGTCCTTGAGCGTTATACAATTCTTTGAGGTCTTCTGCTTCAGGACCAAACACAGAAATGTCTAGTTTGTATTTATTAATAGTGCTTTGATAGGTGTCGTAAGTTTCTTGAAAAAGACGACCTGTATCAAGTGTAAATAGAGGACATGAACGAAAATATTCACTCAAAAGATAAGTGATCACTTGATCTTCTGCTCCAAATGAAGTTGAAAATGTTATGTCAGCAGGATCTGTAAACAGACCTAGTGCCTCGAGTAATGCTGAAGGGGATTCATTTATTTCAACCAATTTTTTATAATCGTTATATGTTTTCATTCCTCACTATTTCATTCTTTATTTCACAAATATATTTATAATCTATAGAATAGGTAGAATATATGTAAATTATTTTTTTGTTAAAAGCGTTTAATTTAGATGTTTGATTGGTTTGGTTCAAGGTTAGAAAGTTCAAGGTTCAAGGATCTTCACACTTGAACCTTGAATAAAACTAGACTAAGGAATCAAAAACTTTAGGGTTAATCATGACGGAAATTATGAAACACACTGTCTATTCACTCAAAATTGAACCTTAAACCTTGAACTTTTAAACCACTAAACCATCCACCCATGAATTAATTTCGATATTTATTTACCATGATTCGTATCAGTTGAATATCTTTGCAACAAATATTTTGTTATGATACAGCGTGTACAATCATTTTATCTTTTACTTACGCTCATTGCTTTAGTGTTTTTAACGCTCGGAGAACAGGTTTTTGAGTCAAAAGTTGTAAAACCAGATACTTTTATATTAAATTCTCATGCAAATGTGTTTGGAATTCAAAGAGACATTAATGTGATAGGAGATTTAGAAGCGTCGGATGAGGAAGTGCTCAAACAAGCTTTAGATAAAGTTGAAGTACCAGAAAATACAAATGAAATTCCAACATTTTATTTTCCATTTTACTCTATTACCATTTTGCTTTCAATGCTCACTGTTGTTGTGTTTATGAGTTATAAAAACTTGAAGAGACAACTGAAATTTGGGCGGATGTTATTTGTATTTAATTTTTTAGTTTTCGTTGTTACAGTAGTTATTTATTATATTTTTAAAAGTAACGTAGACGAATTTGCATCAGTTTATACAGTAAACACAACATTAGGGTTTGGGTTTTACTGTATAGCTATTGCAACCGCGTTTTCATTTTTGGCAAATATCGGAATTCGCCGTGATTTGCGCCTTATTCAATCCATAGACCGTATTCGTTAATGAATTATTTATCTGTTGAAAATCTTACAAAGACATTTGCTGATCGCACAATCTTTGAAAACCTCACTTTTGGTATAGACCAAGGTGAAAAAGTTGGTCTTGTTGCCAAAAATGGCAGCGGTAAATCAACATTGTTAAAATGTCTGATCGGTGAAGAACATTATGATGATGGCCGTGTTGTTTTTAGAAATGACATTTCTATTGCTTACCTTCAACAATCAGATAAACTGAATGAAGCTAATACGATTTATGAAGAAGTGTTTGATCACGATTTACCTAAGCTAAATGTCTTTAAAGAATACTCTAAAGCAGTACGTGATAACAATGAAGAACAAATGGCCGCTTTATTCGAGCGGGTTTCTGAACTTGATGCTTGGGATTTAGATTCTGTGGTTGAACAAATCCTCTCGAAATTAAAACTAGACGACTTCAATGCTTCAATTTCTACTTTATCAGGTGGGCAAAGAAAACGTGTAGCTTTAGCCAAAGTGTTGGTAGCAGAACCCGATTTCTTGTTTCTCGATGAACCAACAAATCATTTAGATTTAGATATGATTGAGTGGCTAGAAGAATATCTTTCTAAGTCAAAATCGACGATCTTAATGGTGACGCACGACCGTTATTTTCTTGAAGTCATCACTGATGTAATCTATGAATTAGAAGATGCAACAATTTATAGATACAAAGGTAATTTTTCATATTATTTAGAAAAGAAAGCGGAACGAGAAGAACAACAAGCTGTTGTTGTAGGGAAAGCTCGAAACCACATGCGTAAGGAACTCGAATGGATGCGACGTCAGCCTAAAGCAAGGGGGACAAAGCAAAAAGCTAGAATTGAAAGTTTCCATGAAACGAAGAAAGTTGCCTCGCAAAATCTAGAGAAAGAGGAACTTCATTTAGATACTAAAATGGAGAGACTGGGAACTAAAATTCTCGAATTACACAATATTTCCAAAGCATATCCCGACAAGCCAATTGTCAATAAGCTTGATTATACGTTTAAACGACAAGAAAGGCTTGGGATTGTTGGACCTAATGGTGCTGGGAAATCTACACTACTCAGGATGATTATGGGTGAAGAAAAGCCTGATACTGGAAAAATTGTAATTGGTGATACGGTTGTGTTTGGCTATTATTCTCAAGAAAACATCCAAGTTGATGATGATATGAAAGTCATCGATGTGATCCGTGAAGTAGCTGAATTTATACCGTTGTCGAAAGGTCGAGAAATGTCTGCTGCTCAATTTTTGGAAAAGTTTTTATTTCCAAGAAACATGCACTACAACTTTGTGCACAAATTAAGTGGTGGAGAGCGTAGAAGGTTAAAGTTGATGAAAGTACTCATGGCTAATCCGAATTTTTTAATTCTAGATGAGCCAACAAATGATTTGGATATTTTTGTGTTGAGCGTTTTGGAAGACTATCTCAAGAATTTTCAAGGCTGTTTAATAGTCGTTTCCCACGACCGTTATTTTATGGATAAAATGGTAGATCACATTTTTGTTTTTGAAGGTGACGGTGAGATAAAAGATATTATTGGAAATTATACTGCTTATCGTTCGCAATTGAAGTCAGAGCAAAAAGAAGCACAAGAGGGGAAAAGAGCGCAAGTTAAAAAAGAAGCTGCTGAAGAAAAGGAAAAAACTGAAAAAGCGGCAAAAAGTAATCCTCAAGAAAAACGCAAGTTATCGTTCAAAGAACAGCGCGAATTTGATTCATTAGACGAAGAAATAATGAAGTTAGAAGCAGAAAAGGAAGAGCTTACAAATGTGTTGTCAAATCCCGATGCTACAGCCGAAAGATTAACAGAGGTAAGCAAACGACTTTCTGAGGTGACAAAATCAATTGAGGAAAAGAGTGAGCGCTGGATGGAATTAGCAGAATTTGTTTAAACTAGCTAAAAGAACCTTAAATTCTAAATTTAGAAATTAACCGCAGATTTGAGAAGTATCGCATAATTCGTCACTAGTCACTACCCCAGTCGTCACTATTTTTCGGTTACCTCAGCCTCACCTTATATAGTTCTAAACTCTAAATTTTTTAGGCTTATCTAAAATATATTTTATATTTGCAGTATAATTCAAAAAAATGGAAGAATTATTAACGCAAAGCGAAGAGAATTATATCAAAGCAATTTTTTCGTTGCAAGAACAAACTAATGCACCTGTTTCTACCAATGATTTAGCAGAGAGGATGGAAACCAAGGCCAGTTCTGTTACTGACATGGTAAAGCGTTTATCCGAAAAATCATTGTTGCTCTATAAGAAATACAAAGGTTGTGAACTTACAGAAAAAGGGAATAGAACAGCTTTAAAAACGATTCGAAAACATCGATTGTGGGAAACATTTTTGGTTGAAAAGTTAAAATTTGGCTGGGATGAGGTTCACGATATCGCTGAACAATTGGAGCATATCAAATCAGTAAAACTCACAGATCAACTCGATGCATTTTTGGATTACCCAAAATTTGACCCGCATGGAGATGCCATTCCTGATAAGGATGGAGAAATTGTTCGCCGAGAACAATCTTGTAAGTTAGCAGACCTTGATTTAGATACAGAAGCTGTCGTTATCGGAGTTGCCGATGGATCGCCATCTTTTTTGAGGTATTTGGATAAACATCAAATTACACTGGGAACAAAGTTGTTAATTAAAGAAAAGTTTGAATTTGACGATTCGATAGAAGTAGCGTTAAACAGTGGAATACTAAGTCTTTCGGCCGCAGCTTCATCAAAAATAACCGTTCAATTAATTTAGAAATATGGAATCGATAATTACTTTTTTTGAAGGAATTGATCCAGTTTTAGCAGCGCTTTATGCTACGTTATTTACTTGGGGATTGACTGCTTTAGGTGCTTCTTTTGTATTTCTTTTTAAAGGTATGAACCGCGCATTATTAGATGGAATGCTTGGTTTTACAGGTGGAATCATGGTTGCGGCTAGTTTTTGGAGTTTGTTGGCTCCTGGAATTGAGATGAGTGAAGGCGAAGGTTTTATCAAAGTTATGCCAGCAGCAATAGGGTTTACTTTAGGCGCTTTTTTTATCTATGGATTGGATCAGATCCTACCACATTTGCATATCAACTTTAAAGAAAGTGAAAAAGAAGGAATTAAAACTCCCTGGCGAAAAAGTACGTTATTATTTCTAGCTATAACTTTGCATAATATTCCTGAAGGTTTGGCCATTGGTGTTATGTTTGGAGGAGTTGCAGCAGGAATTCCCGAAGCATCTATTGCTGGAGCAGTAGCATTAACAATAGGTATTGGTATTCAGAACTTTCCTGAAGGTATAGCTGTTTCTATGCCAATGAGAAGGCAAGGAGCTTCAAGAACTAGAAGTTTTATGTACGGACAGTTTTCAGCTATTGTAGAGCCAGTTTTCGGTGTGCTTGGAGCATTGGCAGTTACATTTTTTAACCCATTATTGCCTTATGCTTTAGCTTTCGCTGCTGGAGCAATGATTTATGTCGTTGTGGAAGAAGTCATCCCCGAAACTCAAAGGGATAAATATACAGATATAGCAACAATGGGCTTTATTTTGGGATTTGTTGTGATGATGATGTTGGATGTTGGGTTAGGGTAGAGAAATCTTAAGGAAGAGTTCAAAACCTGGATTAAGTGAATTGTACTTAAACATAATTCAAAGACCTATTACTCCAAATTTGATAATCTTCCTTAAGACTTGACTGTTTTGATTAATATTATCGTTCAATTATTTACCTCAAAACCAATTACCTAACCTTTTCGCCTATTTGAACAAAATAAATTCCTGAGTTTAAATGACTGACATCAATTACTTTGTTGGTGCTATTTTTATTAACAGAAGTGAGATTTACCATTTTCCCGTTCAAAGAATATATTTTAATCTGTTCAACTGAAATGTTCTTCCAAGAAGCAGTAAACTTATTGTTTGTCGGGTTTGGGTATATATTTACAAGAACTTCTTTTGTTGTAGTTATAGACTCATCTACTGAAACATCTTCGTATGGTACAACGTCCCATTCAAACATTGGTCTGCTGTCATTTAAATCGGAAAGCGTTCTGCTTTTAAATTCTTTATTGATTCTAGCTTTGATACGGACATCAGACGAGTTTAAGTTTTCACCAACTTCTAAAAGTGGTTGCATAACCCAGGATAAGTTACCATAAACTGCTCTAAACTCTGAAGATTCTTCAGCAGATAAATTATTATAAATAAAATCCCCTTCATCGTAATTAGGCATATTAAATTTCTCTCCACCGAATACATAAATAGTGTGTTGTCCTCCTAAAACTGGAGTTCCATCTGGTTCTAATAAATTTTCAGTTGGATTCCATTGCATATCTGTTCCGTTATCATTAACCATTGTTGAATTTTCACAATAAGCCATGTTTAATCGTCTTCCAGTCTCTACGTCAATTGCATAACCAGGAAACCATCCCATTCCCTCAGGTTGAGTTCCATTTCTTCCCGCTTCAGCATCATTATAACCAGTATCTCCAGGTTGTCTACCTTCTTTGTCTATTGAAGGACTTTGGCGTAACATTCCCGGTTTCCCTCCGTTAATCGATGTGTTTTCATCACTGTTTAGTTCAATTACAGCACAACGTGTCCATTTTGATTTGTCAGAAGTAATGACAATATCTACACTAGGGTGATATACTGTTGGCAAATCAATATTAGTATAAGATCCTTGAATATTAACTGATGCTATTGGTGAACCGGGAGTTCCAATTGGTGAGTATTCACATTCGTTATAGCGTGCAATATCTCCAGGTGCTATAATGCCGTCTATTAACTCAGTGAATAAATTATCTGGATCATTAAAATTGGATTTATAACATCCAGCATTATATATACTGTCATTGGGGTCTGCTTGACCAAAACCTGGATTAAATGTTCCCGACATTAACCAATTTAGAGGAGTCATACCATTATTGTGCTTTACACCCGTGAGCCACTTTTGTGTAGTGTCTGTAAATTCCATACTGGCAGAAATTGGTAGAGCAATACGTTCTCTAAAGGGACAGTTATAACTGCCATGAGTACATGGATAATTTTCCTGTCGCACTTGAACTGACATCCCCCACTGACTGATAATTTGTTCATCACCAATGTCTATCGAGGTGTTGGAATTAACTGAGTCAATTAGATTTCCACCTAATTGATCATAATGATAAATAGTCCAGTTTGCAGTATCAGCTAACCCGTAGTCATTAAACTTTAAAACAAAATGACCTGTAGCATGATTAACGGTATCAACTAGTTCAGCACTAATTGGACCTTTACCTCTTTGATAAGTAACTTTTTGTACAGCGTTACTATCAAGTATATCTTGTTCAGAATCCCATTTTAATTCAACATTGTTCATCATGTTTCCTTCTCCATCTGAGCGAGTAATTTCAAACATTTTTTGGTAATTAACGATTGGCTCACCTTCAATTACATCAGGAGTACCTGTTCCTTGTTGTTGACAATCATAATTCGCTAGCGTATCATCGTAAAATATTTTTACAGAATCTGTTAAATCAATGACACCTTGAACATTTTCAAGATGATCACCTTTTCTGCTTGAAATTACAGCAAAATCATATTCAACATCATCTCCTGCATTTAACCCGCTTTATTCATGCGGAAGTTTAAGTCATCAAATTTAGAGGGATAA
>JBBEBO010000103.1:0-3752 GCA_040882265.1 Brumimicrobium sp. | reverse complement strand
TTGCGAACCTTGCGTCTTCTCTGCGTTCAATGCTGTTACTCAAAACCTATTAACCACAAAGCTCACGATGTTCACGCAAAGTTTTCTCTGCGAACTTACGCCTTCTTAGCGCCCATTGCGGTTAAAAACTTACTGGTAAAGTATCCGATACGCAATTAATATTTTTTCAACCAAATTTTAAAATAGAAAAAAGGAATAAGAGATCGTATTACCATCCAGGTTATAATTGACCACCAAACAACAGTTAATCCTGGAGAAAAATAATGTCCAATTAAAATAACAGGAAGAAAACCACCCAAAGTAGAAATAAAAAGTACATTTCTTAAAAATTTAGCTTTTCCCATTCCTTTGAAAACGCCGTCTAAGGTAAAAGCAATTGAATTAATCGGTAAACAAAGAGCAAAAAGAGGCAGAACAACAGGGTAAAGCTCCCAAACCGATTCGTTGTCAATCAAAACACCCATAATTGTTTGATCAAATGTTAAAATAATTATTGCCAGAGCACATGAAACTGAAAAACTAAGCAACAGGTTTCTTTTGAGGTTTAGTTCCATTGCTTCTTTATTTTTAGCTCCTAAAAATTTTCCTGCCATAGCATTGGCTGCAGTAGCAAAAGCATCTAAAAAGAAAGCGGAAAACAGCCATAAATTCAATAAAACTGCATGAGTCGCCGCTTGTACTTCGCCATAAATATTTGCAAACTTATGGGTTAGTACTAGTGCAATGTTCAATGTAAATGTGCGCAAAACCAAGTTTCCTGCAATAAGAATTAATTCTTTAAACATTGGGTTAACTCTCAATGTATTCATCAGTCTAATCTTGGAACGAACAAGTAGAAAATAAATGGTTAGTATAAACATTACAATTTGCGCAACAAAACTAGCCCATGCTGCTCCTTCCACACCCATTGGTTCAGTTAAATCCCACCAACCAAGTACAAAAATAAAATCGAGAATGATGTTTAGTGATCCACCAATAATTGAGATCACCATTGCCCACCATGTATTTTGTATTCCTCTAAATACGCCAAAAATTGAAAATGTGATCAATGTAAAAGGAAAGCCGAGCACTCGAATATCATAATATGCAACTGCACCTGTAAGAATATCGCCTGTAGCTGACAATAAATGTTCAAAAATCCAAGCTGAAGCGATATAAGTTGAAACCATAGCCATTATTCCAACAATCATGTTGAAATAAATCATTTGAGGAATAAGACTTGCCATTCTTCGCATTCTTAATGCTCCATACGCTTGAGAAACAACAGCTGAAATGGCGCTCTTCATTTGAGCAAAAATCCAAACGAGAGCTGAAATTAAACTCCCCGCTAAACCAACAGCAGCAACAGAAGATAAGTTTTGATTAGAATCGTTGAATTCATCATAACCAATATTACCAACGACTGCAATATCAGTTAAAGAAAGTACAGGCTCTACAATCCCTCCTAACAAAGCTGGAATCGCTAATTTCCAAATTGAACGATATGTGGGTTCTTTTTTCGTGTTGCACTTTTTAAGAATTTGCAAAGTTAGCAACTCTAAAGTAAAACGGAGGTAAGCTTAATACACTAAACAGAATTTAAAAGCTGGGGGAACTTAAGGATGCTTAGTAAAGCTCCTCTTTAAGAGCTGTTCTGTAATCTTTAATCTCTTCACGATTAATTTTGTGATCTGCTTTTAACATGAGGTTAAGTAAATACAAAAGGTTGTCTTTGTCATCAATTTCTAAAGGGTATTCACCACCTTCTTCATCTTCTTCCCATTGTGCCTGAACATCGTACGCCTTTTTTTCAGTCAAATACTCGTATGATAAACGCGTAACTTTGGCTAAAAGAGGATCTTGTTCTTTCAAAGCGAACTCGCGCAACTCTTTGAGTTCATCGATTAGATCTTTAGCTTCTATTCCTTTTTTCTCAACTAAAGCAATAATTTTCTCCAGTTTTTTGTTTGCAGCACCTGTTTTCATGTCTTCAAAATTTTACAAAGACAAATGTAACACCTTCAATTGATTTTAGGATTGAAAATATTGAGAAATATTAAAATGAAATGATGAAAATTGAAATTCAACAGCTATTTGAGCATATCAGACATTCTCAGTAGAAACAAAATCAGGCCATTTCTCCATATATTGTATGAATTTTTCACTCAACCCTTCGTTTCTCAAATAATCTCTTGACACTGGAGTTTCGATAGGTTCAAAATTAGAATTCTCTATCACTCTTAATGGAAAATCATGATGAAGAATACCCATTCTACCAATAGTAACAAAATCTACTCCCTGATCAAGGATGATTTGGACGTCTTTTCCCGTTCTGATTTTACCCGCAACTGTCAGCTTTATGTTTTTTCTATCCAAGGTTGTAAAGTGCTCCAACAATGTTTTGAATTGGTAGGCTTCTTCTACAGGCAATTTAAAACTGTCCCAAAGTGAAATATCTAAAAAATCTATATTCCCTTCATCAATGAGTCGTTGTGCAACTGTTTTTACTTCTTTTAAATCCATTCCAAACCGTTCTGGGGAAAGTCGAACACCTAATAAAAAAGTCTTCCCACATTTTTCACGAATTTCATTTACAATTTCAAATAAAAGTCGAGATCTATTTTCCAAAATCCCACCGTATTCGTCTGAACGGTTATTGATTTCAGCGCTTAAAAATTGAGTCAAAATATAGCCGTGTGCGCCGTGAACTTCTACACCATTGTATCCGCAATTTTTAGCTCGTACTGCGGCTGCAATAAAATCATTTTTGAGTTGTTGAACTTCTGCTAAAGTCAATGCTCGAGCTCCTGTTTTTTCATTTTTGGAAGGACAAACAGGGGCTTCACCAATCAGTTTTTCAGGTGAACGCATTCCAGCGTGGTGTAATTGAATTACTGCCAAGCATCCATGAGATCGAATGGTTTTTGCCAAACGTTGATGTCCTTCAATATGAAAATCTGAAAAGATTCCGAGCTGACCAGAAAACCCTTTACCAATTTCCTGAACATGTGAAGCACAGGTCATCACCAACCCAAACTGCCCTTCCGCTCGCATCGTCAACCACTTGAACTCCTCATCTGAAAGCCTACCATCTTCGTGGCTTTGTTCATTGGTTAATGGAGCGAGCATAAAACGATTTTTCATTTTTGCGCCAGAGGGAAATATTAATTCTGAAAAGGGTTTTGTCTTCATTCATTAAAAGTATAGTAACTAATTTTGTTGAAGCATCAAACTTAAAAATAGTTTTTTGAAGGTCATAAGGTAACTCCTAAAGATAATAAATTAAACACAAGTATTAAAATCAGTTTTTTGCTTTAATTTATAGCGGTTTAATTCCGTTTCAGAAGTTTATTTAATTTCTTTTCTATGAAAATTGTAAGTGTTAATTAAAAAGGGAGTCTATATGTCTCAAAATAAACGTATAATATTTTTTTAATTCAAAAATTTAAATTAATTTTGAATAATTAACAATTTTTAATAACCATAAAAACATATTATGAAAAAAATTTATTCTTTAATTGCTTTAGTTACTTTCAGTTATTCATTGAATAGTCAGGTTGTAACTGAAGAACAAACCCCACTTGTTGTGAAGAAAACAGCAACTTGGTGTGGACCTTGTGGTACTTGGGGATGGGAGCTTTTCGAAGAACTTTTTGATGAAGTTGGGGCTAAATCCGTAATTCTTGAAATGCATAACAGTTCTTCAAGTGGACTTTACTCAGCTGATGCAGCAAGCTTTCATGATTTACACGAATATCGAAGTAGCACCCCTG
>JBBEBO010000102.1:0-24373 GCA_040882265.1 Brumimicrobium sp. | reverse complement strand
AAAAATAAACCACTATGGACTGAAAGGGCCATAGGCTTAGGTGAGAATAAAATTCCACAATTAACATAAAGAATTAGACAATAGATGTCTGATGCGATTTTTATAAGCTAAAGCGAGATGCACTAAAGTGCATGGTCTTAACTATTTTTGAGACCAATAAAATACGTTTGACCTAGAATCATCCTCAAGGCAAAGGCATTCAAAAATGAAACGACGAAAAGAAAGCTTTTTGTTATATAAACGCTAAAGTTAAATGCATTTGTACTGGAATCATTCTAAACAAATAAAAAATCGAAACCAAGCTGAATAAATTACCATCCCTTAGATTTTCATTTATTTTCAATAATCTTGAATTAAAATTTCTGTCGGAATTTTTAAATGGGCATTTAATTTTCTAATCATCTCTAAAGTCAGTTTACGCTTTTTATTCATAATTTCACTTACTCGACTTTTGAAACCAATCATTTCAACCAAATCTTTTTGTTTTAGCCCCATTTGTTCCATTCTGAAAATAATCGCTGAAATTGGATCTGGCATTTCGATTGGAAAATTTTCACTTTCATAATTATCAATGATAATCGATAAAATCTCCAATTCGTCGCCTTCCTCGCTTCCTTTTTTAGCGTCAAAAATTACCTCTAAACGTTCAAGTGCTTTTTGATAATCGGCTTCATCTCTTATTGGTTTAATTTTCATCTTAAATTTCTTTTGCGTTAATTTTATCATATTCAGCGTGTGTTCCAATAAAACGAATCCACGCAAGTCGGTATTCAAAGTTAAATTTTACAATTAATCGATAATCATTTCCTTTTATGTTAAATACAATTCGATTGTCTTTTAAAATACTTGCACTAGGATATTCAGACTTAAGTTCGTTTATCGATTTCCAACTTGACTTTTCAATTTCACGGTACCAAGTTTTCAATTGTAACTCACAATCTCCATGTTTTTTCCAAAAATCTCGTAAAGTGCCTCTTGAAAATATTTTCAAATCAATCCATTTGATACAAATATAACAAAAAAGTTACCAATATGATAACTTTTTTACTTAGTTTGCCCCATTATAAGCTAAAGCGAGATGCACTAGTGTCTGGAAAATATAACTAAGAACTCTGGTGATTCTAGAGGTCTTGGGGTTTGTTTGTAGTCCTTGATATAAATGTCAGAGCTTGAAACCCTACACAACGCTCCCCCTCAACATCTCACGCTTCCCCGGAGGTCCGGGTATTTTTTCAACTTGAAAACCAGCTTCAATTAAATCTCTACGTACTTGTCCTTTGGCACAGTAAGTCACCAAGATTCCATTTGAATTCATTGCATAAAACAACTTTTTAAAAATTTCAAGTGTCCACATTTCAGGTTGGACACGTGGACCAAACGCATCGAAATAAATTAAATCAAAACTGATTTTTTGGGGGTTAAAGTTGTTTAACTTTTGTTCAACTTTCTCTAATTTAAAGGTGGGTGATATATCGACAAGCTCTTCCCAAGATGCTTCGTGTATTTTTAGAAACTCTTGTTTATAGTCTTTTACTTCAGGTAAAGATTCATAAGCCAATTGAGAAAGTTCATCAGTACTTACAGGGAATGCTTCCAGTCCTGTATAAATAATATTTTTGTTTAGCTTTTTTGCTGTGATAAGTGTCAGTAAGCAATTTAAACCAGTGCCAAAGCCAACTTCCAATATTTGAATTTCTGTTTTTCTTATTTGTTTTAAACCACTTTCAATAAAAACATGAAGCGCTTCTTGTACTGCACCATGCTTGGAGTGATAGCTTTCATTCCATTCTGGTAAGTGGATTGTTTTTGAGCCATCACCTGTATCCACAATTTTTCTTTCCATTGAATTGGTTTTAACTTCATTTGGGGTGTATGTGCAAAACTAATAATTGTTTTGGTGATTTTTTTATTAAAAGTCCTTTCACAATACAACTTTTGGATGCATGAAAGTTATTCACAGGTTTCGACTTTTTCACAAAGTATGAATAAGAATTAAAAAATACGTTTTTCGAGATTGAATTGAATATATTTGTACTATGGAGAAAGAGGATAAAAGAGAAGCTAAATTAAATGCAAATCGCACCCAACGTGCCAAAAGCACTCCTTTTGAAATCGGTCGTGTTCCTCCACAAGCAACGGATTTAGAAGAAGCAGTTCTAGGCGCAATGATGATTGATGGTAACGCTGTCAACGACGCCATTGATATTCTCCGTACACATGAAGCTTTTTACGACCCAAAAAACAAAGTGATATTCGAAGCTATTGCTGAACTTTTTACTTCTTCTCAACCAATTGATTTACTAACGGTAACCGAACAACTAAGAAAGCTCGGTAAATTGGAAGTCGCAGGCGGAGCATATTATTTATCCTCATTAACCAATAAGGTAGCATCTGCAGCACATATTGAATATCACAGTAGAATTATCATTGAAAAGTATATTCAACGCGAAATTATTTCAATGACTAGTGAGATTTTAAAAGAAGCTTACGACGAAACAAAAGACGTATTTAGTGTATTATCAAAGGCGGAGGAAGATTTATTTGCCATCGCTCAAAATAATATGAAGAAGAGTTATGACACCATGCAGACTGCAATGAGTGGAGCGATACAGGAAATTGAAAGCGCTCGCAAAAACTCAGACGGTATTTCTGGTGTTCCTACTGGGTTTAAAGATTTAGACCGAATGACTTCAGGATGGCAAAAATCAGATATGATTGTAATTGCTGCTCGACCAGCGATGGGGAAAACAGCCTTTGTTTTATCTATGGCTCGAAATACAGCAGTTGACTATAACATGGGGGTTGCCATGTTCTCTTTGGAGATGTCAAGTGTTCAATTAGTAAAACGTCTTATATCTTCAGAAGCTAGAATAGATGCTGAAAAATTAAGAAAAGGTAATCTTGCAGATCACGAATTTCAACAGATCCATACTCGAATAGCTAAACTTTCTAAAGCGCCTATTTATATCGACGATACTCCTGGTATTTCGATTTTCGAGTTGCGTGCCAAGTGTCGTAGAATGAAACAAAAGCACGACATTCAAGTTGTAATTATTGATTATTTGCAATTAATGACAGCCGGAACTGGTAAAGGAGCAGGTAACAGAGAACAGGAAATCTCTCAAATTTCTCGTTCTATTAAGGAAATAGCTAAAGAATTAAACGTTCCAGTTATTGCCCTCTCCCAGCTAAGTCGTTCTGTTGAACAACGTGGTGGTGATAAGCGACCAATTCTTTCAGATTTGAGAGAGTCGGGTGCAATCGAACAGGATGCTGATATTGTTTCTTTCATTTACCGAGCTGAATATTATGGATTAATGGAAGATGAAAAAGGACCGACAGCAGGAATGGGGGACATTATCATCGCAAAACACAGAAATGGTTCTACCGATAGCGTTCGATTGAAATTTATTGGTAAATATGCGCGTTTTGATAATATTACAGCTTTTGAAGGAGACGACGAGTCTTTCGAACCAGCACCATTGAACCCAAGTAATGAGTTTGATGAAGTTGCTCCAACAAATTTTATTACAAAGTCAAGTAAAATGGATGAAATTGGCGATGACCAAGATTTTGACTTTAACGGCAATGATATTGAAGAAGATGCGTTTTAATTATTGAGCATTCAACAAATTTATTATCTTTTAAGAAAAACGATGTTATGCAAATCAAATACGTAATAACGATTTTAATCACATTGAATCTTAGTTTCACAGCGATGAGTTCTCAAATTCTCGTTCCGATGGATGAAACTCAAAAGAATCATTTAAAAGCTTATGGAATCTCTTATTTCGTTTTGGAAAACGGAGTAACAATGGAGTGGCTTTTAAATTACCGCGGAGGTTCATTTTTATTGCCTCACCTCTCCTCTATTGAAGATGAGCTAGTAACAAGAGGTGTTAGCTATGAAGTTCTAGCTGATGGTCAAGTCAACACTATAAAACAAAAAATTTCTTCTCCAGAAGTAAATCAAGAAGTCGTTCAGTTAGAAGTAGCTCCAAAAATTGCAGTATACACTCCAAATGGAAAACAACCGTGGGACGATGCTGTAACACTTGTCATGGAATACGCTGAAATTCCTTATGATAAAGTTTATGACAGTCTGGTGATCGCTGGCGGACTAGCAGAATACGACTGGCTTCATTTACACCACGAAGATTTCACAGGACAGTACGGTAAATTTTATGCTGCTTACAGAAATGCTCCTTGGTATAGAAATGAAGTAGCAAGATTGGAAGCTAGCGCAGAGCGTTTAGGGTTTGGAAAAGTCTCTGAAATGAAATTAGCTGTTGCCCAAGCAATCAAAAACTACGTTGTTGGTGGTGGTTTTTTGTTTACTATGTGTAGCGGAACAGATAGTTTTGACATTGCATTAGCAGCACACGAAACAGATATTTGCGAATATATGTTCGACGGTGATGGTATGGATCCAAATTATCAATCTAAAATGGATTATGGGAATTCTTTTGCTTTTGAAGATTACTCGATTACTGAAAACCCGATGGAATACGAATATTCATCTATCGACGGAACAAACCGTCATAGGAAAGTTTCTGAAAAAGAAGATATATTTACATTGTTTGAGTTCTCTGCAAAATGGGATGTTGTTCCTACGATGCTTACTCAATCTCACAAAATGATTATCAAAAACTTTTACGGACAAACCACCGATTTTGTGAAAGATTATTTAAAGTCTTCTGTCACAGTCATGGGAGAGTCAAAATCACTAGGAACAGTGAAGTATATTCACGGAGAAATGGGGAATGGAACATGGACTTTTTATGGAGGACACGACCCAGAAGATTATCAACACCGTGTTGGGGATCCGCATACTGACCTTACATTATTTCCTAATTCTGCAGGTTATAGATTGATTTTAAACAATGTTTTATTTCCTGCAGCAAAAAAGAAAAAACGCAAAACTTAATCTATGTTTTATTTTTTCTTTAAAAAAGAATTCCTAGGTCCATCTATATTAATGGTCTTGTTTGGTTTATTCCTATTCTTTATTGATTCAACATCTGAACATTTAATTTCATCAATTCTAGGGGAGTATTTCGAGTATGCTCAAAATCCTTTTCTTAAATTGATTTACTTGTTACTACTGGTTGTAACCATTGGGTTTCTATCCGCTTTAAACAAGAATGAGAATATTGATGCAGACCAAAAGAGAAGTAGTGTATACTCCTTTTTGTTTTACACCATATTATCAATGGCAATAGGACTTGGAATTCACGTTTATGCTGTCGTTGATACTATATTATCCTCCAAAAGTATGATGGATTTAGAAAACAACATTTTCTTTTATTACTGCACTGATTTCTTCTTAATGTTTGGTTTTATATTAGGAGCCTTCAAGTTTTTAAGACCATCCATTCATCAAAAGTGAATAATATAGTTTTGGAAATCAACATCTTTGTCTAGTTTCATTTTCTTTAAAACACGGTATTTTTTCTTAAACACACTTTCATGAGAAATCTGTAAGAAGTTAGCGATATCTTTGTAGGAAATGTTAATCCTTACAAGCGAACAAAACTCTAGGTCTTTTTGAGTTAATTTCGGGAATTTTTTTGAAAGTTTAGGAATAAAATCTGGGTCTACTTCTTTAAAACGTTCAATAAAAGAGTTCCAGCTTTTATTTACAGTGATCAATGATTTAAGTTGCGGTCCAAGGGATGAGTCTGATTCTACATCTATTTTCTCTATAAGTCTTTCAATTTTTTCATTCATATTACTTATTTCCATAGAATACCCCAGCAATTCAGATCTTTGTTGATCAATTAATTTTTGTCTTAGTTCAGTATTTTCTTTTTCAATATTTAGTTTTTTTGAGAGTTCACTCGTTCTTCGTTTTTCTAAATTTAAAATCTTATTCTTGTAGTTCATTCGTGTTTTCCATATAATCAACATAAACACCAACATAAGAATTGCAGTGAAAGTGATTATTGTAAGAAGAGAAAGATTTTCTTCATTTCGTAAAATAACGCTTTTTAAAGTAGAATTAGATTTTTCTTTTTCTTGAACTAAGTACCTGGTTTGTAATTCCTCAATCAGTTCTTGTTTCTTTTTATAATAAACTGAGTCTTTTAAAGCATGAGCCTTTATAGCATAATCATAAGCTTCATTTTTATCACCTATTGCTGCATAACACTTCGCTGTTTCAAACAGAAAACTAAATTGATATTCAAGATTTGACCTTTCTAGATATGGAAGCGTTTTATCAATAATTAAGGAAGCATTTTCAAATTCATTGTGTTCTACCAAAATCGCTAAATAATCCCTCGCAATTTGAACTAATCGATCTGATTCTGCAGATAAAGCTTTATCAAATGCATTTTGGTAACTTTTTCTAGCTTCATTAGAATCACCCTTATTATACATTACGCTTCCTTTAACAGAATGTGCAATTGCTAATAGATTTATGTTTTTAAAACTTTCTAACCCTTCAAAACTTTGGTTAATAATCAATAATGCAGAATCATACTTTTTAGTATAATTAAGGCATTCAGCATAATTTACTAAAGTCAAATAATAATTTTGCATACTATTATTTTTTTTAAAGGCCTTGAGAGATTGATTATAAAGTGAATTGGCGAAATCAAATCTCTCTTGTTTCATATAGGTGTTTGCCAGTCTTTGCTTAAGTATCCCTAAATCAAGAGATGTTTCCTGTTTACTACTTTCTAAAATAGAAATAGCCTCAAGTAAGTATTCAACAGCTTTTCCGCTATTTAAAGTAAGGTTGAAATTTGCTGCAATTTCTCCCTTCATTTTAGCAACACCAATCGAGTCGCCTTGGTTTTTATAAAATTTCAGCAGTTTTTCAAAAACAGCAATAGAAGCTTCATAATCTTTATTGTTTCTTAAAGTTGTTCCTAGATTAATCCTGACTTTTGCTTTGCGTACTGGGTTATCTTTTAATAATATGATGGCTTTGTCAAAGTTTTTAATTGCTTTATTGTTTTCACCAACTATATTATTATAAATCCCTTTCAAACTATAATTTAGCCCTCTTGTTGAATCCGCCATGTTCTCTTCTTCCAAAGCAAGATCGTTGATCTTTTTTTTAGCTAAGTCCAATTGAGAAAATATTATACTAAAAACACTATCCTGTTGAGCCCTATAATATGTTTCTGATTCTATTGTCTGAGAAAACAAGACCTCATTCGAAAACATTAGTAAATAAGAAATTATAAGTATTTTTTTAACGCTGGTTATGTTAGAAAGAATGTTGATCATTAATAATAAGTAGTTTAATTAAACGTAAAATTTAACAGCACCGTTAAATTTACTTCTACTAATGTACTAATTAATTATTACTAAAAAGATTTTTTCTTGGACTTAGTACCTATAAAATCTTTTAAATACTTAGGTTCAAAATAAGCTAAGTCTTCAAAGAGCTGTTTGTTAAACTTTTCATAAGCAATTTTAATTTGACCTTTTGCACTTGATATTATGGTTAAATCAAAAGAAATATCTTTATTTCTCCAAATCTCTTGAAGTTTTTTAGCACCGTCTCCACAAACTACAAATGGCATAAGTTCATTATATGTATTTTCATCAATAATATCAGCAGAAAGTGGTTTTACACATTTGCCATTATAGTCATAAACAGCACTAAAAACCTCCATTCTTTTAGCGTCAATTAGTGCGCAAATCGATTTATCCATATATTTCTCAGAAGCTATAGCTACAATACTTTCAATAGAACCTACGCTTATCAAAGGCAAGTTTAACGCATAACACAACCCTTTAGCTGTCGAAACGCCAATACGGAGTCCTGTATAAGAACCCGGACCACTTGTCACAACAATTGCATCTAACTCAAATAGTGTCCATCCAGCTTCTTTTATTGCGCGTTCAATAAACAGTGTTAAATTTTCTGAATGCGTATAGTTTTCACTGTTTTCTTCAACCAAAGAAACACATTCGCCATTTTGGGATAAAGCAACAGAACATACTTTTGTTGCTGTTTCAATATGGAGAAGTTTCGTCATAGCACAAAAGTAATGAAAGTTATCTTTGAATAGGTAGTTACAATAAATCAAAAATAATTTAACTCTTTTCGGGAACATTTGCTACTTTTGACGGTTGTAATTAAAAACTGAAAAGCATGTCATACTTGTTCACGTCCGAATCCGTTTCTGAAGGACACCCAGATAAAGTTGCAGATCAAATATCTGACGCACTAATAGATCACTTTTTGGCATTTGATGCCGATTCAAAAGTTGCTTGTGAAACACTAGTTACAACAGGTTTGGTGGTTTTAGCTGGTGAAGTAAAGTCGGAAACTTATTTAGACGTTCAACAAATTGCGCGCGATGTGATTGCTCGCATCGGCTATACAAAGAGTGAATATCAATTCGATTCTAAATCATGCGGAATTATCTCAGCTATTCATGAGCAATCTCAAGACATCAATCGCGGTGTAGACAGAGGCGCACCAGAAGAACAAGGTGCTGGTGATCAGGGAATGATGTTTGGTTATGCTACGAGTGAAACTGAAGATTATATGCCGTTGGCACTTGATTTATCTCATCGATTGCTCATCGAGTTGGCAGCTTTAAGAAGAGAAGAAAACGAAATAAAATACCTCAGACCCGATGCGAAAGCGCAAGTAACAATTGAGTATAGTGATGACAATAAGCCTATTCGTATTGACACAATTGTGCTCTCAACGCAACACGATGATTTTGATGAAGACGAATCTCAGGTATTGAAAAAAATCAAAGACGACATTAAAAACATTTTGATTCCACGTCTTAAGAAAAAATTGAATAATCCTAAGTTAGAGAAACTATTTACGGATGATATTACTTATCATATCAACCCAACAGGGAAATTTGTGATTGGTGGTCCTCACGGAGACAGTGGATTGACGGGAAGAAAAATCATTGTTGATACCTATGGAGGAAAAGGAGCTCATGGTGGTGGTGCATTTTCTGGCAAAGACCCATCAAAAGTAGATCGTTCAGCGGCTTATGCAACAAGACATATTGCTAAAAACATGGTTGCAGCTGGTTTGTGTGATGAAGTTGTAGTACAAGTTTCATACGCAATTGGTGTTGTTGAGCCAATGGGTATTTATGTAAATACTTATGGAACTGCTAAAGTGGACCTCACAGATGGTGAAATTGCCGAAAAAATCGATGAACTATTTGACATGAGACCAGCAGCAATTGAAAAACGTTTAAAACTCAGAAACCCAATTTACGGCCCAACAGCAGCTTATGGGCATATGGGACGTAGGTCTGAAACAAGATCTATAACATTTAAGAATGCAGGGCAAGAAGTTACTAAAGAGGTTGAGTTATTTACTTGGGAAAAACTTGATTTTATTGATACAATAAAAAGTGCTTTCGGTCTTCTTTAGTTGTAATTTTTAACTATTTTCTTAGGTTTTGTAATGTAAGTTATAAACTTTTATATCTTTAAAGAGAAAAGTATTTACTACCATGGAAGCCATATATATTGATGCGATTTGGTTGGGTCTTGCTTTCTTAAGTGGCATCTTAATGAAGCAGTTAGGTCTTCCAGCGCTTCTTGGTTTTTTAGCAACAGGCTTTTTTCTAAATTATTCTGGGTTTACAGATGGAAACATCAAAGATATTCTCGGTACGCTTTCAAACCTAGGGATTACTTTACTTCTATTTACAATCGGTTTAAAGATAAAGATTAAAGCATTAGCTAAGAAAGAAATTTGGATTACGGCAAGCGTCCACATGCTTATTACAACTTTAGCTTTCTCTTCATTGATTTTTGGGTTAAGCTATTTTGGACTTAGGTTTTTAACTGATATTTCTTTAGAAACAGCTCTTGTGATCGGTTTTTCTTTAAGTTTTTCAAGTACTGTTTTTATTGTTAAATCACTTGAAGAAAAAGGGGAAATCACATCTACTCATGGACGTTTTGCGATTGGTGTTCTCATCATCCAGGATATTTTTGCAGTAATCTTTTTAACTGTTTCTAAAAATGTAATGCCAAGTATATGGGTGCTTACTTTACCCATTTATTTATATGTTGTTCGGTTTTTACTCTACAAACTTTTAGACAGAAGTGGTCACGGTGAATTACTAACAATATTCGGATTTTTTGCGCCTTTTATTGCAGGAGCTTTGGTTTTTGAAATATTGGACTTAAAATCAGATTTGGGTGCACTTATCATAGGAATGATATTAGTAAATCATAAAAAATCCGAAGAGCTTTATGACAGAATGATGAGTTATAAAGATTTCTTTTTGATAGGCTTCTTCATAAACATCGGATTAGCTGAAACTCCCTCATGGATGAGTGTTTTAGTTGCTTTCATTTTACTAATAGCGGTTTTCTTTAAAGGTTATTTATTCTTATTAATATTTTCACGTTTCAATTTGAGAGCAAGAACAAATTTTCTTACTTCCATGCATTTAATGAACTATAGCGAATTTGGGCTTATCGTTGGCGCAGTTGCTGTAAACAATGGTATACTTTCAGATGAATGGTTGGTAATATTAGCGCTATTAATGTCATTTTCATTTTTACTTTCATCCCCTATCACCGTAAAATCTTATGAGATTTTTGACTATTTCAAAGAACAATTGACAAAGATTAATAGAACCTCTAAAGACATTGACTTTCAACCAAAGATTACAGGGGAAATAAAATATGTAGTTGTTGGGATTGGTAGTATTGGCGGGCCTGCTTTTGAATATTTTAACGAAAAATACCCAGGAAAAGTTGTAGGCGTTGACTATAATAACGACAAGATATCAAGTATGAAGGAAGCTGGATACAACGCTGTATGGGGAGATACAACTGACCGAGAATTTTGGGAAGAATCCGACTGGAAAAAAGTTGATGTTGTTGTTTTATCCATGAGCGATTATGCTTCAAACTTTAACACCCTTAAACAAATCAACAAACTTAAGAAACGACCATTCAAAGTTGCAACTATTTGTCATTACGATGATGAACAACACAAATTTGAAGACTTTAAGGTAGACTACGTATACAATTACAAAACGTCTGTAGGACAAGATTTTGCGCAACATGCAATTGAAGTCAGTAATGACGACTTAGACAAAGAACTAAAAAACAGTAAAAAAGATTAAGTTGTTAGATTTTTAAATACTTCCTCTAGTGTTTTCTCCTCTTTTCTCAAAGTCAATATCAACAGATTTTCTTTCTGGGCGTGTTCAGCGATCATTTTTCTTGCATCAATATCTAACGTTGTTTCCATTATAAAAATATTGTCACTAACGGTTTCAACTTTTATAACATTCTTCAATTTAGCCAATTGATTTCTAGTGACATCACCTTCAAACTCAACATATATGACTTGTGTAGACTTATCATATTGTAAGTCAGTAGCACGTTCATTTGCAACAAGTTTTCCGTTTTTAATTATGATAATGCGGTCACAAATCGCTTCTACTTCCTGCATAATGTGCGTTGAAAGCATTACTGTTTTTTCTTGACCAATTTTCTTAATTAACCCACGAATTTCTTCAAGTTGATTCGGGTCAAGACCAGAAGTTGGTTCATCTAAAATTAGTACATCTGGATCGTGAATAATTGCTTGAGCTAACCCCACACGCTGACGATAACCTTTAGATAAAGCTCCGATAGTCTTGTGTTGCTCCTTTTGAAGACCAACAAGTTCGATGACATCTTTTACGCGATCTGAGAGAGATTTAACCTTATAAATACTACCAATAAAGTGTAGATATTCTTTCACATACATCTCTAGATACAACGGATTATTTTCTGGTAAATAACCAATTCGTTGACGAATTTTGAGTGAATCTTTTTTGATATTCATACCACAAACTTCAACCTCACCTTCTGTAGAAGGTATAAAACCGGTGATTATTTTCATAGTTGTAGATTTTCCAGCACCGTTTGGCCCTAGAAAACCTAATATTTCACCATTTTTAGCTTCAAAGGAAATATTATCCACCGCAGCTTGATTTCCGTAATATTTTGAGAGGTGTTTTACCGATATCGACATGAATTTAATTTTATATTGCTAAGATAGAATATAGAATGTATGGAAAGAATCTTTTCTGTTAAAAACATTTAAGAGTTACTTTTCATCCTTAGGAATGACATAAACCTTTAACCGAAGTTTCTCTTGTTTTTTCGTATTTGCTTTAAGGATGATTTTACGATCTTGATTATAAAACTTTCCTTCTGTGTTAAATGCTACGAGTATTGAATCCTTTGACTTAGGAGCAATAGGTTTTTTAGGAAAATCAACCTTTGTGCAAGAGCAAGCTACCTCTGCATCATCAATAACTAAAGGAACATCACCTGTGTTTATAAAAACGAAATAGTGTTTTAATATTTCACCTTCAGGGGTTTTATCCCATTTAATGGTTGTATTCCCCAAAAAATCAAATTCCGCCGTTTGACCGAAGCCAAAGGCGGAATTCAATGCTATAAATATGATCGCGAAATATAGCTTCATTTGAATATTTTAGTTTGCAGGAGCACCACTATCATTTACTGGAGCACTACCTTTAGAAGCTTCTATTACTTCACCTTTTATTCTTAATGTTTTAGTAGCAGCATTTGATTGTATAGTTACACTTTTACCAAATGGGCCAACTCTTTTAGTATCGTATTTCACTTTAATTACACCTTTTTCTCCTGGAGCAATTGGTTCTCTAGGCCATTCTGGAACTGTACATCCACAAGATCCTTTAGCGTTTGAGATCATCAAAGGTTCTGAACCAGTATTAGTAAATTCAAATTCACAAGAACCATCACCATTTTGTTTAATCTCACCATAATCGTGAACTTCTTTTTCAAATTCCATTTTTGCTTTTGACTCAACTTCTGCTCCTTCTTGAGCTATCAATCCGTTGCAAGCAAAAGTTGCTGCAAACATTAATGTCAATGTAAATAGTGCCTTTTTCATAATATTTTTTATTTTATTTATTAATCAAATGTAGTTATTAAATACAATGATATAGGGTTTTTAACAAAGCATTAACAAACTAATTAAAGCTCTAAGTCAGGGTTCTGCATTTTTATGAGCTCAGTAAATGATAATTCTATGTGTTCTAATCTAAACTCTATTTCTTCTTTTTTCTCTTCAGAAAGCCCTTCAACTTTAAGCATTTCGTTGCAGTAATATTCAATTTTTTCTGGTTCATATGTATCAAAATTATCGTAATAAGACTTTTGAAGTTCGAGAACACCTAACTTGTTTTTGTAGTTTGGATAGTTATGTAAAATGGTATCTCTCCATTTCACTGCTTCTCCTTCAATGTTCAATTGAAGATACATACTCGCAATTTTTTCTACCGCTCTAGGCGCATATTCATGCTCCGGGAAATTTTCAAAAAAAGACTTGTTTCTATTGATTGCTTCGTGATATACAAGGCGGTCAATTTTAAAGTTATCTTCTTCCATTCTTTTTTTGAAAAGCACTTGAAGTGAATCGTCCATTTCTTTAATAGAGTTTTTCAAACTTTCAGGAGTAACTTCTGCTGATTCATCTTTACCCTCATTTTTATCAGATTTTTCTTCACATGATAAAAACGAAAGTGACATAAGCAGAATCGAAAATAAATAAATACTGTTTTTCATGTTAAAATTATTTGTTGCGTTTTTTTACTGGAAATTTCATACGATATGATATGTCCACTTCACCTTTTGAAATATTATTTAATTTTTTATTAATGAGCCGCTTTTTAAGTGGCGAAAGGTGATCAGTAAATAGAATTCCATCAATGTGGTCATATTCGTGCTGTATTACACGTGCAGCATATCCATCAAAAGTATCTTCGTGAAAGTTAAAGTTTTCATCGTAATAACTAATTACAATTTTTTCTTTTCTAAAAACGTCTTCTCTAACAGCAGGAATACTTAGACAACCTTCTTGGAAGCTCCATTTTTCACCCGTCTCTTCTTCTATAACAGGGTTTATAAAAACTTTCTTAAATCCTTCTAACCCTTTTGCTTTAGGATCAGGTTCTTCTTCATCCTCATCGTCTGCAAAAGGAGACGCATCAACGACGAACAACCGAATTGATTTCCCGATTTGAGGTGCCGCTAACCCAACACCTTGTGCGTTATACATGGTTTCAAACATATCTTCTATTAACGTTTGAAGTCCTTCATAATCTTCATCTATTTCAACCCCTTCTTTTTTTAAGACAGGATCTCCATAAGCAACAATTGGGTATATCATTCTAAAACTTTTTACAAAGATAATAATTCAAAAGAAAAGTAAATATAGTTTCTAACGAATTGCTCTATCATTAAAAAGAACATAACCAAAGCTCAATTGCGTTACAAATGGGTTCTCTTGTTTGGGGAAATAATTCGTTGAAACTCTTAAAGGACCAATTGGCGAATGAAAAATAACTGAAGCACCTGCCATAAACGTTCCTTCTTCAAGTAGCCCTGAGTAACCAAAAGTTTCTTCCTCATTTTCAAACCTCACAATTTGTTTAAATGGTTGGAAAAAATAGGGCTCAAAACGAACGTCTATTAAGTCGTTATAGCTAAACACTAAATTCAATCCTGCACCAGCGTACTGAGGAGCTCGATACTCTGCCATAAAAAATGTTTTACTGTCAGGTAAGGGCGAAAATTCGGTTGTTGTTAGAATTGAAGCTGTATAATTCGAAAATAATGATTGAGAATTAAAAACACTTTTGCCATAAATCCCTGCCCTAAAAAACTTATTTATTTTAAAATATTTTTGACCTTCAATTGAAACATTTATCCATCTATGTAGTTTTCTTAAATCGTAGTTTTCTTCAGTTGTAGTTCCAGACAAGCTTTGTTCTTTACCTTGAACATATCTAAAATTCATCTTAAAAAGACTTCCATCACTTGCCCACTGTTTCCTGTTAAGTGTGTTATGTTCGAGCGATAAAATACCAGATTGCCCATCAAACCGAGTAATATCAGCAGTGTCTGAGCTTAAAAAGTCTTGCGTTTGATAATATTCATCATCATTTTCAAAGCCTCTGAAATCTAATGATAGCTTTGAAGTGTTAGAAACTGGCATTGCAAGTTTTAATCCGTAGTAAAGTTCATTTTGAACTAAAAATGAAGGCTTTACATCTTCAAAAAAGGTTGAAAAACTCCGAAAATAATCCCACCTGTTTAATACAAAATAGGGAGTGATTCTAATAGGAAAAACTGTAGGCAAATCATAGTTTGCATGTACCTTGGTTGAGCCATAGAATTTTCCAAAATAAGACTCTCCGTGTAGTCCAACAGCACCGTTTCCTAAATCCAAGTATGAAAGTCCAAGGTAAGCAGTATTTACAGGTCTCGAAGAAAAATGCCCACCAACACTAAACTCAAATGCCTTTTCTTTTGTAATGTCTAAATGCAAACTGTATGTTGAATCTGTGCTTTTTTCAAGAGTAGGATACATGTACTTCACTTGAGGAGTAGAATAAGCTCTAAAATACCTTTTTGTAAAATCAGAATTATCAATAGGCGCTATGACTGAATCTCGCACGAACGAATGCTTTACAAAAGAAACATTTTCATGATTTCTATTGCTTGCCTCTATGTCATCAATTAGTAGTGGTTTCACTCTTTTTTTAAACTTACTTCGCCTTTCAGTGACTTCTTCAATTGTTGTTCGTTTAGAAACAACTGACCGAATACTATCAATATATGGTTGAGCAGAATCATAGCCTGATTGAATTGCCTCTTGAGCATTCTCAAAACCGAATGTTTTTATATCAGTATCTGGTGATATAATAACGCCATTCTCGCAAGGTAAGTTAAAGTTGGTGGGTTGCATGAGCATGTTTGTTAGTTGACTGATTAAATCGTCTTCTGAAGGTGGCTCAGCATTAAATGACACATTACTCCCAATAATATAATCCATATTAAAACATTCATATAAAACATCTGCGGGAAAATTATTATACAGACCACCGTCAAAATACAATGTGCCATCTATACGGATCGGATTTACATAAAATGGATAAGTCATAGAAGCCCTGACTGCTGCGTTTAATTTACCGCTATCAAAAATGACACTTTTTTTCTTTGATATGTCTGATGCAACACAACGAAAAGGAACAAATAGTGAATCAAAATTTTCATTAACAGATGCACCAGTCTTTCCTAAAATTTGTAACATTTCATAATCTAATAAAGATGGTGTCATAAAGTTTGTGGGTAAAAACTTTTTAAAAATGCTGTCTTTAGAAAAAGCAACATCAATCATTGAACTATTTGGTTCATTTTTACGCAAGAAAAAATCTTTGTTGTTTTCTAATTCTCCTGAGGTCATTTTAAGAAATTTATCTGACAAAATATAGGCTTGAATTTCTCTTGGAGAATATCCCGAAGCATACATTGCTCCAACTAAAGCTCCAGCACTTGTTCCTGCAATATAATCAATAGGTATTTCAGCTTCTTCTATGGCCATTAACACACCAACATGCGCAAGACCTGTAGCTCCTCCTCCACTCAACACGACTCCTACCCTTTGAGAATTAGCTTCAAAAGGGGTTAAGCAAATAATTAACAATAAAAAAAGTATTATCTTGTGTTTCAAGCTCCTTTAAAATGAGTTTATTTGCACAAAAATATAAGTTTTTTTGCCATAAAACGAATAATTTAGAATCACAGTGCTTTTAGTTTTGGATCATATAGGTGTTTTGGTTTTTGCTATTAGCGGAATGCTTACAGCAGCAGATCGAAATTTAGATGTGCTTGGTGGCTATATTATTGCTTTCATTACAGCGCTGGGGGGTGGAACTATCAGAGACTTGCTGCTCAATGTTGATATCGCTTGGATGAACTCTGTAACGCACTTAATTACAGTTTTTATTGGTGGTACAATCGGATTAATTTTCCAAAACCGATTAAGAGATTTGAGACGTACATTCTTTATTTTTGATACGCTAGGAATTGCTACTTTTACAATCTTAGGCGTGCAAAAAGGAATGGAATCTGAACAATTTGCTGTAACGGCAATATTTTTAGGGATGATTTCTGCTACCTTTGGAGGATTAATAAGAGATGTGTTGTGTAACGAAATACCATTGATTTTTAGAAAAGAAATATATGCAATACCTTGTCTTTTAGGAGGCTCTCTTTATTTTCTGGGTGATTATTTTGGTTATGGAGGGCAATCATGGCTACTATGGTCTTCTGCGACATTTATAGCTTTGTTTAGAACATTTGCTGTTATTTTTACTTGGAAATTGCCTTTAATTAAGGAGATAAATTAAAACAGTATGAAAGAATTAAAAATTACAGTAAAAACACTTTATGGTTTTGAAGATATTCTTGAGGATGAATTAAAGGAGTTGGGATATGAAAAAACTGAAAAATTAAATCGCGCTGTTCAAATTAAAGGGAGTTGGGAAGATGTTTATCGTTTAAATTATCGCTGTCGTTTGGCAATTTCTGTCTTGGTAGAAGTGGCCTCTTTTTACATACAAAAAGAAAAAGATTTATACGATGAAGCAAAAAAAATAGATTGGACTTCTTTCTTTGAGTTAGAAAAAACATTTGCAGTGAAAGGAGCCGTTTTCTCTAATCTTTTTACACATACACAGTATCCTTTCCTTCTTGTAAAAGATGCTATTGCCGACGTTTTTAGAGAAAAATTTGATGCTCGACCAAATGTAAATATTAAAGCACCTCAGGTAATGTTTGATGTTTATATCAAAGAGAAATCTGTTAAAATATCATTGAATACAAGTGGAATCCCACTCTTTCAAAGAGGGTATAGACAAGAAGTTGGTGAAGCTCCAATGAACGAAGTATTAGCTGCAGGACTCCTAAAACTAGCAAATTGGGATAAAAAATCTCCTTTAATCGATCCTATGTGTGGTTCTGGTACATTGGCGATTGAAGCAGCTTTATTGGCGGCGGATATTCCATCAATGGTGGAAAGGCAACACTACGCATTTAAAAATTTTAAATCTTTTGATGCTCAAGCTTGGGAAAAAGTTCAAGGTGAAGTAAACAGACGCCCTGTTGATTTAGGTTTTAAAATTTTCGCTTCAGATATTGATGCTGCAATGCTACAAAAAGCAAAACGAAATAGCAGAATGGCGCCAATTGGAAATATGATTTCTTTTACAGTAAAAGATATTTTTGAATTAGAGCCACCAAGCGAAAAAGGATTATTGATTTGTAACCCTCCTTATGGTGAAAGAATGGGTGAAGAAGACGATATGACAGAATTCTATCAAAAACTAGGTGATGCTTTTAAGCATTCATTTGTAGGTTATGATTGTTGGGTCATTTCCTCTAATGTTGAAGCAATTAAAAGCGTTGGATTGAAACCAAGTAAAAAGATCAAAGTTTTTAATGGGAACTTAGAGTGCAGTTTTAGAGAATTTAAAGTTTTTGAAGGTTCTAAAAAAGTTCAGTCAAAACCTAAAAAAGATCCTGAATCAGAAACTGAAGAAAAATCAACACCTATTGAAAAGCAAGTAGAACCTACTTCTGAAAAAATAGTTAAAGAAAAAACTCCGAAACGAGAAAATGCAGTCAAACGTTCGAATAAGGATAATGAAGCTCTTAGTAAATCAAACGAGACTGAAAAAAAAGCTGTTCCTTATAAGAGTAATACATACAAATATAAACCTGTTGAGCAAGAAGCCAACGATGAATCTGAAACTAAAGAAAGTACAGAGGAAACAGAAACTAAAGAAAATGAATCTAATTCAGTTTCCAGCCCAAAAAAGGAAAAGGAAACATCTGTAGAAAGCAATGATGAAACTAAATCAATAAAGGACGACGATTCTGAAGAGAATCTATCATTGAAAGAAAAAATAGCAAGGATGAAAAAATATCGCTCAAGAGATTAGTAAATCTTCAACTATACTATGTAGTCAATACTCCGATAGAGCAATTACCTCTCCCCAGTTATTTTTTAATCAATTTCGTTTTCCAGCTTTCACCTTTTGAGTGAATTTCTAAAATGTACATTCCTTTCGCAATATCTTTTTCTACATGAAAATTATACGAAGTTGAGTTTGATTGTTCAACCTTTTGAAGTTCTACAACCTGACCATTAAGACTGTAAAGTTTTAGTTCAACATCATTTAAAGGTTCCAAAAATTCAATTTGAATATTATTATCGAATGGATTTGGATAAACCGAGAAAGGTAAATCATCAGTGTTTTCAAGACCGAGATAGGCGTTTAAATACTGTCCATCAGAACTTACAACGCTTGAACTCAAACCAGCACCATTAACTGCCCGTGTATTAATAAAATATGTTGTCCCTCCTGCTAAACTTAAACCTGTAAAGGTGTTTTCAGTTACGTTACCTACATCTGTCCACGATACTATATTAGAGTCACCAGCAGCGGTACCAACGCTCATTTCGTAATAAGAAACGTCGGAGTGATTATCAGATGCGGCATTCCAAGAGCCCGTTATCTCTGTGTTCGTGTAAAAGGTATCAATATCAACATTAGATCCATCCAAAACACTTGTCAGTCCGACAGGTGTTGTCCAATCAACGTCTAGATCCAGATAATGAACTTGGGATAAATTTTGCGCTGTATCTTGAACAATAGACTTGACCTTTGCAGAAAAAGTTGAGGGATCTAGATTTTGATAACGGATATCACTTGTAGGTGAACCTACTGATACTTGAACTGAAGGGTATCTCGTTCTATAAACTTTAAAATTATCAATTGACATTTTACTATTTCCACTTCTGAAAGAAACGTAATCTCCAGTTAGAAGTGGCGTATCGTCAACCCATTCACCAATTAAGTTATCATCTTTATAAACAAATGTTTCTCCAGTAACACGATCATAAATCACCTTTACATCCATCCAAATATTTTGATCCAACTCAATAGGTATTACTTTCTCTTGCGTAAAAGTATCATTACTCACACTATAAAATTCAAGTGTTTGTAGTTCTTGTCTAAACCATACAAAATAAGAATTCCCTCTATTTGATGCAGTTGGGTCATCGCAAAAATAATGAAACCCACCTCGTTTATTATTGCCTGAACCATCAAGCTTCATACTGAAATTATATAAATAGCGATTGGAGAGATCTTGTTTTAAATATGCATAAAGGTTCGTATTTCCATTATTTTCATCAGTTTGCTCAAGATAATTGTTAGAAATATTCCAATTCCCACTTTCTTCAGTCCAATTTGGGTGAATAGCACCTTGATCAAAATTATCACTGTAGAAACCATTCTCAGCATTCGCTCCCCAATAACTCCCATCAAAATCAATTACTTGATAAAAAGATTTTTGTAGTCCGCTACCGTCAACATTATCAGAGTCAGAAAAAGTTGTTGTAAAATCATCTGTTTGCCATGAATTGGCTACACTAGAACTAGTTGTTGGATCTGTCCAGTCAATATAGAAATGCTTAGCTTGTTGACTAGACCAATTACCAGCAGCATCCTTAACAATTGAATTTACACGACAAGCGTCTTGCGTTTTATTTGGGCTTTCATAACGGCTATCTCTAGTTGATTGCGGACCAACAGTTACTTTTTCTTGAAAATTTCTGTTAATTCTCACTTTTAAATTTTCAAAATCCGCTTCTGAATCGCCATTTCTCAAAGAAATATAACTACCTGAAGTATGCGGTGATGGATCTGTGTATGAAGCTACACTTTCATTATCAATAAAAGCTTCAAATTCACCAGTTACTGGGTCGAAAGTCACTTTAAAATCATACCAAGTGTCTGCATTAATTGTAAATGGTTCACTCACCAACAAGTTGAGTACATCATTTTCTGCTTTATAAAGAGAAACAGCATTATCATCAGCTCTAAACCAAGCTAAATATGAATTTCCTCTGTTTGGAAGGGTTGGGTCATCAACAAAAAAGTGTAATCCAGATCGTCGATTTGCACCCGTGCCATCAACACTTGCAGACCATTGATATAAATAAGAATTGTTATTGTTTTGAACTAAATCGGCATAAATATTTGTGTTACCTAATGTTTCATCATTTTGATTTAACACATTATTTTGAATGCTCCAAGTACCATCTTCTATTGTCCAGTCGGGATGAATTGTAGTGTTAAAATTATCGTTAAAAAAACCATTGTCGGAATTTGCACGCCACTCTGTACCATCAAAGTCTAAAACTTGATAATATTGTTGATCAACACCACTTCCTCCGGGGTTATCTACATCATCAAAGTCTGTCCAAAAATCATATCCTCTCCAATCATAAACAGAATTAACTTCTGTCGTTGGAGCAATGTTATCTGTGACAACATTGTTACAGTCATCAATTACATCTTGAACTTCTTGCCTAATATTCGACATTCTAGCGTACATATCATTTCCAGGACAGCTAGTTGGATTTATGTCACGGTGACAAGTAATTCTCTCCATGTATTGAACCCCATAAGCTTGTGTTTGCATATTAGCAGAACCTAAGGGGTCTAAAGCTTTGTAGTCGAACCACCAAGCCAAAACGTCGTATAATTTATTCAATTGAGCAGTTGTGGCAATAGTAACATCTAAATTCCCTAAAAAATTTACTCCAATAGAACTACTATTTGCCGCTCCAGCATGAGCGCCTCTAACATCTGATGTAGGTAAGTTTGGGTTGTGTCTACCCTGATAGAAGTTGCCATATTTATCGATTAAATAATTATAGCCAATATCAATCCATCCAAGTGTATTTACATGATAGTTGTAATATGATCTCACAACAGCTTGACCATCTGTATAAGTATTTGGTGAAGCTCCATGATGAATAACAATGTGTCCTACGTTAATATAAGTGGGCGTATAACCAGCGTTTACTTGTGAACAAGCTGCAGCACCACCACACCACTCACTTCTTTCAATAATTGATGGGAATTCTGGGCAGTTTGCTCGTGATGTTGAAACTACTTTATTGTTTTTTGTATCATCTGAAATTTTATCACTGTCTTCATAATTTCCATCAAAAAGATCAATTTGCACTCCATTTACAGCAATTGGAACAGTAATTCTAAGTTGAACAAGAGATTGACTGGATGCATCATGAGTAAAAAGTGCTTCTGTCCAATACTTTTCAGTTGGAGTTTGATTAGGATGAACATCAGCTTCAGATTCCATCCACTCTGACCACGAACCATCTTTGGGTTTAGTTCTATAATTTAGTTGAAAAAGATTGGGCTCTAAAGAGTTATTTGTTGATTCAAAACCAACACCAAAGCAAGAAAACAAATGATCTGGATTTAATTCAAATGTGTAAGTATTCCCTGGTAAAAGTTCTTGAGGTACATTAACAGTTGAAAAAGGCATCCCAAGTTCTTTAATGCGATTTTGATATTGTAAATCTGTGTTATTAGAAATATTACTCTGTTGAGAGAAGGTTAACACAGCGATAAATAGTGAAATTAAAAAAGGTATTAGTCTCATAATAATAGTGTTTTAGTTATACAAATATAAAATAATATCGAAACCCATTGAATGAAAAGGTGTTCTAATTAGACGAACGTATATAATTTTAGAATTTAATGCGTATCGGATACTTTACCAGTAGGTTTTTAACCGCTCAAAGTGCCGACCATTCGGTAATGAACTCAGAGAAGGCGCAAGGGTTCGCACTTTGAGCGGTTAAAACTGGGGGGAAGTACCAATTATATTCATATATCAGTAAAATCGGAGAATTTTTATTTAACTAGTAAACATCCCGATAGGCATTTAAAATTTATTGAGGTGAGTTATTTTTTGATATTTAATTTTTAAATGCGTTTGCCTAGATGTTTTAAAGTAAAACTCCACTTTCATTAACAACAAGAGAAGTCATTTACAAAAAGAATTTACCTTTACGCCATTGAACTTTAATTTTGAACTATGGCTGAATTCTTTTCATCAATTAATTTCAACGAAATATTTAAAGCCACAATGGTATTATTCGCTGTTGTAGATATTATTGGTTCTATTCCAATTATAATGAAGATAAAGGAAACGTCAGGTGACATTCATGCCGAGCGAATTACTTTGGTGTCAACAATAATAATGATAGCATTCTTAATTGCTGGAGAAAGCATACTAAAATTATTCGGAGTAAACATTCAATCTTTTGCCGTTGCAGGTGCTTTAATTTTATTTGCAATGGCAATTGAAATGGTTATGGGCATTGAACTGTTTAAGGAACAACCCATAAGAGGTAAAAGTGCGGGGATTGTGCCTTTGGCTTTTCCAGTAATCGCTGGTGCTGGATCTATGACAACACTTATCTCTCTACGTGCTGAGTACGATATGGCTAATATCGTTATTGGTGTATTGATTAATATGGTTATTGTTTTGATTGTTTTAAAACTAACGAGAAGGATAGAACGCATGCTAGGAAGAGGTGGGATAGCTATTTTACAAAAGGTTTTTGGAATAATATTATTAGCAATTGCAATTAAATTATTTGCTTCAAATGTTACTAGCTTATTTTAGAGTTTAATTTTAAACGAATATTTATAACAACTAACAACAAGAAAGAGGTCTTCGGTTTAAGCCAAAGACCTCTTTCTTCATTATTTAACCTTTACTTCTCTGCCCTTTATTTAGCAGCTTCGTATCTTTTAGATACTTCTTCCCAGTTTATTACATTAAAAAATGCTTCAATGTAATCAGGTCTTCTATTTTGATAATTCAAATAATAAGCATGCTCCCAAACATCAAGGCCTAAAATTGGAGTTCCGCCACAACCTTCACCCATTACAGGGTTATCTTGGTTTGGAGTTGAGCAAACTTCAAGTTTTCCACCTGCTACACACAACCAAGCCCATCCAGAACCAAATTGTGTTGCTGCAGCATTTGAGAACTTATCTTTAAACGAATCAAAAGAACCAAAAGTACTATCAATCGCTTCAGCCAAAGCTCCTGAAGGTTTTCCGCCTCCGTTTGGAGACATTACTTTCCAGAATAGACTGTGATTATAAAAACCACCGCCATTATTTCTCACTGCTGGCTTTCCTTTTCCAGCTTTTAATATTTCTTCAATTGATTTTCCTTCAAGATCAGTTCCTTCGATTGCTGCATTTAGTTTTGAAGTATATCCAGCATGGTGTTTCCCATGGTGAATTTTCATCGTTTTCTCATCTATATGAGGCTCTAATGCATCGTGTGCATATGGTAAATCTGGTAATTCAAATGCCATTTTTCTGTATTTTATTTGTTTATAATTCCGTTTCTCCCAAATATAACATATTAAAAAGAATTTTGATTATCAATTCCTCTAAAAATTAGTTAAACAATTGAAAAAGTGACTCTAAATAGTTAAAACCAAAATAAATGCCCGCATATTCTTCAATAATATAAGTTTTAAAAACTAATTGATCAAGGAGTCACATCAGGGCAAACGCATTTAAATTTAGAACTTCCTGTCAGACGCCAGGCTGGCTTTTTTCGTTGATTTAGTAAAACCAAAGGTTCTTTTGCCACGGGTTTTAACCCG
>JBBEBO010000101.1:0-24576 GCA_040882265.1 Brumimicrobium sp. | reverse complement strand
CCTTAGCGCCCATTGCGGTTAAAAACTTACTGGTAAAGTATCCGATACGCAATTAGTTTTTTTAAACTGTGTTATGATTTTTGAAGCTCTATAACATCGTTTTGTCTTAAAAATCATTAGAAAAAATTGACAAATAACTCTAATTTATTTTGAAATATTACCTTTGAATAACCTCAAAACAATAATTTAATGAAAATCGAAAATGCTGTTTTTGAAGGAGCAGAGGACAAATCTTCACTTATAGACCTAGAAATTCCAGAAAAATTAAAGTGCAAGCATTTGATTGTGTTTGTTCATGGTTACAAAGGGTACAAAGATTGGGGCTGTTGGAATTTAGTACAAAAGTATTACGTTGATCGCGGAATTGGGTTTTGTAAATTTAATTTGAGCCACAACGGTGGTACAATTGAAGAGCCAATTGATTTTCCCGACTTAGATTCTTTCGCTGAAAACAGGTATACTTATGAAGTTGAAGATATCGCATGTGCATTAGATTGGATTCAAAATACTATTGATCTATCTGAAATAAAAATCCACCTTATTGGTCATAGCCGAGGAGGAGGTGATGTTATTTTAGCTGGTAATGATGAACGTGTTGCTTCTGTTATTACATGGTCTAGTATTGCAGACATCGAAAAGCGATTCCCAAAAGGAGAAGAACTTGAAAATTGGGAAAAAACGGGTGTTCGAACAGTAAAAAACGCTCGAACAAATCAAGAAATGCCTCACAATTATTCTATGTATGAAGACTGGGAAATGAATCAATCACTTTTAAATATCGAAGAAAGTGCAAAATCAATAAATAAACCTTGTTTGCATTTACATGGAGACATTGATGAAGCCGTTTCAATTACAGAATCTGAAAAGCTGAGTAATTGGACGGGAGGAAAGCTAATTGTAATGCGCGACGCAAATCATACCTATGGGTCAAAACATCCTTGGACGGATGATCATTTGCCTCCTAAGTTGTATGAAATTTGCTCTCTAAGTCTTCAATTTATTGAAAAATAAATTTCACAATAAATCATATTTAATTCATTGAATTTCTGAAAAATACTCTCATAATTTGGGTATTCCTTTCTTATCCCCTACATTTGTATTGAATTTTTGCAAAATGTAAGCTTAAATTCATTTTTTTTAATTACAAACAAAGTTTTTATGAGTCAAGTAAAAGAAAATGACAAGGTAAAAGTCCATTACACTGGAAAATTAGCAAACGGAGAAGTTTTCGATAGTTCTTTAGAGCGAGAGCCTATGGAATTTGAAGTAGGAAAAGGTCAATTGATTCCAGGTTTTGAAAATGGAATTATAGATATGAAAGTTAATGAAAAGAAAACATTAGTTATTCCTTCTGAAGAAGCTTACGGTGAACCAAGAAAAGAATTGATTCAAGAAGTTCCAAAAGATCGTCTTCCTGAAGAAATTAAGCCAGAAGTTGGAATGGGATTAGTTTCTACAACGCCAGATGGTAATGAAATTCAATTAGTTGTAAAAGAAGTTAAAGACGAGGCTATTGTAGTTGATGGAAATCATCCACTTGCAGGTCAAGAATTAACTTTTGAAATAGAAGTACTTGAGATAAACAGCTAGTATTTTTCAACATACAGAACATAAAAAAATGAGGTTGGTATTTTACCATCCTCATTTTTTTTATGGGGCTACCAAGCTAGATTGAGAGTTGATGATTGGTAATTTCATTTGTTACGAATGATGTCCATGAAGAATTGTGTTCTCAGGATTCGGCCTTTAAACGACACACAAAATCAGCGTGGAACCGAAGAATATCGAATATGGATTAACCTGCATTTACAGAGTTATTCCGAACGATAGAAGTAGGGACGAACGGCCGTTCGTCCCTACTTCAAGAATCAGCGTCATTTCAACTTATGCTGTTTTTTTAAAAATGTTAAATTTCGAGGTAACAAAGGGTTGTTGTTAATTTCGGACAATAGTGAAAAACTATATAAGAACCGAAGAAAATTAAACTCTACTCTAGAATCACCTTCCTTCCTCTTCCATTCTTTTCCTGCGTTTGTTAATGTCAAACAAAGCTTTTTCTATAGTTTCGTATTCGTTATTTGGACGCGGAGATAACGCAGGTGCAGCAACTACGTGTCCAGTTGCATCCATTAGAATATAGTGCGGAAATGAGGCTACGTTTAATTTTTTAAGTAAAAGATCATCTTCAGAAATAAAGGAGGTTTTCCAACCCATTTTAAATTTTTTGATATAACTTGAAGGATCATCTAATAATGAATCGTTGTCTGTAACAACTATAGTCAAGAAGTTAGTGTACTTTAGATACTTATCGTGAAGAGGTCTAATTAACTCGATGTCTTTTTCTGATTTTTTCCTGCCCTCTTCTATAAATTGTATATATAAATGTTTTCCACTAAAATCAGACTTATCATATGTTTGACCATTAACGTCTACTTTAAAGTTTGGCATTTTTGCACCTGGCACTAAATCAATTAATCTATATTTAAGGTTTTCAGCAATTGGACGGTTTTCTTTAAACAAACCGTCAGTTGCTATACTATCAAGCATTGTCAAGATATTCGTTTGTGGATAATCACCACTATAAAAGACGTCTCCAAGCATTTTAATCATCACTAATTCTCTCAATCTAATGTTGTTCAAAGCATAATCTGCTCCCAACGCATTAATCACTATTGTTGGACTACTTTTCACAACCCCTTGATAAAAAGCTTCATTTAATTTGTCGGAAACCTGAGATTCATATTGATCATAGTACTTTAGAATGTATTCCATATAACGATCATTCTGATACCAAACCGTTTCTGGTTTAATATAAAAATCATATTTTTCATACTTATTCCTACTTCCAGTGTAAGCTAAATTGTCAAGTGAGGCAATTGCAAAACGCACATAAGTCTTAAAAAAACGACTTGTATCATCTTTGTAAACATTACTTACTTCTAATTTGAAAGCATCTAATGCTGAAACGAAATCCTCACTGTTCATTGATTTATGGTCGTAATTTATTTTCAAGAAGTTTAACGTTGCATCTTCAAACATCAAAATCTTGTAATTTATATCTGTGCTGTCAAGATCAACAAAAAAGAATTCAACTTCTACGGCATTAGCGTTTTCATCTAAATATGCAGATTCTCCTTCTACATAAATTTTATATTCACAATCAGGTTGAACGTAGATATGAAAAAAATTCTCACCTACTTTAATTTTAAGTTTGCGCGTCGTTTCATTAAAAAACGTCAGACTAAATGTTGAATCAGATTTAACCTCAGAGCTAGCAATCTTTGTTGTTAACATAGAAAGGTAATCATCAATCTCATAGATCTCTACTTTTTTCCCTAGATAATCAGGAGCTAAACCTTCAATGGATGCAGTTGATTTAGCATAAAATTGAGGCACTAAAAAAAGTATTAAAAATAAGCCTGAAATGAGTTTGAGCATATAACTTTGATTTATCCTTTTTAAAAAATTTAAAAGGCTGTAATTAATTAACGAGAATAGCTGCATTAGTTACAAACAAATCTATAGAACCACCACTTTTGTGAATTTCTCTTACAATTGTTGAATTTATCGCAGTATATTCTGGAACGGTCATAAAGAATACACTTTCTATGCCAGAGATTTCAAAATTCATTTGAGCTATGCTTCTCTCATAACCAAAATCTTTTGAATCTCTCAACCCTCGAACGATGAAATCTGCATTTATTTTTTTACAAAAATCAACTGTTAAGCCTTTAAAAACTTCTACTCTTACTCTACTCTGGTCTGAAAAAATTGATTCAATGTGTTTTTTTCTACTTTCAAGGTTGAATAAATAATTCTTAGACGTGTTTTGCCCTATAGCAATAACAACTTCATCAAACAAACTCAAAGCTTTAGAAATAATACACTCATGACCTTTAGTAAATGGATCAAATGAACCAGGAAAAACAGCAATTTTATTCATCACTTAATAGTTTACAGCTATATTAAGCATTTTTTGAGAAAAAACTGAAAACAACATGTCCGTATTTTCTAGAAGATTCAAAATATTTTATTTGAGAAAGATCTGTATGTTTATTATGTTCGAGTATAAACAGTCCTCCTTCAGTTAATGTGTCATTGTCAAATACAGCGTGAATTAGCTTTTCGTGGATATCATCATCAAAAGGCGGATCTGCAAAAATAAGGTCAAACTTTTTTGTGTTATGAGTTAAAAATCGAAAAGCATCTTCTCTAAAAGCTGTGAGAACATTTTCTAATTCGTATTTTTTTGCAAATTCTTTTATAAGCTTTATGCACTTAAAGTTTTTATCTACACTTATAATATTTCCAGATTCTCTTGATGCGAACTCAAATGAAATATTTCCAGTTCCTGAATATAAATCAAGTATCTCTAAATCAATCAAGGAAAATTGATTTTCCAGTATATTAAACAACCCTTCTTTTGCGAAATCTGTTGTTGGTCTCGAGGGAAATCCTTTTGGAGGACTAAACCTGTAGCTTTTTAACTTCCCACTAATTATACGCACAGTAATTGTAGTTTAGCACTATTATCACTTTCAAGAATACTATGTTTTTTGATTAAAGCATGATTATTAAGTAACTTAACAACCTCGCTAGCTATTTCCATAGTTATATTATTCTGAAAATAAAATTGAATTTCGCCAGCTTCTTCTTTTAGCTTTTTTTGCTCTAAAACAAAAAGTAAATGATATAAGATATCTTCTGCATTTTGATATTCAAAGGAATTAGAAAACTGCAATTCATTTTTTTTAATGATCGAGATATTCATATACTCATCCGCAAGTGTCAATACAGTTTTAAGTTTATAAGTTGCACCTTGAAAAAGCGCCCTTAATGACATTGCATGTTCGTGTTTATATATAATATGAGGGTATTTCATTACAAAAAATGATTTTACCCAGTCTGGTATTTCATAAACACTCACCATATTAAGTTCGGCAAGGCGATTAAAATCACTATTCGCAGTATCAACAGTGTCGCCAAAAAGTAAATTCAATACATCAGCTGGCTTTGTGTCATTAAAAATTAGCATGGGCATCAATGCTTGTTTAGGTGTGCACCAGGCTAAAGTATATTCTTCATAATTATCATCGAACATGTGTTCATCAAAGAAACGCTTTAATTGGGCCTTATAAGCTAACGCATTCATTTCTTCAAACTGCATACTCTTAGACTTCACAACTTCTTGTGAAGAACGAAGAACCTCAGCAACATGTACTGAGGTCCTTGAAATATGAATTGTAAGTTGTTTATTTGCCACTGTTTTATTCCCAAGTTGCTTTAAGCGAATTTGAATTTAAATCACCAAATCCAACTCTCTTTCTCTCTCCTTCCTCATATTCAGGAATAGGCTCGGGACCATAAACATGAATTGAAGGGATTGTATCACCTAAATAGCTTAATCTGTCATTCGTTTCAATTGTCCATTCTTCTTTTGGATCAGTCATTGGGATATACTTCAATTCTTCTACACTAAACTTACCAAGACCTAAACTATTTCTTTCTTTAATGCGTGTAATAGAGCTATTATATTCATCTTTATAAGGAACAAGAAGCGTATCTCTCACAAAACCCTGTAAGTCTTGTCTATTATCTGGGTTCCCCATTTCAACGAGTAAAGCAGCTTCTCTTTCAGTCATGTTTCTATCAATCGCTCTGTTATCATCGTATAACTCGTCTCTTTCTTTAATAGTAATTGTACGCGTTGGCACAGAACCAGCAGCTTCTATAGTAACTACCGAATCATTCTCAAAAAACTCAACCAGCTCATTCCAATCACCTGCGTAGACGCCATACTTGTCTTTATGCGCACGTTGTATGTCTCTTACTTGCGTTAAAGTATATCGAACTAATTTCTCAGAATCTTTTCGTTCTTTCATGTGGGCTATAGTATCTTTAACCGAATTATATGATTGTACACCAATATAAACAGTTACACCGATACATAAAATACCAATTATAAAAACAATTTTACGATTTAATATACCAGCACTAAAGAGTAAAACTAATATACCACCAATAAATAGATTAACAGCAGCGATATTAAACAATGCATCTTGCTCAGTTTGAAGCCCAATAATAATCATCACTAATCCCAATATTGCAATCAACACTGCAATCAAGTAACGCTTTATAATAACAGAAAATTGGTTATTCATCTTTCAATCTTTGATTAATTTATTTCTTATCTCCACAAATCTACAATTTTTTTGAAATGCTTGCACTTCAATAGCTACATTTTTTAAACTGTTTAATAAACAAAATGTACTTTTTATGAAAAAAGCAACTATTATTTAACTCAGCTCAACAAAAAAGTCGAACGAATTTAATCTTCGTTCGACCTCTTAAATTTTATAAGTAAAGATACTCGATTTTATCAAGCTCTATTTTTCAACTTTAGAAATTTGACAATCATCACAATCTTTAATTTCACCACTATATGTTTCTCTATATTTGTGCAGAGTACGATAAGGAATACCCAGAAAATGTCTTTGAATACGCGTAACTTGAGTACATAACCTACCCATATTTGGATGGTATCTATTTTCAAATCTACTCTTCCTTACTGTTCCTATTAGTTTGATAACATTAAATTTTACGATTCATACGCAATATACGAACTTTTAGTTTTAAATCCAAATAATAGAACTGAAAAAAATCCACTTTAGTATGCAGGGCAATTGCATTTAAAATATAAATCTCGAAAAGAACACATTTTGTCACGATTTTTAAAGCAAAAAGTCGCGCCAAAATGAAAACTTCCAAATAATTCTTTAACCACGGGTTAAAACCCGTGGCAAAAGAACCTTTGGTTTTACCATATCAACGAAAAAAGCCAGCCTGGCGTCTGACAGGGAGTTCTAAATTTAAATGCGTTTGCCCTGCTTTAGTATCAATGAGCTATTATTGAAATAATAAACCATAAAAAATGGGAATCATCATTGACGATCCCCATTTTATATTTTTGTATAAATCCATCAACTACTTCACAAACTTGTGTAATTGGTTAACGCCGTCAGAATTGATTACTACAAAATAAACACCACGGTTTAAATGCTTCGCATCAATTGTATTCCAACCGTTTTCAATGTTTGTTTCATCAACTACGATTTGCCCTGACACATTAGTTACATAAGCCTCTCCATTAGAATTAGTTAAGTTTTCAATTTTAATTAACTCATTAGTTGCAGCATAAAACACAGTCCAGTTTTCTTTTTCTTCTTCATTTAGCCCTGCTCCACAATTTACACCTGGAATTACTACAATATCACGTGAGAAACTATCTGTTCCTCCACACGAGTTTTCAATCGTTAATTCAATGTTATAAGTTCCTGTTGAATTATAAGTTGTACTTGAAATCGATCCTACTCCAGTTGCTGGAGATCCTCCTGTAAAGTTCCAATCAAATGAGCTTGCACCATCTGAAACGGCACCATTAACTGAAAGTGAAAATCCAACACAAGCAGTATCTGAACTTACTAAAAACTCAGCAACAGGAGCAGAATCATCAACGATTACTGAATAATTTGCTGAACTTGAACATCCTCCTGTTGTACCAGTAACCGAGTATGTTGTTGTAGCTGTAGGAGTTGCTGTTGGGTCGGGGCATGCTGTACAAGACAAACTGCCTCCAGGTGTCCAAACGTAATCTGTGGCTCCACTAGCTGTTAAATCTACAGTACCGCCAGGACAAATTGAATCTGTTGTAGCTGTAAGTGAAACATCTGGAGTTGGGTTTACCGTAACATCTAAACTATCTATATGGTAAAAACCACAACCATTTTCAGCTAAGAAGTAAGCTGTATGCGTTCCAGAGGAATTCATACTCACACTTGGATCAATAGGTGAAGGTGTTGGTGAGCTAGTTCCATTAATTGCCCATTCCCAATTCAAAGCATTGTTAGAGCCAGAACCATCAAAATCTATAAACTCACCTTCACAAACAGTTGAGGGGTTTGCTGTAATATCAGCTAACGGTGGAGTATCTGTTATCCAAGGATAAACATGCATTGCTAACTCAATCGTTCCAATATTTGAAACTTCTTGCCAACCAGTTACAAAACCTTGTGGATTATTGGCTGGATTGATATAATACCAAACTGAATTAGGACGTGTTGCATCTGTATCCAAGTTTTGTGTTGAAGCACATGCTACTGTATCACCTGGTACATTAATCGTTTCAAAACCAATGTAAAAATCATTGGTTCCTACATCAACAGGTGCGTCAAACCTAACTCTTGTTGGAGTAAAGGTTGTCCCTGTTATATTATCAGCAATATCTTGTAACAAAACGTCTTGAGAGTATAATTCTGTTCCTGGGGTAGCCCCTGCGCTCTCCCATACTTTTATCGCAACCGTTGCATTTGGGTTTGCGACCTCTCCTCTTACAAAATAAAACTCTGCTCCCATTAAACTAGTCGGACCATAATTTGTGAATTTTTCTGCAACAAATTGTTGTTCTATATAGTTATGTCCGAGTATATACCCATTTCCAGTCCATGTCCAGACATTTATTACGTCTGAATCAATCGTATTTGAAACAGTGTCACATCCAGTTGAAGCTGTTACATTAATGTAACCAGTTTTAGTCTCAGTATCTGTTCCATTTGCATTTGTAACCGTCAATGATACGGGATATGTTCCTGCTGTATTATATGTAATTGCAGGTGGATTTTGACCTGTGTGTGCGTTTGGTAGTGCTCCAGTAAACGTCCAATCCCATGAAGTCGGGTTGTAGATAGATAAATCAGTAAAATTAATTGATTGACCTTCAGTAATATTCACAATATTTGCAGTAAAGTCTGCTTCTGGAGCCCAGTTTAATGTAGTACTTACACAATTCATCGCTTCTTCTGCGTTTATTCTTCCTGCACCAAGTTCTCCAATATACCCCGGGTTTTCTGCATCAATGTCATCTGCAGAGGAAAGAATACAACTTTTAATATCACTCGTTGACAGACTTGGATTCATAGACAACATTAACCCTGCTAAACCAGCAACCATTGGACTCGCCATTGAAGTTCCTTGTTTTGTCCCATATCCATTTCCTGGAATCGTTGAATAAATTGCACTTCCTGGAGCTGAAATATCAATCCAAGTACCATAATTTGAGAAAGAAGATTTACTATCACCGTAAGCTGTTGAAGCTACAGCAATCACTTCAGTATATCCAGCTGGATAAAAAACAGATGAAACATTATCATTTCCAGCTGCTGCAACTAGGAAAGCTCCTTCGTTGTCAGCATAACTTATGATGTTTTGCCCAGTTGTCGAGGAACTACTACCTCCCCAAGACATATTAATTACATCTGCTCCTGCAGAAACTGCGTAAACTATACCTTCATAGCCATGTGTCACAGCACTTGCAGAATTTGTTGATTTCACAGGTATTATTGTCACATTATGACCAATTGAAGCCATCCCTGTGGTATTATCTGTATTTGCACCAGCAATTCCAGCAACATGAGTACCGTGATCATAACTTGAGATAGGAGCATCTGGATTTGGATCATTGTCGTCATTTGCAACATCATATCCATTCACATCATCTACATAACCGTTGTTATCGTCATCTATTCCATTATTTGGGGTTTCTCCAGGGTTTGTCCAAATTACTCCAGACAAGTCATCATGGGTAGTTTCAACGGCATCATCTACAATTGCAACTTTCACATTAGAGCTACCAATTGAATAATCCCATGCTTCTTCGGCATTTATTTGATAAAGTGCCCATTGAGTTGATGAATTATAATCAGCATCATTAGGTGAAAGTGTTGTTTTTAATAATGGGACACGTTCTGCATATTCTACCTGATCATTTTTATTTAATAGCTTAATCAATTCATCAACCGCATAAATATCATTGATATCTAATCTTAAAACTCCATTTAACTTACGATCTTTTACGCTTTTAAATGGTTGATAGAAAGATGACACACCGTACCTTTCCACAATATCAGAAAATGATAGCTTAGACAAATCATAACCTTTATTTTGTGATTGTCCATTAACGCTAGCAGCTCCATTTTGTGGAACATCATTCTTGACTTTTATCCAAATGGCTCCGTCTAAATAGTTTGGGTTTACTTGTTGCGCATAAAGCATAACGCCGAAAAACATTGACGTTAGCGAAAGTAATAGTTTTTTCATAGTGAGTGTTTTACAGTTATTTACTTCGCAATTTCGCATTTTTTATTGAATAATAAAAGTACTTGTACAAAAAAGAATAAGATTAGTGTTTTTTGATAGAAATTAAACAATTGGGGGATTGGACTTTTAGACGTTTTAGAAACTAAAATGGTAAGATTTTATGCTGTTTAAGTGTAAAGTGCTTATCAAAAAAAAGGCTTTCCCAATTGAGAAAGCCTTTATCATACAAAGTATATGAAAACTATTTATCTATAGAACCTAAAACCCTTTCCATGAAACGTTTCAGGGCGTCTTTTTGAGACATCCCCTCTTCGCTCATCATTTTCTTCACTTCGATAGCGCCATACATATTGGAAATAAGCTCGCCAATCACGTTCAATTCTTCATCTTTAAGTGAAGGAAGCTCAGTCAAGTTTTCCAACGTTTCAATGGTTTCGACTACAAAGTCTTCATCATTTTCTTCAATGAAATTCGAAAGGTGCTTAATTACTGGTAACCTCATCGATAAAAGTTTTAAGTACGTCTGCTTTGTTCGTTTGTGTTTGACTAACCAACTCTCCATTCTTAAAAGCAGCAAAGGTTGGTAAATTATCAACTGTAGCCAACTTTCTTGAATCTGGATTCTTTTCAGCATCAATCACAATAAACATTGCATTTTCATGATCCTCAGAGAATTTTCTGAATTTCGGTTTCATGATTCGACAATTACCACACCAACCGGCTGCGTATTGTACGAAAACAACATCATTCTCCGAAACCACTTCGTGCAAGGTATCTGTTGTCAATTCTACAAACGACATATTAATTAGATTTTAAATAATCAGCCACACCATCACGTGATGCATTCATCGCTGTTTTACCTTCTTCCCAGTTTGCTGGACAAACTTCTCCTTTTTCTTGTACGTGCGTGTAAGCATCAATTAAACGTAAAAACTCGTTTACATTTCTACCCAATGGCATGTGATTCACTCCTTCGTGAAAAACTAGACCTTCTTCATCTATTAGGTATGTTGCTCGATAGGTTACATTGTCTCCTTCATATACAAAAGAATCTGTTTCCTCATTGTACGTTTCAGATTGAATATCTAAAATACGCAACATATTAGCTAAATTTCTGTTTGAATCAGCTAAAATCGGGTAAGTTACCCCTTGAATTCCTCCATCATCTTTTGGTGTGTTTAACCAAGCGAAATGAACTTCTGGAGTATCACATGAAGCACCAATTACCATCGTATTTCTGTCTTCAAACTCTTTCATCATCGATTGAAATGCATGAAGTTCTGTTGGACAAACAAAAGTAAAGTCTTTTGGATACCAAAAAAGCACTACCTTCTTCTTATTCTTAATTGCTTCTTCAACTACATTCAATTTAAATGTGTCTCCCATTTCATTCATTGCATCTACTTCAATGCTTGGAAATTTTTTTCCTACTACTACTGACATTTTTATTTGTTTTTATTGATTATTAAAATTGTTCCTTAAATATAATTATTTTGTCTCGACGATGTCTAAATTGGTTGTTATTTTTTGTTTAACCACGCTTTAAACATCCAAGTTGTTTTTTCTTTTTCACCAATTAAATCACTCATTAAAGCATTTGTACCTTCATCGTTTAGATCATCTGTCAAGTGCAAAATCTCACGTTCCAAATCCAAAATTGTTTTCTGTGCCGAAACTATGTAGTCGACACCTGCCTGACCTTTATAGATAGTGTCATTTTCTTTGATTGATGACTCTTTTAAGTAATCCGTATATTTGTGATATGGCTCCGCTTCCAATGAGAGTAAACGCTCTGCTATATCATCAATAATATCTTGCGTTCGAATATAGAGCTCTTCATATTTAACGTGTAATTCAAAAAAATTCTCACCTTTAATGTTCCAGTGCAATCCTCTTAAGTTTTGATAATGTATCTGGTACGTTGCTAATAGTTTGTTTAACTTCTGTACTAATTCGTTTGTTGTTTCCATCTTGATTTTTGTTTCTTTAATACTACATCACAAATGTAATCATCGATCTGTTATAATTTTAATCAATAAATTTTATAATTTTATAGAAAAAAACTATATATGATTTCACATGCACAAATTCAATACATTTTAGCCCTTTTAGAACAAAAAAATTTCCAACGCGCTTCTGAAGCTTGTTATGTTACACAACCCACACTCTCAATGCAAGTAAAAAAAGCAGAAGACACTTTTGGAAATAAAATAATTGACCGCGATTCTAATCCAATAGCACTCACATCTTTTGGTTTTAAATTGCTTCCCCATTTTAATAGAATCAACGATGAATATGCTGCGATGAAAACAACCTTGGAAAAAGTTGCTGGAACTTATAAGGCTGAAATAAAACTAGGTATAATACCAACAATAGCTGGTTATATGGTTCCTGAACTCTATGCAAAGTGGCAAAAAGAAATAGGAAATGTTCGATTGGAAATCATTGAACTAAAATCAGAGCAAATATTAGAAGCTTTAGACAATAAAGAAATAGACTTAGGAATTATGGCTGGACCTGTTGACATTTCTAAATATAGAAGTCAAATTCTTTATAATGAAGAAATTTTTATTTATGCTCCTCACTTAAAGTCTGCAACAATTTCTCTTGATGAATTAGAAAAGGAAAAACCTTGGTTACTCAGTCAGGGAAATTGTCTGCGTACACAAATGATTAATTTTTGTAATCTCAACGACCTTCACAAAGATGACTGGAGCTATGAAGGCGGGAGTCTACATATTTTACTAAAAATGGTGGAGCAAGAAGGTGGTTATACTTTAGTTCCTTTTAACTATCTCAACTACTTATCAATTTCTAAAAAAGACTTCAAATCAATTCCAAATCATATTCCAATTCGTCAAATTATAGGACTTTCAATGGAAAGAAACTCCAAAAAAGAATATTTAAAGCAAATTATGCATATCATTCAGCAGTCGAAAGGAAATAATAAACTTCATCTAAAAGAAACAGAACTTTTGCCTTGGACTTAGCTTTTGAATCATTAACCAAAACGAAAGTAGAAATTTTAAAATTCATAATTCTAAATTCATAATTCCAAACTCACTCCCCACATCACTTATTCACTCCTTCTAAGTCAAGCAAAAAGGCATATTCCAATGCAGTTTCTTTAAATTGTTCAAACCTACCAGATGCTCCACCATGTCCAACATCCATATTACAATACATATACAATTTGTTATCATTTGTACGCAAGTCTCTTATTTTAGCAATCCATTTAGCAGGTTCCCAATATTGTACTTGACTATCCCAATAACCAGTTGTGATCAATAAATTAGGATAGTCCTTCGGCTCAATATTATCGTATGGAGAATACGATTTGATATAATGATAATACGTTTCATCTTTGGGGTTTCCCCATTCATCAAATTCGCCTGTAGTTAGCGGAATACTTTCATCTAACATTGTTGAGACAACATCTACAAAAGGAACGCCAGCAATGATTCCATTCCACAAATCTGGACGCATGTTTATTATTGCTCCCATCAATAAACCACCTGCGCTACCTCCTTGGGCATATAGGTGTTTTTTACTTGTAAAACCTTCTTCGATCAGATACTCCCCACATGCTATGAAATCTGTGAATGTATTTTTCTTTTTAAGCAATTTCCCATCTTCATACCATTGACGCCCCATTTCTTGTCCTCCACGGATATGCGCAATTGCAAAAACAAAACCTCTATCGAGTAAACTCAATCTCACTGAACTAAAATACGGATCCATCGAATAACCATAAGAACCGTATCCATATAGAAGCAAAGGTTGTTTTCCATTCTTTTTCAACCCTTTTCTGTACACTAAAGAAATTGGTACTTCTACTCCATCTTTTGCCGTTGCATAATGACGCTCAGAGGTATAATTATCAGGTGAAAACTTAGGATCTAGAACCTTTATTTGTTTTTTGAGTTCACTTTTCTTAGTCTTCATATTGTAGTCGTAGATACTTGCTGGAGTGGTTAAAGAACTATAACTATATCTCAAAACTTCTGTATCAAACTCGGGATTCTGACCTACTCCAGCAGCATAAGTTGGGTCATTAAATGAAATATAATGCTCTTCTTCTCCATTCCACGGAATTATTCTCAATTGAGTCAGTCCATTTTTGCGTTCATCAACAACTAAATAGTTTTTAAAAATCTCGATATCTTCTAAGAAAACATCTTTCCGATGTGCAATAACTTCTTTCCAGTTTGATTTGTCTAGTTTCTCAACTGGTGTTTTCATCAAACGAAAGTTCTTAGCATCTAAATTTGTTACAATATAAAATTGATCTTCAAAATGTTCAACATTGTATTCCAAATTTCTTTCCCGTGGTTGAACTATTTTCCATTCTCCATCTGGGTTATCTGCATCTAAGATTCTCACTTCCGATGAAAGCGTTTGATAACTTCCTATAAAAATATATTCATCAGATTTCGACTTTTGAACTCCACATCTAAAGGTTTCATCTTTCTCTTCAAATACCAACTCATCCTTCTCAGGGTCTGTACCAATCACATGTTTAAAAACACGATAAGAACGCAATGTTTGAGGATCTTTTCTAGTATAAAACAATGTTTTATTATCATTTGCCCAAACAGCACCTCCTGTCGTATTACTTATCACGTCTTCTAATATCTCACCTGTTTCTAAGTTTTTAATTGACAATGTATATTGACGACGCGATACAGTGTCCACACCATAAGCCAAGAATTTATTGTCAGGACTAACAGATTGACCAGCTACATTGAAGTAAGTATGTCCTTTAGCCATTTTAGGAACATCTAACATCACTTCTTCCTTTGCTAGTTTGTCGCCGTCTTTTTTTCTAAGGTATTTTGGATAATCTGCATTTTCATCAAATTTTCGATAATAAATATACCCGTTTTTTTTAACAGGTACAGATTCATCTTTTTGTTCAATTCTCTCTACAATTTCGTCAAAGAGTTTTTGCTGAAAATCATCAGTATGCTTCATTGATGCTTTGAGGTAAGCGTTTTCTGCATTTAAATAATCAACAACTTTTTTTGTTTGATTATCTGGCTGAACCGCTTCTTTTTGTTCATCTGATAAACGCATCCAAAAGTAAGGATCCACTCGCTTATCATCATGTGTTGTGATCTCGTGATCATTTTTTTCAGCTATCGGCTCCTTAACTTCTTCAAACGTATTCTTCATTTTTTTGTCTTCAGTGTTACAACTCAACAGAAGGATTACTCCTGTAATTACTAGGCTAGTTTTCATATTTGCAATGTTTCAAACGAAATTAGTATTTTTGACGAAACGATTACTAAAACCATGCGCATATTTAAAATAATTTTTTCTTATCTCTCATTAATTCTACTTTTTGGTTGTTCTGAGAATAAAGTTGAAGAAACAACAATTTACTTGGTTCGTCACGCTGAAAAAGACACAACGGTAGAACACGACAACCCACCACTAATTGTTACTGGTAAAGCGAGAGCTGAAAAACTTGCGAGAGAATTAAAAGATGATGACATTACCTATATCTTCTCCACTAAATACGACAGAAATAAAAATACTGTTTTACCTTTATCATTGAGTAAAGACCTCAATATTGATATCTACAATTGGAACAAATGGCAACCCATGATTGACTCATTAAAAACCATCTCAGGAACCCATGTCATTTGCGGTCATGGAGATAATTTATTACCGATGATTGATGAACTTGGAGGCAAAGTCAAAATTAAAAGTTTAGGTCATAACGAATATGACAAAATGTTTAAAGTTAACATCAAAAAAGACACGGTAAAAACTGAAACAATTGTTTATTAAAACTTTACTTCCGCCCTCTTTCACCTAGCTCTGTATTTCTCCAACCATCAAAAGCGTTGATTTGATTTTTATCTGGATCAACAACTTTTTCTAACCAATATCTTTGATAAAACGGTCTATTGGTTTCTGGAATACTATACGACACTACTTTCCCTTTTCTTTCAACTGTTAGATGTTTAATGTCTTCGATAAAAAAGTTAACCCAACGTTGAAGATCGTTATTGATTTTCACCTCATTGATTGCAAGTATTTCATCTCCTATCATACCGCCAGCTAAATCAATTGAACTTCCTGGATAAATAGCTGTTATGATTGTTTTATTGTCAACTACATTTACCTTTGCCCCCAACCATGCTGCAACTGGATCTTTTAATGGCTCATGCTTCATTTCTATGCCAATGTATTCAAAACAATCTACCAATAAGGTTGAATATGCTTTCGTTCCGTGAATATAATCTTCAAAAAACCAATCAAACGACTCTCCAGCAACATTTTCTATTGCTTGTTTATAATCCTCTTCTGAAACTCCTATTTCTGTTTTTCCAAAATTGAAGTAGAGACTTCGCATCACATCGTCTAGACCTCTTTTGTTTTTTGTTGCTTTTAAAATCAACACATCTGTAATAAAAGCTAGAAGACAACCTTCTGTATATATTGACACTTTTCTTCCTGGCGCTCCTGACTCATAGCCATCTAACCATGTATCCCATGAAGAAGCTGCAACTGAATAATTGAACCTCCCAAAATTGTCAAAATGGCGCTGAAGCTGAGTATTCATTTCAAAAAAATACTGCTCCAGTTTAAAAACCCCGCTTTTATATAGCATTAAATCACCCATGTAAGTAGTGACACCTTCCGCAATATAACCAAGTTGGCTAAAGTTTTCTTGTGTAAAATCATACGGCATCATTTCAATCGGACGTATTGATTTCACATTCCAAGTATGATATAGTTCATGTGAACTTACGCCGAGCAACTCCTTGTAAAACTCCTCAAAAACTGCATAGCTTGGCCCCAAAGTAATCACAGTGCAATTTTTATGCTCTACACCATGATATGTTTTATAAGGCAAGATCTGAAAAAAGAAATGATATTCTTTCGTTGGAAATTCTAAGAATTTTTCGATTTGTTTCTCTGTAAATTTAACAAAATCGCTAATCAACATATCCCAATCAGGTTTTACAATTCCATTGAACCATACGTGAAACTTTGTACCCTTTACTTCGTAAGATGCATGTTGTAAATCAGCTGAACAGATAAAAGGACTATCTACAAATTCATCAAAGTTTTTCGCTTTAAAATGGTTCTTAGTTGTCGTCAATGAGTTTGCTACATCCCACTCTTCTGGAATATCTAAATCCACTTCTATCTCCTCTTCAGCTTGATTAGGATTAAAAACACAACAGTTCACTGGATTAACATATAGTTGAGAAGCGTCTAAATAAGTCGACCCAGCATTTAATTCACTTGCATAAAAATTATACTTAACCTTAAAAGTTTCAACATTTTTAGTATTAATCTCCCAAGTACTTTTGCTTATCTTAGTGTACTCCAATCGATTTCCATTAATATCAAATACTTGCAAACATTTTATATTTTTTGCGAAATCAGCAATTTGATACCTTCCTGGACGCCAAGTTGGAAATTCTAGAATTGTCACATCTTGATTTTTTGTTGATAATGTGGTTGTAATTGTAACAAACTGATGTTGTGGAGAATTAACTTCAAAAAGATATTGCATTGCCTTTATTTTAGAAGCAAAATTAATATTTTAACTTGACCCACTTCGGAAAGATTGGGTTTGGTTTTTAAAATAATAGAATTCTCAACTGGGTAACTCAATAAACAGAATAATCGTTAATGCCTATCGGGATGTTTACCAGTTAAATAAAGCTTCTTCAATTTTACTAATGTACGATTATAACTGTTACTTTTTCCCAGTTTTAACCGCAAAGAACGCCATGAAATCCCCTTTGCGAACCTTGCGCCTCCTTAGCGCCCATTGCGGTTAAAAACTTACTGGTAAAGTATCCGATACGCATTTAATCGTTATTTACCCATCCGCTTGACCGTAGAGCCATCTGAATAGATTTCAATTCGTATTCCTTTAGAATCAGAAGAAACTTCTTGTCCTAAAGTATTAACCACCTTAACAAGTTTTGGTTTATTATCATTGTGAGAGATCGATATAATTTTTTCATGGAGTTTAAATTTACCATCAAAATCATATTGTCTCAACCTATAGTATGTAGTTCCAATTCTTTGATCATAATCTAAGAATTTATATTCTGTTGCTTCTATACTATTTCCAGCACCATCAACAGTTCCAATTTTGTTGAAGTTATATCCATCAGTACTTCTTTCAACATCGAAATAATCATTGTTGACCTCTGCTCCTGTTACCCAATTAATTTGGTTGTATTTCTCTTTACTTTCACCTGAAAAAGAAATCAAATTAACTGGGAGTGCAATACAATCAATATTCGCGGTACCATTAAAATTAAGCGGAACATTTGTGGTTGCACTACTGAAGTTGGATAAACAAACTATATATTGTTCGTTTGCATTTACATTTAATGCTGGTTCAAAGTTTAAGGCATTTCCAGGTGGCGTGTTAGAAATACCTGTAAATGATTCACAATCTCCATTCCAGTTACAACTCACAGGCGGAAGCGTGTTATTAAATATACCATCACAAGTATTTGCATCATAAGGCCACATTGCCCAATCATAACAATTCGTTCCAACATTATCACCAAATGTAAACTCTAAAGTTCCTCCTGCTTGAACATTAACCACCATCCATGTGCTGTTTAATTCACCACTATTCAAACATCCAATATTTCCACTTGATGGGTTTGTATTAGGATTTGAAATACAGCCTGTACACAATTCATCCACATTTCCAAAACCATTTGGAGAAACAGCAAAAGTTGCATCAGTACAAATAGAAACAGCATCATCACAATCACTTGCTGAAACTGGAGCTGTTGTGTTCATACAATTATCATATTCATCTTGACATAATAGATCCCAAGAATTATTACAACACCAAGGGTCATCATTAATAACCACATAATAACATGAGTCATTCGGAACAGGAGCTAATACAGGGCAATTGTTGCAATTATCATATTGATTTTGACATATTTGGTCCCATGCATTGTTACAGCACCAAGCATCATTTGTGATTACTTGATTATAGCATGCATCGTTAGGAACTGGTGCAATTACTGGACATGACGTTGCGATACAAGCATTATAATCATCCTGACATAGTTGATCCCACGCAGTATTACAACACCAAGCATCATTTGTAATCACCTGATTATAACAAGCATTATTAGGAACAGGAGCAACAACTGGACATTGCGCGCTCAGGCTCGAAGATACAACTAAAAACAAAAGGGTTCTAAACAGTTTCATAGCAGTGATTTTTATTTAGTCTTTAATAATATACCCTCCAGAATTATTGAGGATACTGTTTTTGCGAGAAGTATTAGCAGCTAAGAAATTGTCAATTGAAACGATTTTTACTTCTCCTGAAATAAACAATTCTTTATATTTTTCTGGGAAATCTAACGACCATTTTCTAAGCTTAGTTTTATATGTTTCATAATCCTTATCTTCATTCCCAGTACTCTCCCATTCTGGTAAAGGACGAGAAGGGATAAATGCCAATAATTCTCTAGGAATTTTACCGCCCATATCTGCTGAAATTTCACCCTCTGAAAGAAGTTCCACACGATACTTTTCCTTGTATTCAAATGAATGAACCTCCTCAGCCAAACGTTTTGACTCGTGTTCATACATATCGTACAAATCGTAGTTAAAAAATTCATCAAGATCTACTTCACAGCTCTCACAATCGATCATTTCAACTTCAAAAGATTCTTTGAAATAAAATTTTATCGCTTCAAAAATCTCTGGGTTTTCAGTGGCTATAGCGTTTAGTCTTTTCGATTCAAAATGCTTGACTATTGCCCTGTTTACATCGGAGAATTCAACATTCTGAGCAAGAATTGAAGCTGTTTTAGTTTGAACGAATAGAAACAGTATTAATAATAATAATAAACAGTTGCAGTTTTTCATAATTCATACAATTAAAAAGTAGTGTATTCTGCTTGCTAATATATACGTAATACTACTTATTGACAAAAAAGACCACACCTCATTTGTCTAATTCTTAAAAATTAACACATTCGCTATCTTTAATGTTAAAAAAAACAACCGTTAAGTGGTTAAATCAATACAAGTCAGTACTTATAAAGCTTTATTCTTAATAGCATTACTTCACTCAAAGAAAAGAAGTAGACACTAATCTTCAATTTGTATAAGTATAGCGAATTGCCCAGCATTTTTATCCTTGATTCAAAAGACTTTCTTATTTTTGTTAAGAACAAAAAATTTCAAATTAAACGATGATTAAAGCAAACGATCCGACATTAAAATCTTGGTTAGATATACCAAAAAACTCAGACTTTCCTATTCAAAATATTCCATTTGGAATCTTTAAAACTAAAAATGAACCCTGTCGTGTAGGTTCGCGTATTGGTGATAAGGTAATTGATTTAAACGCTCTTTTTGTTTTGGGATACTTTGAAAACCTTCCTTTTACAAGAGAGGATTTTGAAAATGAATTTCTTAACTCCATGATGGAAAAAGGAAAGCAAGCTACTGGAGATTTAAGAAACCGAATTTCAAAGCTTTTCAATGATCAAAATGAAGATTTAAAGGTTAACCAACATCATGTTGAACAAGCTGTAATTGATATCAACCGTGTGGAAATGTGTATGCCGATAAATGTTGGCGATTACACTGATTTTTATTCATCAAAAGATCACGCTACTAACGTTGGTACAATGTTTCGTGATCCCGATAATGCTTTACTTCCAAACTGGTTATGGATTCCTGTTGGATACCATGGAAGATCGAGTTCAATCATTCCGTCTGGCATTCCTATCAATCGCCCAAAAGGTCAACAAAAACCATCGGATGATGAAGATCCTGTCTTTGAACCTTGTAAATTATTAGACTTCGAATTAGAAATGGCTTTTGTAACTTTTGAAGGTAAACCTTTAGGACAATCTATTTCAACGAAAGAAGCGAAAGATCATATTTTTGGTATGTGCATTATGAATGATTGGTCTGCACGTGATATTCAAAAGTGGGAATATGTCCCATTAGGGCCATTTTTAGCAAAAAGTTTTGCTTCTTCAATTTCTACATGGATCGTTACAATGGATGCGTTAGAGCCATTCAGTATTGAAGGTCCTAAACAAGATCCAAAAGTGCTTCCTTATTTAGAATACGAAGGAAAACATCACTACGACATCAATCTTGAAGTGGGTATTATTCCAGAAAACAGTGAAGAAACGGTTGTTTGTAAATCAAACTATAAACACATGTATTGGAATATGGTACAACAACTTGCTCATCACTCTGTAAATGGATGTAATATCCGCTGTGGTGATATGATGGCTTCAGGCACTATTTCTGGTCCAACTCCTGATTCTTTTGGCTCAATGCTAGAAATTTCTTGGAAAGGAACTAAGCCTGTTAAACTTAAAGACGGTTCTGAAAGAAAGTTTATTCAGGATTCAGATACTGTTGTAATGCGTGGACACTGTAAAAAAGAGGGGGTTCGGATAGGTTTTGGTGAGGTTTCTACAAAAGTTTTACCAGCAAACTAACATAAAATTTCAGTGGAGAAAGAACAAGAAATTGATCTAGAACAAGAACGAAAAGAAATATTAAACGCTTTCAAAGGATTGTTGCGTGTTACCAAGGACAATAGATCTCCTCAGGAAACCAAAATGATTAGAAAAGCGTTTGATGTTGCAGTCGAAGCTCATAAAGATATGCGACGTAAATCGGGTGAACCTTATATTTATCATCCGATTGCAGTTGCAAAAATCTGTGCTGAAGAAATGGGGCTTGGATCTACCGCTGTAATTTGTGCGCTGCTCCATGATACTGTAGAAGACACTTATATTTCTCTCGACGATATTGAAGATTTGTTTGGGGAGACAGCTAGGCAAGTAATTGATGGTTTAACGAAAATTCCTGAAGTATTTGACGAAAAAGTTTCTATTCAAGCGGAAAACTTCCGTAAAATGATTTTGACGATTTCCGATGACCTCAGGGTTGTTTTGATCAAACTCGCAGATCGTTTGCATAATATGCGTACGCTCGATAGCATGCGTAAAGACAAACAGCTTAAAATTGCATCTGAAACAAACTTCCTTTATGCTCCTCTGGCTCATCGCTTAGGTTTATATACGATAAAAAGTGAACTTGAAGATTTGTGTTTAATGTACATGAATCCAGAAGCATATGAAGATGTTGAAAACAAACTTAAATCTACCAAAGCTGTTAGACAGCGTTTTATTCGTCGTTTTATGAACCCTATTAAGGAAGCACTTAACAACGAAGGTTATGTTTTTGATATAAAGGCGCGCACAAAGTCTGTCTCTTCTATCTGGAGAAAAATGCAGTCAAAACAAATTCCATTTGAAGAAGTGTTTGACTTATTTGCAATTCGCATAATTTTAGATACTCCCGAAGAACTCGAAAAACCTGATTGTTGGCGTGTTTATAGTATTGTTACTGACTTTTACCAACCCAATCCAAACAGGCTTCGAGATTGGATCTCAACACCTCGGGCTAATGGCTATGAATCACTTCATACAACGGTAATGAGTCCGCAGGGAAAGTGGGTAGAAGTTCAAATTCGTTCTGAAAGAATGGACGTTATTGCAGAAAAAGGGCTAGCTGCTCACTACAATTACAAAGAATCAAAATCTGGTGAAAATAAATTTGACCGATGGATTGGTGAAATCCGCGACTTGATTGACAGTCCTTCACAAGATGCTATGGACTTCGTTAATGAGTTTAAACTAAACTTATTTAATGATGAAATTTATGTTTTCACTCCAAAAGGTGAACTTCGTGTTCTTCCAACTGGTGCAACGACATTAGATTTTGCTTTCGATATCCATACAGATATTGGTCTGCAGTGTATCGGAGCTAAAGTAAACAACAAACTCGTTCCGCTCAGTCACCAACTTAAAAATGGTCATCAAATTGAAATTATTACTTCAAACAAGCAAAAACCAAATGAAGAGTGGTTAAAATTTGCAATAACAGCTAGGGCAAAACAAAAAATAAAAGCTGCATTAAACGAAGAGCGAAACAAAATAGCAGAAGATGGAAAAGAAATCTTAGACCGTAAATTCAAGCAACACAACATCCGGTTTATCAGTGAAAACATCTCGATTTTAGAAAAATATTATAACGTTTCAACAGCAACAGACCTATACATCAGAATAGCCAAAGGAAAGGTTGACCTAGCTAAGCTTCGCAAAATAAAAAATGTCGGTGGTGTTCTTAAAATTGAAAAAGAAAAAAAGCCGAAGAAAATAAAGCGTGATACAGACATAAATCAGCGAATTGATAAGAAAAAGGATACCCTCATCATTGGAGATGATTTTAATAATATCGACTATCAGTTCGCAAAATGCTGTAGCCCTCTGCCAGGTGATTCAGTTTTTGGTTTTATTACAATTAACGACGGAATAAAAATTCACCGTACAGACTGCCCAAATGCTGAAAATATGATGTCTAAAATGGCTTACCGTTGCATAAGCGCGCGTTGGAAAGCAAAAGAAGTTAAAGAACATATTGCCAAACTACGTATTATCGGTATCGACGACATCGGTATCGTAAACAAAATCACAGAAATTATTTCTTTTCAACACAACGTCAACATGCGTTCAATTAGCTTTGAATCACACGATGGTCTCTTCGAAGGAAAAATTCAAGTTTACGTGTTGGATAAATATCATTTAGAAGAACTCATCGAAAAATTTGAAATCCTTGAAGGAATTAAAAGAGTAGAACGTTGGGATGACAAAGAAGAAAATTCAAACAACGATTTTGAACCAAGGTTTAATTAACCTAAGATTTCTCACTCGCACTCTTGACGACCTTAGAATATCTAGTTTTGGGATAACATTTGTTTACCACCTCTTCAATCTCGCAAAGAAAAGTTTGACAAAAAAACAATGTAGATCCTAGTCCCGCTAGGGACATCACATCATTACCCGTGGATTTCAATCCACGGTTAAGCAAAGAAACTACCACTCCCTTTTGGCGCACATTTTTGTGACAAAAAAAGCTTTGCACACCTTAACAGACCTCTATAGCATAAGTAATAATTAGGATCAGTTTCAAAAACTACACAAAAAAAAGGTGAAAGCACCCTTCTCTGGTACTTCCACCTCTATTTAACCTGCATTATTCATGAATTTCCTATTCCAAAGCCAAACTGCTCCGCCAAAGGTCGGACAGGCTGCTACCTTTGGAAATGCTCAAAATTTTTAATACCCAAAAGTGGGTTGCAATTCTGAGCATTAAAAATGTCTGTGCTACCCAAATTTATCCCGATTTAGAAAATATTTCAATTATCATAAATAATTGATTAGATTTTGTTAATCGTTGGATCTATTGACATTTTGACTTTTTCCCGAAAAGCGGGACAGGCAATAACGAAAACTCATGAATAATGCAGGTTAATTGCCCAATGTGATTGGTTAGATTATTTCAATGCAATTTTCTTTACTGCCT
>JBBEBO010000100.1:0-25251 GCA_040882265.1 Brumimicrobium sp. | reverse complement strand
TCCTTAGCGCCCATTGCGGTTAAAAACTTACTGGTAAAGTATCCGATACGCAATAAAAAATATTAATCTCCCACGGTAGAACCATCAATTCTATCTATATCATATTAGCGTTAAAATACTGGGGATCATGAGAAACTTCTTTTGTTACCCAACTCGGTAAAATAACCTGAGTGTCTTCGTGTGGAAGCTCTACTTCTGCTAAAATCAACCCTGAATTTGGGGATTTAAATTCGTCAACTTCCCAAGTAAAGTCATCTAAAACAATTTTATAACGAACCTTGTCAATATAAGTCGTACAAAACGACTCAATCATTTCGCGAGCTTCTTCAGCGGGAATTTTGTATTCGAACTCCTTTCTTGAAATTCCTGTTGTTTTACCTTTCACTGTGACAAACCCTTGATTTTCTTTCACCCTAATACGAACAGTTTTTTCAGGAGATTTCTGTAAATATCCTTGAATAATATGTTCACCAGTTTCAGGTTTTAGTTTTTCCCATTCAGTTTTATCAACAAGGAATTTACGCTCTATTTCTACTCCCATTTATTATAATTTAGCAGCTAGTTCAACCAATCGGTTTGAGTATCCCGCTTCGTTATCATACCAACCTACTAATTTAATCATGTTACCAACCGTTGAAGTTAATAAACTGTCGAAAGCACAACTATTTGGGTTTCCAATAATATCTGAAGAAACAATTGGTTCATCTACATAAGAAAGAATCCCTTTCATTTCATTTTCACTTGCTTTTTTAAAATATGCATTGATTTCTTCAACTGAAGGAACTTTGCCTTCTACCGTAATTGTTAGGTCTGTCAATGAGCCATCCGGTACAGGAACGCGAATACCACAACCGCCCATTTGTCCATCTAGTTCTGGAAAAATCTTACTTAATGCTTTTGCAGCACCTGTTGTTGTTGGTACGATAGACTGTGCCGCAGCTCTTGCCCTTCTTAAATCTTTATGCGGTGCATCGTGTAGCTTTTGATCTGAAGTATAACTATGAACCGTAGTAATATAAGCACTTTTTACTGCGCACAATTCTTTAATTAATTTTATCATCGGCGCCGCTGAGTTAGTAGTACAAGACGCATTACTAACAACAACATCTAAAGAATCTAGAATTTCTTCATTCACACCTAATACAACAGATTTAATATCATCTCCTTGACCAGGAGCACTAATAATTACTTTTTTCGCTCCACCTTTTAAATGTTTTGAAGCTAGTTCTTTCGTTCTAAATATACCTGTAGACTCAATAACAACATCAACATTATATTCTCCCCAAGGGATATCTTCTGGATTTTTATGTTGTGTAAAAATAATTTTATTCCCATTTTCAAAAACAAGTGCATTGCCATCAACTACAAAATCTTCATCAATTTGTCTATGAACAGAATCGTATTTAAACAAATGTGCTAATGTTTCAATATCTGCTAAATCATTTACTATAGCTACATTTATCGCATCATTCTTTAAACTCATACGAGTAAAATATCTGCCTATTCTACCAAAACCATTAACACCTATAATCTTCATAATTTCTAACTTTAATAGATTGCGAATTTAACCAAATTAATGACCAAAGTCAATTGAAAAAAACGATGCTAGAAACATTAAATTTGATCTTTCATGAAATTTAATTCAATAATAAACGTTGATACAAGTAACTATCTAAATAAAAAATATAATAATTGATAAATTTTGCTTGAATCACAGACCAAATATTCCACATTAGCTTATTGTTTCTTAACTTCGTAACATGAAAAGAATGCTTCTGCTCATATTACTTTCTTTTGGGCTTAACTGTTTTTCGCAAAATGGTTGGGACTGGACTGAATTAGCAGAAATGCCGAACTCAACAACAAACAATGCGCTTTGTGGTGTATTTGTAAATAACCAGAAATATGTTTATAGTTTCGGTGGAATTTCGGATTCATTAACGTATGCAGATATTCACCAACGTGTTTATAAATACAGTGTAACTAATGATTTTTGGACAGAAGAAGATGAAGTTCCTGATACGTTAGGGAAAATAGGTGCTTCAGCGAGCTTTGTTAACAACAAAATATATCTAATCGGTGGTTATCATGTTGATGCAGATAGTAATGAATATAGCTCTGATAGAGTTCATATCTACAACCCTTCTTTAGACACCTTTGAAGTCGATGGCACTTCACTCCCTACTCCAGTAAATGATCATGTTCAGTCTGTATGGCGCGACAGCCTAATTTATGTGATATCGGGATGGAGTAATTTTGGAAATGCTCCAAATGTACAAATCTACAACCCGTTTTTTGATTCTTGGATATCAGGTACACAGATTCCAAATGATAATATATTTAAAACTTTTGGTGCTTCGGGATATATTTTAGGTGATACCATTTATTATTTTGGTGGAGCCACAGAAGCAAACCCCTTCCCTGCTACACAATATTTACGAAAAGGAATTATTAATCCAAATGATCCAACACAAATTGATTGGATATATGTTGGCGATTCACCAGGGGGCACTAATTACAAAAGCGCATGCTCAGGACATGGGTCAACAGTCTTTTGGGTAGGAGGATCTCAAGTCGCTCATAATTATGATGCTAAATCTTTCAATGATTCAAGTATTGTAAATCCTTCAGCTAAAATTTTTAAGTATGATGTGCAATCAAATAACAAAGAAAATATAACAAACACGCCACATACCTTAATGGACTTAGGTGGAATTGCAAAAATGGGTGGTGGAAACTGGATTATTGCTGGTGGTTTAGATTCACTGCAAGAAGTTTCAAATAAAACATATCTGATCCATAACACTAACTTATCTGATATTGACAAAGCCCTTCAACCACCATTCTTTGAAGTAAAGGAAAATGCTGACTTTTACCGTATTGTAACTGAAAATGTAGGCGTTGTAGAAGTTTATGATGTATCTGGAAGAAAACTATTTTCTGATGAGAAATATTTAGCAGATTTGATGATTCCTAAGTCTCAACTTTCTTCAAACATATTACTTTTTGTTTATGACGATGGCTCAAATGTGCCAGTTACGAGAAAGAAAATTCAACCTTAATCATTTTCACTGCATTTTTTTGAATAGAAAAAATTATCTTCGTGATAATGAATTATCTGTTGAATACTCCCATAGAATATCTCAAAGGCGTTGGTGCTGAACGTGGTGATTTGCTCAGAAAAGAAATTGGCGTAGACAAACTTTGGGATTTACTCAACTACTTTCCATTTCGCTATGTAGATAGGTCAAAATATATGAAAATTAAAGACCTTTCTGCTTATGACAACATCCCTGTTCAGCTAAAAGGAAGAATTACACACGTTTCTGAAGTTGGAGTTGGCAGAGGGAAAAGATTAAAAGCAGTTTTTCAGGATGATACTGGTGTAATTGATTTGGTTTGGTTTAAAGGAGCTAAATGGGTGAAAAACAAATTGCGCTCTGGAATTCCCTTTCGCATTTATGGAAAACCAACATTGTACGGGAACAGTTGGAACATAGCACATCCTGAAATTATTCCACTGAGTGAAGTTGCTCACGAAAAAGGATTACAACCTGTTTACAATAGTTCTGAAAAGCTTACAAAAAAAGGATTGAGTACAAAGGGAATAGAAAAACTAACCTACGAGTTGGCCACGTCAATTCAAGGAAAAATTCCAGAAATTTTACCACAACAGTTAATTCAACATTACCGACTAATCTCAAGAGAACACGCATATCAAAAAATGCATATTCCAAAAACGGCTGAAGATATCCAAAGAGCTCGGTTTCGTTTAAAATTTGAGGAATTATTATTTCTCCAACTTGAATTACTCCTAAGAAAAAAAGGTGCTGCTGATAAAGCAAACGGATACATATTTGAAAATACGGGAGAATATTTTGATGATTTTTACAAGTCACACATTCCCTTCGAACTTACAAATGCTCAAAAGCGTGTTGTAAAGGAAATTCGCGTAGATCTTCGAAAAGGAAGACACATGAATCGATTATTGCAAGGAGATGTTGGAAGCGGTAAAACGCTTGTTGCATTACTTAGTATGTTGTTTGCAATTGGCAACGATTTTCAGGCAGCGCTTATGGCTCCAACAGAGATTCTAGCACAGCAACATTACGAAACAATTAGAGAATTGCTAGAGCCATTGGATTTGAAAGTCGCTCTACTAACTGGCTCTACAAAAACAGCAGCTAGGAAAGAAATGTTTGCTGAACTTGAAAACGGAGAAATTAATTTACTCATAGGAACTCACGCACTTCTTGAGCCAAAAGTTAAGTTTAAGAACCTAGGTATAGCTGTAATCGATGAACAACATCGTTTTGGTGTGGCACAACGCGCAAAACTTTGGCGCAAAAACACAATGCCCCCACATGTTTTGGTTATGACTGCAACTCCAATTCCTAGAACATTAGCAATGACATTTTACGGAGATTTAGATGTTTCAGTTATTGATGAGTTACCACCAGGAAGAAAACCAATAAACACCATTCATTATTTTGAAAGCAGTCGACTCAAAGCTTTTCAACTAATCAAAGAAGAAGTTGCGTTGGGGAGACAAGTATATATCGTTTATCCGTTAATCACAGAGTCCGAAACACTGGATTATCAAAATTTGATGGATGGTTACGAAGCGATTACAAGAAGTTTTCCAAGACCAGATTATCAAGTTAGCATCGTACATGGGCAAATGAAACCTGCAGACAAAGAATTTGAGATGCACCAGTTTGCGAAAGGAAATACACACATCATGGTTGCCACAACCGTTATTGAAGTTGGTGTAAATGTTCCAAATGCGTCCGTAATGATTATTGAAAGCGCTGAACGTTTTGGTTTATCTCAACTCCATCAATTACGCGGTAGGGTTGGTAGAGGTGCTGATAAATCGTATTGCGTATTGATGACAGGGAATAAAATTTCTAAAGAGGCTAAAAAACGACTGCAAACAATGGTTGAAACAAATGATGGCTTTAAAATTGCAGAAGTTGATTTAGAAATTCGAGGTCCTGGAGACATTATGGGAACTCAGCAAAGTGGCGTTTTAAATTTAAACTTAGCTGATTTAGCGCGTGATGGTCAAATTGTAAGTGCGGCAAGAGAAGCTGCAAAACAAATTTTAGAACATGACCCGAAATTGGCAAATGAAGCGTATATTGCAATTAGAAACGAATTAAAAAGACTGATAAAATCTAAACCAAATTGGAGCAAAATAGCATGATTATGAAAAGTATTATTGGAGCATTAGCAAGTTTTTTATTCACACTTACAAGTTGGTCACAGCTTTCTGGTGATGTAGTCGACGATAAAAGAAAAATGACGAGCGATAAAAGTTTTGTGCTTGAAGGAAACCATAACGGTAAAATTGCATTTAACATTTCAGTCAATGCTAAAGGAGAAATCAGTGGTATTAAAATCCTTGAAGGAGAGACAACAATCAAAAGTACTCCGTCAAAAATTAAAGCAAGAAATTATGTTTCAAAGTTTAAATTTGAACCAGGCACATGGTTTCCAAAACATCACCAAGGGAAAATCGTCATCACGATGGTAGAGCCAAAGTAATTGGTTTTTGGTGCGGGTAACGGTGTCCTCGATACATTCCGATTTTCGTTATCACTACAGTCGGAACACTCGGTCACCTTCGCTTTTGTAAATTTAAATTCTGTAAAGGTTTAACCTGCATTATTCATAAGTCTACCTAAGTCTTTGCCTATCTTGAATAACACAAAACAAAAACAAAACAGCTAAAAAAGGAATTAACCAAATCATTTTTGATCCCAGTCGATCAATCGCGTTGGCAAAAGTTCCACAACTCCAAGCATTAAGTATAATTGCAACAAACGAGACTGAAAACACTAACTTTAAGTTACGGTTTAGAAAATGCCTGAATCGGATTAATAAAATAACAAGTAGTGACAAACTAATCAATAATATAGTTGCAAAAACGAGGTTTAATGAATCTATATGATTCAGTTTAGATTGATTCTGGAGTGAATTCTTGTACGCTTTTATTTCATGAGGAAAATATAACTTTACCCTTTTGTACAATAGTGTCTCCTCTAAAAAACTACCGTTTCCATCTCCAATTCCAAAAAGAGTCAACTGTTCGAGTGTAGCTTTCAGTGATTCTCTGATGTGAATGCCAATATATTTTGGTTGAGAAAATGAACCGTAGATAATTTCATTAAATTCTGTTTTAGTGCCTTTCCACCCACCTATTTTATAAAAAGGACTCCCTTCATCCCAAACAAATTGATAGGCTCTTTCAGGAAGTGAATCTTTGTACTCACATAAAGCGAATGATTTTTCTTCACAATGTTCATCCAGGTAAGTTTTGGCTATTCCGTGCTCAACCATTGCACCCATAAAAAAGACATGTCTTGACTTAGAAACTGCTGAACCCATCGTTATAATCGTTGCAACTGTTAACAATAATAAAATTGACGTTCGAAGCAATCTTCTTGGGTGATATTTTTTTTGAAGAAAATACCTTCTAAAGAGGTAAAGAATAATAATTATTAACCCAAATAAAAGTACGTGCGACATGTGAACTGCAACTGATATGAAGTAGATGAAATGCAAGCCTATCAAAGTGCTTTGCTTGTATTTTCCGTATAAAATTAACAACAAACTAAGTAAACCAATTGCAGTAAAGATATCAGGCATCAATTGACTTACTGTCCAAGACAAGCTCGTCAAAAAAGAAAGTAATACAATTAATATCGCTCCATATTTCAAATAGTTTTTGTTTCCAACAGTTATTTTAACAACTTGAAATATAAGATAGGATAAAATCAGCGCTTGATAAAAGACTACAAGCCATAAAGATACTCCGTTTAAACTGAATAAACGCAACAAAATTCCGTATGTAATTGGACGATCAAATGGAGTCTCTAATTCAAAACCTGAAGAAAGATATGTTGAAGTATCAGAATAAACAATCGGAAAACCATTATAAAAAGCATCTACAAGCATGATCAATGCTCCAATTATGACGTACGCAAAAATTTTTAGATTGTTCTTCATTTAAACGGCTTTTATTCAGTTTGTTAATCAGTTTTTTTAATGATTGATAAAAGTAAATAAAAATTATATATATAAGCTTAAACAAGGAAAATTGGATTAAAATTATTTTGAGGTCGTTGAAATAGGAAATTAATGAATAGTGTGAGTAAATTTCTCCAACCATTGCAAACAATCATTATCTTTGTTGCAAAGATTAAAACTCAATGGAAATTCCAAAGACATACGAGCCGAATAAAGCAGAGGAAAAATGGTACGATCACTGGATGAAAAAGAACTATTTTCACAGTGAACCAGATGATAGAGAACCATATACGATTGTTATTCCTCCACCAAATGTAACAGGTGTTTTACACATGGGACACATGTTGAACAATACTATTCAAGATGTTTTGGTTCGTCGTGCACGGATGCAAGGAAAAAACGCTTGTTGGGTTCCTGGAACGGATCACGCTTCTATTGCAACTGAAGCAAAAGTTGTAAATAAATTGCGAACTGAAGGCATTAAAAAATCAGACCTTTCGCGTGATGATTTTATGAAACACGCTTGGGAATGGAAAGAAAAACACGGTGGAATTATTCTCGATCAGTTAAAAAAACTTGGTGCTTCATGTGACTGGGAAAGAACCCATTTCACAATGGACAAAGATTACGCTGATTCTGTAATCGATGTATTTATTGATTTATTCAAAAAAGGAAAAATTTATCGTGGAGTTCGCATGATCAATTGGGATCCAGAAGCGAAAACAGCACTTTCTGATGAGGAAGTATTACACAAAGAAGTGAATTCTAAACTGTTTCATGTAAGGTACAAAATTGCGGGAACGGATGACGAGTGGCTAACAATTGCTACAACTCGACCTGAAACTATTTTAGGTGATTCTGCCATTTGTGTAAATCCAAATGATGCGCGTTTTGCCAATTTACATGGAAAATTTGCTGTTGTTCCAGTTGCAAATCGAACGATACCAATTATTCTAGATGAATATGTAGACATGGAGTTTGGTACAGGTTGTTTGAAAGTAACACCCGCACATGACACAAATGATTATGAGCTTGGAAAAAAACACGAATTAGAAACAATTGACATTCTAAATGCAAATGGTACGTTAAATAAAAATGGGCTTCACTACGAAGGCCAAGACCGCTTTGAAGCGCGTAAAGCAATCGCCTTAGAACTAGAAGAAAAAGGATACTTAATCAAGGTTGAAGATCATATCAATAAACTTGGTTTTTCTGAACGTACAGATGCTGTAATTGAACCTCGATTATCATTGCAGTGGTTTGTGGATATGAAAAGCCTATCTGAACCAGCTTTGGAACACGTTATGAATGGCGATATTAAATTTCATCCAGACAATATGAAAAACACCTATCGTCACTGGATGGAAAACATCAAGGACTGGTGTATTTCTCGTCAGTTGTGGTGGGGACATCGTATTCCAGCTTGGTATTACGGTGAAGGAGCAGATGATTTTGTGGTTGCAAAAACAGAGGAAGAAGCAATTAAGTTAGCTTCAGAAAAATCAGGTAAATCGATTTCTGCAAACGATCTAAATCAAGACGAAGATGTTTTAGATACATGGTTTTCAAGTTGGTTGTGGCCAATCTCTGTTTTTAAAGGTTTAAATGAACCCGGAAATAAAGAGATAAAATATTATTATCCGACAAATGATTTAGTAACAGCGCCTGAAATTATGTTCTTCTGGGTAGCTCGTATGATCATTGCGGGATATGAGTACATGGATGAATTGCCCTTTAAAAATGTTTACTACACGGGAATCGTTCGTGACAAACTGGGTAGAAAAATGTCTAAATCATTAGGTAATTCACCTGATCCATTAGAGCTCATTAAGAAATATGGAGCGGATGGAGTTCGTGTTGGAATGTTGGTTTCATCACCCGCAGGTAACGACTTGCCTTTCGACTCAAGTCAGTGTGAGCAAGGCAGAAATTTCACAAACAAAATGTGGAATGCGTCTCGATTGATAGATTCTTGGGAAGTTAAGGATATTGAGCAACCTGAATCTTCCAAAATTGCTATTGAATGGTTTGAGAGTAAATTTAATGAGACGCTTAAAAACATCAATAAACAGTACGATAAATTTAGGATTTCAGATGCTTTGATGGCAACTTATAAATTGATTTGGGATGATTTCTGTTCTTGGTATCTCGAATTAATTAAGCCCAATTATCAGCAACCAATTGATGCTAAAACAAAAGAAATAACAGTACTATTTTTCGAAAAACTACTTAAAATAGTGCATCCTTTTACACCTTTTATTTCTGAAGAATTATGGCATGTATTAAGAAAAAGAAAAGACGGTGATGATATTATTATTTCAGAATGGCCATCAATTGGAGGAATAGATGAATCTTTGATTAAAGATTTTAAAACAGCTTCTGAAGTAATTACCAATATCAGAAATATCAGGACTCACAACAATATTGCGAATAAGATCAAGCTTGATTTTAATATTGGTAAAAGTGAAAAACACCCAAAAAGAATGGACTCTGTACTCAATAAAATGGGTAATCTTAGCTCGCTTAATTACGTTGATGACAAAGTGATAAATGCTTATTCTTTTATTGTTGAAAACACGGAATACTTCATTCCATTTGGAGATACAGTAGACATTGAAAGTGAACGCAAAAAACTTGAAGAAGAACTCAGCTATACAAAAGGGTTCCTAAAAGCGGTACAAAAAAAGTTGGGCAATGAACGGTTTGTAAACAATGCTCCTGAGCAGGTTGTTGCTAGTGAAAAGAAAAAGCAAGCCGACGCTGAAGAAAAAATTTCTATCATTGAAGGCAAACTACAAGATTTAAATTAGCGGGTTAATTGTGCGTATAAAACTTCCCGATTAGAAACATCGTTGGACGTTTGTTTAAGTCAAAAGCATTTTCACGCCATTCTGCAACACTCATTGTTTGAATCCGCTCTGTTGGCATCGTCAAGTCACAGGCAATACATAATTGGGTAGCATCCATACATTCGTTCAATAAATCTTCTAAAAGGTTCATATTACGAAATGGTGTCTCCATAAATATTTGGGTTTGTCCTGTTTTGGTAGCTATCTTTTCATAGTCTTTAAACTCACGAATGCGCTGTTTTCTTTCTTTAGCAACGTAACCGTGAAAAACAAATGACTGACCATTAAACCCGCTTCCAATAAGCGCTAGCAAAATTGAAGACGGTCCTGTTAGTGGACTCACAAAAACTCCTTTTTGATGTGCTAATGCTACGAGATCTGCCCCTGGATCAGCAATACCAGGACAACCCGCTTCAGAAACTATAGCTACATTGTGACCATTTTGAATTGGTTTAAGCATTGCAGGTAATTCCTCTGGAGGAGTTTTTTTAGAAAGTTCAAAAAAGGTACAATCATCGATTGGAAAAGCACGATCAAGCCTTCTCAGAAAACGTCGTGCGCTTTTGATATTTTCAACTGCAAAATATCTTGTTTCTACTGCTAATTTTGCAATTTCAGAAGGAATAACATGTTCCCAATTCTCAGAACCCATCGTTGTGGGTAGTAAGTATAATTTAGCTTTTGCCATTAATTATTTTTAATTTCTTCTACAATAAAATCAGTTGCCTCATCCAACATTTTGAATATGTTTTTAAACCCTTCATCGCCTCCAAAGTAGGGGTCTGGCACTTCTAAATCTTTTCCTGGGTTAGAAACGTTTAATATAAGTTCAACCTTATCTCGATCTTCTTGGTTTCGTGCTAAAGCTAAAACATTCTTATAGTTACTTTGATCCATAACATAGATTCTGTCGAAATTGTCATAATCTGCTACTTTAAACTGTCTTCCTCTCAATTCGTCTATTGGAACGCCGAACTTTTTACCCGTTTCACGCATGCGATCATCTGGTGCTTCTCCAACATGCCAGTCGCCTGTTCCAGCAGAATCTACTTCAGCATTTAATCCTTGCTCTTTAATCTTTTTACGCAATAAGCCATCAGCCATTGGCGAACGACATATATTACCCAAGCAAACCATCAAAATCTTCATTCTTAAATCGTTTTTATAATCCGTACAAAGATATTTAAAATTTAGGAGACGAAGTGAACCCCTCAATATCTCAGAAGTGCAACTACCATGGAACCTGTTAAAAGATACAGCTATAATTTAATTTGTTCTTATATTCGCATTATTATGAAAATTGCTTTTTTGTCGACGTTTTATCCTTATCGAGGTGGTATTGCCCAGTTTAATGGAGCATTGTATAGAGCACTTGAAAGAGAGCATGAAACAAAAGCATTTAATTTTTCGCTTCAATATCCTAAATCATTATTTCCGGGGAAAACACAATATGTTGAGGAAAGTGATGAAGCAGATAAAATACCTTCGGAGAGAATACTCAATGCAATGAACCCTGGTTCTTTTTTAGCTACAGTAAAAAAAATAAAAGACTTTAAACCCGATTTACTAATTATTGGTTATTGGATGCCTTATATGGCACCATCTTTAGGTTATGTTGCTGGAAAAATGCAAAAACATTGTAAAGTGATTTCGATTGTTCACAACGCTATACCTCATGAAAAAGGCAAATTAGACAAATTGCTGTCCAATTATTTTTTCAAACGAAATACGCATTGCATAGCTCTTTCTGAGGCCGTTAAAAATGATATTATAGCTTCATACCCAAGTATAAATGTTAAGGTTTTACATCATCCTGTTTACAATCATTTTGGTGAATCGGTGAATAAAGAAAAGGCGCTACAGCACTTAAACCTTGAAGACAAGTACAAGTACATATTATTTTTTGGCTTAATTCGCGATTATAAAGGTCTCGATTTGTTACTAAAATCAATGGCTGATCTACCTGAAAATATTCATTTGATTATTGCGGGAGAAGTCTATGGAGGGTTTGAAAAATATCGCGAAATTATAGATAAGACTGGAATAAAAAAGCGTGTTCATTTACACCTAAAATATATTCCAGACAGTGAAGTTAAATATTATTTTTCCGCTGCTGAAACAATAGTTTTACCATACAAAACAGCCACACAAAGTGGAATCATTGCAATAGCAAAGCATTTTCAAAAGCCAGTTGTGAGCACAAATGTTGGTGGCTTAAGTGAATTCATTAAAAATGACCAGGAAGGTTTAATTATAAATGAAGCGACACCATTAGCTTTATCGAAAGGTATTATCAGTGTGCTAAGTAATCCGACCAAGACTTTGAGCAACGGTCATCAAAAACTAACATGGAAAAATTTCGCAGAAGAATTGATAGATTAAAATAAAAGTTGAGGGCAGATTCACCACCCCCAACTCTAAATTCTATACTCTGAACTCTAAACTCATAAATGAATCACCTCATCATAAGCAGCTGCTGCAGCTTCCATAACAGCCTCTGACATTGTTGGGTGTGGGTGAACAGTTTTAATTAATTCTTCACCAGTAACCTCTAATTTTCTTACAGCTACTAATTCAGCGACCATTTCAGTTACATTAGCACCAATCATGTGACCACCTAGTAATTCACCGTATTTTGCATCGAAAATTAATTTCACAAAACCTTCTTTAGCACCAGAAGCACTTGCTTTACCGGATGCAGAGAACGGGAATTTTCCGATTTTCAGTTCGTATCCTGCTTCTTTTGCCGCTTTCTCTGTATAACCAACAGAAGCGATTTCTGGTGAACAATATGTACAACCTGGAATATTGTTGTAATCTAAAGCTTCTGGGTGATGTCCTGCAATTTTTTCAACACAAATAATTCCCTCAGCACTTGCAACGTGAGCTAATGCTTGACCGGGAACACAATCACCGATTGCATAGTAACCTGGCATGTTTGTTTGATAGAAATCATTTACTAAAATCTTGCCTTTATCTGTTGCTATTCCGACATCTTCCAGACCAATGTTTTCTATATTTGCTTCAATTCCTACTGCGGATAAAACAATATCACAATCAATTTTTTCTTCTCCTTTTTTAGTTTTGACAGTCACTTTACAGCCTGTACCTTTTGTATCTACTTTTTCAACAGAAGAATCCGTCATAACTGTGATTCCTTGTTTTTTTAATGATTTAGCTAACTCTTTAGAAATATCAGCGTCTTCAACAGGAACTACACTTGGCATATATTCTACGACAGTTACATCGGTACCAATCGCATTATAAAAATAGGCAAACTCGATGCCTATTGCACCTGAACCAACAACCACCATTTTCTTTGGTTGTTTATCCAAAGACATTGCTTCACGATAACCAATAACTTTTTTACCGTCTTGCTTTAGGTTTGGGAGTTGTCTAGATCGAGCTCCTGTGGCAATAATCACACCTTTTCCAGCAGAATAAGTTTCTTTTTTACCTTTATCATCAGTAACTTCTACTTTTTTTCCAGCTAATATTTTACCTGTTCCATTAATTACATCAATCTTGTTCTTTTTCATGAGAAACTGAACACCTTTGCTCATGCCTTCAGCTACACCACGACTTCTTTTAATCATAGCGCCAAAATCAGCTTCACCTCCTTTTACTTTAATTCCGTAATCTTCAGCGTGATTTAAATATTCAAAGACATTCGCACTTTTAAGCAATGCTTTTGTTGGGATACAGCCCCAGTTTAGACAAACACCCCCAAGTGATTCTTTTTCAACTACAGCAGTTTTTAGTCCCAACTGAGACGCTCTAATAGCTGTAACATATCCACCTGGTCCACTTCCAACAACAATGATATCGTAACTCATATTCTTTATTTTCTAAGATTTCGTGAGGCGAAGTTAATGAAATAAAGAGTAAAGTAAGGGGTTAAAAACTCATTTTTTTGACAAAATAAGGCGAATGCAATTGTTCTTGATTCTACTCAACATAGCTTTCAAATAAAAACATTTATTACTCAACAACTAATTTAGCTGAATAAACCTTATTCTTTGTGATCAGTTGAACATTGTATGTACCACTTCTAAATTGAGAAGTATTTACATTAGTATTCTGTGTTCCTTTCTCCTTACTTAATATGTCCTCAAATACTTTGTTGCCCATCATATCTGATATTATAAGATCAAAGTTGCCTGAAGTCGGAAAATCAAAAACAACATCAACCTTTTCACTAGCGGGGTTTGGAATTAATTGAAGAGCGGTATTGCCACTTAATCTATTTACAGACTCAATACTTGAATATTCTGTTTCCCCGTTTATATCTACAATTGCAAGTTGGTAATAGGAAATGTTATTTAGAGGCTTTTTGTCTTTAAAGCTATAATTGATAGGAGAATTTGAGTTTCCAGCGCCATCAACTTCACCAATAACTTCAAAAGTTTCACCGTTATCTGACCTTAAAATTTGAAAATAATCGTTATCACGCTCAGTTTTTGTTTCCCATTCAACGAATACACTTTCACCTAAATTTTCTGTTGTGAAATTAGCAAGTGTTACTGCAAGCGGACAGTTTACTTCAAAAGTCGCTGTTCTTGTTACACCACAAGCATCTGTAACATCTACAGTATGAGCACCTGAAGCATTACTTACATTTATTGTTGAAGCAGTTTGCCCATTACTCCATGAATAGGTATATCCAGGTACACCATTTAATACATCTGGATCAAGAGTAGTAGAACCAGAGCAATCAGAAGTATTGATAGTTTCAGTCCCATTACCAGTTGCTGTGTTTCCTAATGTTTCTAGTGTATGTCCTTCTAAAGTCATTGACCATGTATTATTTGGCATCCATTGGCAATTATCACCGCAGTTTCCTCCTAATGAACAGAAGCAATAAGAGTTCTGGATTTGAAATGTGACATTTCCAGAACATGCAGCACCTAAACAACTACCAAGTTCAGCATACACATCAAAACCTGCAGCAGTACAAGTGCCTGGATTTGGTGCATTACAACTCCAAAAAGTTGCTGCAGGAGCAGGTGATATTCCACAAGGGCTCGTAACTTTAAAGCCTGCTTCGTTCATCCAACATGTAGCTGCACAATACCCTCCAAGCGATTCATAAACTGCATCCATTGTTGTACCCGTAATTGTTGAATTTGCAGGCTTAGGAACAGTTAGGTTATAATTACAGCTTCCTGCTCCACCACACCATGCTCCATTATAGAAAAATGACATCCAGCCAGCGGTTTGCGTACCAGTAGAAGTTACAAGTGGGTCTATAGTTAGAGGAAAAACTGTTGAGTCACTTGTTATCCAGTCAACTGGAACAAATAGATTAAAAGTCTCATCTAGTTCATAATAAAAACTTCTAGATCTTTCTTTGATTTCACTTTTATCATAGCCAAACGCTTTGTGAATTTTAAAAACATTTTCTCCTTGAGAGTTTAAAATGTCATAACTCCCGAATCTATTTCCTTCAGAATCGATAAGCTCATCGTCTCCTTCTTCCATTTCATAATTATCAGGCAAAATAATATTATCAGAAAATTTTAGTTCAGCGATATCGTCTAAATAATCAAGCGGTGAATCAATTACATAATTCGTCTTAATTTTATCTAAACCAAATGATACTGTAATGTCAATTCCTTCCCAAGCGTCTATAACTTTTATACCCTCTTCTCCAACTGTATGATTACTCCAGTCTGCAATTCCAAGACTAACCTCGGCACCATCTTCTTTAATTAAGTACAGTTCCAACTTATTGTTGAATTTGAATTGTTTATTATTAATTTCAAAACCAGTATTTTCTTCATTTATATCAATAAACGTTGGAGTATCTTGATTTTCACTTTTATATACTCCACTAGAAAGTGGTTTCAAACGTGGGTCATAAGTTAAAAGGCGTCCATCTTTTTCATAGTGAACCAACCCTAATGTTGCTTGTGAATAAAAATGTGTTCCATTCGTACCTTTGCCTACAAACATTTTAGTTGTATCGGTACGTTTATGAATTAACTCAAAACAATCATCACAAGGGGCATTGTATGGTAATTTCCCAAATTCTGGATGATTGTGATAATCTGATGGAATTAAATCGAGCATTTCCTCGGATATTTCTTGTCCACCTTCCGAAAAATTGTTGTAATTATACGCTTTCGGAGACATTTGAGAAAATGTTGTAAAAAACGTAATACTAAACAAACATGTCAATGTAATTACCAGATATTTCATAACTATTTAGTATTAAAAAATTACTTCTAAATTTCAAAAGTCTAAGTTACATACTAATCAGCGATTTATCAAAAAAATAAGCTTATTTTTTAACTATGAGTCAGGGATGCGACATGTTTCTAATAAATTGATTTTTATATGTTTATATTTAGAGTCTTTAATCACTGATAAAAATAAAAACCGAGATACTTTAAGGACCTTGTTTTTATGGCATTTTTGTAAGAAATTATTACATTAGAGATATCATTACGGTTATAAATATGCTTTTTAAAAAAATAGGAAATGAAAACGGCTAAGCAATTATTTATTCTACTCCTCTTTAGTCTTATCGTCCATACTTCATGTAAAAAAGATGATACAAATGAAGATGAAGAAGAGTCTACCTATAAAAATTCACAAGCTTACACGCTTGAAGACATTCCTTATGGTTTGGATGAAAGACAAATAATGGACATATATCTACCTTCAAATAGGAACGCCACATCAACAAAGGTTTTTGTATTAATTCATGGTGGAGGCTGGTCATCTGGTAGTAAAAGTAGTTTTTCTTCTACTTTAGACAACTTAAAAACTACCTATCCTGATTATGCAGTGATTAATCTCAACTATCGATTGGGAACGCCTAATAATCCAGGGTACCCAAAGCAAATTGAAGATATTCAAAAGGCAATTACTGAAATACAAAAAAATAAGTATAATGTTTCTAGTCAATATTGTTTTTACGGTATTTCAGCAGGTGCTCACCTTTCAATGCTTTATAGTTATGCTTTTGACCCAAATAATGAAGTAAAAGGTGTGTGCAATGTTGTAGGTCCTTCAGATTTTACTGATACAGCTTACTACAATACTTTTACAGCGTCTGCAATTACCCCTGCTCTGGTAGGAACTGAAACAATAGCCGAAAATCCACAACTGTATGAAGAGGTAAGTCCTGCAAAACAAATCACGACTAACTCATCTCCAACGATATCATTTTATGGAGGTCAGGACACGCTTGTTCCACCTTCACAATTAGATTTACTGCACGATGAATTGAATGACAAAGGGATTTATAATCAGGCGACTTTATATCCAAACAAAACGCACTCAAGCTGGACAGAATCAGAAATCAATGATTTTGTAGAAAAATTTGCCCAGTTTGTTGAGGATCATTTTTAAATCTATCGGCTTATAAATAGGGAACTACAGATAACAGAAAAATCTATTCTGGAACGAAATTAATGAATCATAATTTTATGTGCACTTCTTTTAACCTCATTACTAATTGACAGCATATACATTCCTCTATTAAGGTGTTGGTCGTCATAAACAAAAACATTGTCTCCTTCTACTACATTCAATGTTTGTGTTTCTTTAATTTTTTTTCCATTCATAGAGCTTAAATCTACATTAAATGTTTGTTTTTTTGGAGACTTTATTTTAATCTGGTACTTCCCATTAAACAAATTGGAAACCTCAATAGACAATTCGTTGTTTGAGCATGGTTCCACGCTTTGCGCATCAAAAACTGTAAAATCTCCATTAAAATCATACTGAACCAATCTATAGTAAGCAATACTATTGGAAGGATTTAAGTCTCGCGCATCATAAGTTGTTAAATCAGTAGAGTTTCCTTGCGCTTCAACCGTTTTAATAACATCCCAAGTGACACCATCAACACTTTTTTCAAGGTTAAAATGCGAAGCGTTTGATTCTGATGCTGTTTGCCATTCTAACCCTACGTAACCAGTATTGCATTCTGCATTAAACTTAATTAGTTCAACCGGGAGAGGATTACTGTGATCAACTAAAGTCCAAGCTTCATACATTTCGCTTCCAGGTACATTTGCATTCTCAACTCTATCAACACCATTGTCAGCGCCATAAAACAGGTACATTCCAGGGCCGCCATCAGTCCAACTATTTGTATTTGTATTATACCGTTGGGCTAATATTGCACCAGGGACAATAATATTGCCGACTGTTTCTGCAGCATCATATCCAAAATCCATATTCACTCCAGGTCTGTTCGTGTAATTCATCGCATCTATAATCCAAAAGCGATCAATTAAATAATCAGAATTATCCATGGTCTCGGTATTTTGATCTAAAACATTATTGACCATGGAAGGATATGGAGTATTTGCAACATTCGTTGGATAAGTTGAGAAATCAATATGTGTTCCACCTGATCCAGCACCAGTTATCCCATATGACAAAGGAATTTTTACATCCGTACCTGTTCCAGTCGTGTAAGGGACTTCATAATTACCCGTAGAACCTCCAATATTCCACCGAAGTTTATTGTATTCATTTTCTGAAATTAAATTCCCACCCGTTCCTGCTGTGACCAAAGCGTTTGCATTAGGATTATCCAGAACCATATAAATTGGATCTACTGCTGTGCCTCCATCCATTGTAACATAGGCATCATCATTAACAACGACCTGTGCCTGTGAGAACAATTGAGTAATTGTTAAAAAGACAGAAGAAATGAGTATGTAGTATTTTATCATAATAAAAGCTTTATTAAAAAATTAAGGATCTATTATTCTTTATTTTCAATCAGCGCTTCCAATCTTTCAATTCGACTTTCTAACGATTCAATTTTAGTGTTTTGATTTTCTATGATTTCTTGTTGTTCTTGAATACCTTTTACGAGCACTGGAATCAGGTCAGAATAATAAACCCCCCATCTTTTAGCTTCTTGCACTTCTCTTATTGGTTCCTCAGTATCGGGATCTTCTCCAATTTTCACGTAATCTTTGGTTTTTACTACTTCTGGTATAACTTCATACAAGTCTTGAGCGATCAAACCAAGCTTTTTTACTCCTGCTTTGTCGGGAGAATTGAGCTGATCTTTCCAGTTGAAAGAAACAGGCTTCAGTTGCATCACTTCAGCGAGACCATAATTCAAATTTTCTATATCTTTTTTGTCTCTTCTATCGGATGTGTTGATCACACCATTTGCAGCAAACACTTCATCCCATCTTTGAGTTGTTGAACCAAGATCATGTATTGCATCTTCAGCTGAACTAAATCGATTGTTGATAGTGGTTTCTGATGCTTCATCGGTGAAGTACTCGATGGAACCGATACCAGTATTGGTTCCTGAAGCTAATCCGTTATCTACGGCAAATTCATAAGGAAATGTTGGACCATTTCCAGTGGTTCCTACTAAAACACTATCATCTTCATACATCGTTCTTACGAAATTTGGCCCTACACGTTCCCAGTCATCATCAGTCGCTGCAAATGAGCCTGCATTTACATCAATATCAATCAAATTTATATCGTCTAATGCACAATCATATTGATAGGAAGTTCCAGTTCCTACTGTAAAGTGAAAACGAATGAGGATACCTTGATCTGCATAGGCTCCTAAGTTAACTGTTTCATCATTTTGCCATGCAGTTCCTTGATCACCAGTCATATTCCAAAGGTTGTTCCAAGTTGTTCCTCCATCTGTAGAAACATCTAAATTTAGTGTTCCATCTGTAGATCCATTGAAATACATATGGTAGTCAAACGTAATTGAAGGATCATTACATGTTGTCATTTCAGATTGAAAAATAAAAACATCACCCGCAGCTGTTCCACTTGTTTCACAGTATGCATAACTTGTTCCTTCGTTGGCTGCTGTAGGCCCAGTACTACCAGAAGTGGTTCCCCCTGAGTTGGTTTCCCATGGGTCATCGCCACCCCCGTCATTCCAGGGGCCAGTACCAGATTCAAAACCTTCTTGATTGTCTCCACAACCTGGTTTTTTCCAAATGGCATTACCGTTGTTGTCGACGGAGGTTAAAACTTTACCTTCTCCTTCTGAACCGTCGACAATGCGAGCAGCATAATTGTTACCACCCAACTCAACGTAGTTATTACCGTTTTCGTATTCAAAACGACCACCCCATCCGTTTGAATGACCATATACACCGTAATTATCATTGGTTGATGTGCCAGTAGAAATTCCTACTACCCCAATTTCATTACCATTGATATCCAAAGTAGGAATACCATCAAAGTTATTGGCTCCTTGAACCCCCAAATAACCTATTGTTGGCCCAAATTCACCTTCTGCTCTCACTGCAATATCTTCTGTATCATGATCTACATCAAGTTTTGCAGTTGGTGTATTTGTCCCAATTCCAATACGGTCATCGAGTTCTGAAGGAAACAAATACTCATTTGCTGGATCTCGTTCCCAATATCCTTCACCAGCTCCGATTCTTATCCACTCACCATTATACCAATAATAATATCCTGGTAAAACATCATTAGCCGTTGCCGTGTTAAAAACCAGCAATGCATTTGCTGGAGCTGCAACTGGGGCAGCATTTGTTGTTTGAGTTAATGCTACTCTAGGGATCAGCATTCCTTTATCATCAAAATCAACGTCTAAACCGGCACTTGGATCACCTGTATTTCCAGTTTCGTTAATACCAACATTTTGTGAAAAGCAATAGTTTGTAAAGGCTAGAATTGAACAAAAAGTTAGTAGTTTTAAGTTTGTCATATTATAAAATTTTAAAATTCAAATTTTATATACATAGTTAAGCACCATTTTTATGGGATTTTTCTTCAACATTAACGTTCTTGTTTTAAAAATAAATGTAGAAGTAGTACTGTATATAAAATGTTATCTAATTGCAAACTTAATTGAAAATAACATCTTAATTGAAAAATAAAGGTGAAAATATTAAGTCTGTTTAAAAATTAACGTAAGGTTTTTTGTAAGTTAAAATACTTACTCTTTAATACGTTTTGTTACGGGATTTTTCTCCCCAGCTTCAATATTAAAATCAAGGTGATTTTCCCTTGGGGTGATGGGACAAGAAAAACGATGAGAATAAACGCAGTAGGGATTAAATGCAGTATTGAAGTCTACATTTATAGTTTTCGAACGTTTCTGTTTGTAGAGTTCAATAAATCTTCCAGCACCATAAGTTACATCGGGTGCATTAGCGTCTTTAAAGGGTAGGAAAAGATAGTTTTTATATTTTTTGTCACTCAATTCCAAGTTCTGATATACCGCTAAACGAAACTCTCTCCCCTCGTGCTCCAAACAAACCCAACCGTACCTGCGATAAATCGGTTTTCTTTCTGTTGATGTAGGCATTTTGAATTTTTTACCTTTATCCTTAATTAGAGTAGCTTCTATTCTCCATGCAGTATCAATTGGAAAATATGATAGTTTTTCGATGCTTTGTTGTTCTTTTTTATCAAGCATTTCATCAGAAACTAACAACTTCTTCTCGTAAGACACCCTAACTTTTTTTAAGGAGTCAACATAATTATTTTGACCAGTAGCAGTTAAAACTAGTGCGCAAAAAAAAAGTATACTGATTATTATTTTCATTTTCTTGAACCAAATATTGCGCTTCCAACACGAATCATATTACTTCCTTCTTCGATCGCAATTTCATAATCACCACTCATGCCCATAGATACTATATTGAATTCATCATTAAATTTAAAAAAATTGCTTTTAAATACTTGAAAATAGTTGTTTAAGGTTCTAAATTCGTCAGCTATTTGTTCTTTGTTATCAGTGAACGTAGCCATTCCCATCACTCCGCGAATATTAATATTTTGCAATGCTAGAAAATCATCTGAAGCTAACATTTCTTTGGCTTCATCAAAGTCAAAACCAAATTTAGTGTCTTCCTGAGCAATATGAAACTGAATGAGCACATCAATGACACGACCTACTTTTTTGGCTTGTTTATCAATTTCTTTTAAAAGTTTAAATTTATGTACACCATGAATCAAAGCAACAAAGGGAGCGATATATTTCACCTTATTCGTTTGCAAATGACCGATCATATGCCATTCAATATCTTTTGGTAAATCTTCCTGCTTTTCTGTTAATTCTTGCACACGATTCTCTCCAAAAATTCGATGTCCAGCTTCATAAGCTTCCAGAATAGCACTATTTGGTTTCGTCTTAGAAACGGCTACCAACTTAACATCATCGGGAATACTCTTTTTTATTTCAGCTAAATTATTTTCTATCATTCGTCAATTTTGTAAATTGTTAATCCACTTCGTAATTTTGGCTCTACCCAAGTTGATTTTGGAGGCATTACAGCATTTTCATCGGCCACTGCTTTTACTTGTGCCATAGTAACTGGATAAAGCAGAAATGCTACTTTGTAAACACCCTTATTTACAAGTTGTTCAATTTTTTTTATACTTTTCTCTCCACTTAAAAAGCTAATATTTTTATCCGTTTTTAAATCATGAATCCCAAGTATGGGGGAAAGGATTTCACGCGTTAAAATCTCAGGATCTATTGAACTCACAGCGTCTTTGGTTGAAATAATCTCAGGTTTTGCATTAAGTTGATACCATTCATTATCGATATACATCTGAAATGTGTGCATTTTCTCTGGCACTGATCCTTTTTCAATTTGAGTTATTTCAAAACGTTGAGTTAATCTATCTAAAAAATCAGGTTTTGTGAGTCCATTTAATGATTTACATAAACGATTAAACGGTAAAATTTGAAGCCTTTCTTCATCAATAAAAAAACTTAAGAAAGCCTCGTAATTTTTGTTTTTTGCTTTTGGATTATCAGCTTTTCTTCTATCGGCTAATCGAACAGAAGATGCAGATCTATGGTGACCATCGGCAATATAAATGTTCTCAATTTTATCATACGCTACTTGCAACTGTGCCACTTCATCTGAAGTTGCAACCCAAAGCTCGTGTCTTATATTATCGGTTGTACTAAAATCATACTCTGGATTTTTTAACGTAATTTTATTTAAAACATCGTCTACTTCATTGCTCTTTTTATGGCTTAAAAGAACTGGTTCAGCATTTACTCCAACAATATCAAGGTAATTCGTAAACATTTCCTCTCTTAATGTAATAGTTGCTTCATGTTTTTTAATTTTATTATTTTGATATTCTTCTACGCTTGCTCCTGCTATTACACCAAGAAAAGCATGGTTGTTTTTGGTTTGTCTATAAATATAAAACGTAGGTGTTTCATCTTGAATAAATACACCGTCATTCACAAACTCTTGGTATTTATCTTTTACTTTCTGAAACCTTTCTGGTGAATTAGGAGAAGTTTTTGTTTCATCATTTTCAAAATATTCTGGATGAATGATGTGTATAAAAGTAAAAGGGTTTTCTTCTAGTTTCGCTTTTAAAATTGAGGGTTTATAAGTAAAAATAGGGCGTGAAGCCACAAGGTGAGCTTTATCACGTGTAGGACGAACAGCTTTAAACGGTCTTAATTTTGCCATAGTTTTCTCTTTCGCTGCGAAAATTAGTGAAATCGGATGAAATTGGAAGTTAATTTGGTACTAAGTTTGAAATTATACAGAGATTTATGACGATAGACAGCCAAGAGCTTTTTATTTGAGGAATTTCGAGTAGTTTGATTGGGGAGCGTGCTTTGGAAGAACCTGTTTCGGAAGAACCTGTTTCGGATGAACCTGTTTCGGAAGAACCTGTTTCGGAAGAACCTGTAGGGACGCACGACCGTGCGTCCCTACAGGTTGCTCTGATAAATAAATAAGAACTTATGGATTGTTAACTTACTATCTAATAACATTTAAATGTCCCGTGCGAGTGATTTTATTGTCATTTTGTAAAGTTTTAAATTCTATTTTCCAAACATACACACCGTCTTGAACGATTTCTCCATTACCATAAGTTCCATCCCATTTTGCATTAGCATCAAAAGATTCCCAAATAACTTCTCCCCATCTATTGAAAATCATCATGTGAAAGTTTTGTGGGTCATACCCTGAGGTGAAAACAGCTTGGAATTGTTCATTAAAACTATCTCCATCTGGAGTAAATGTATTTGGAACAAAAAATAATAATTCATCCAAAATAACAATATCAACGCAAACAGTATCATTACACCCCATCTCAGTCATAGCGGCTAAGCATGTAGTGTAAGTATCTGCCTCAACAGGAAACTCATGACTAGGATTTATTAATGATGAGAAATTTCCATCTCCAAAAACCCACTTGTACTCAGACCCATTAACAGAATGGTTCTCGAAATCTACTTTTGTATCTAGAATATCAATTTCATCAGGACTATATGTGAAATCTGCGATTGCCATTTCTTCAACACACACTAATTCTTCGATTGTTTGTGAGTCAGAGCATCCATTTTCTTCTACAACCAGTGAAATATCGTAACATCCTGATTGCTCAAAAGTATGCTCTGGGTTACAATCATTATAAGTATTTCCATCAATAGTCCACTCACAGCTTGTCCCTGAATTAGCTGAAGTATTCGTAAAGTTGACACTTAAAGGGGCACAACCAGAAGTCAAATCAGATACAAAATCTGTTTGGGGTAATGGAGTTACGGTTATTGTAACTGTTGAACTTACAGGAGTAGTATTACAATCATCAGTCAAAACTACTGTGTATGTTGTAGTGTTAGTTGGAGAAACATTTATTGTTTCATTATTTCCCAAAATATTACCCGATTCATCTTCCCATTCATAGAAATAATTCCCATTTCCACCATTCACATCCGTAGTAATAGTTACAGATTCACCATTACAAATTGTCTGATCCTCATAAGCTTCAATTGAAAGAGGAGGAAATACCTCAATATCAATATCATTTGTGTTTGGACATACATCATTTGTAATATAGTTTATTGTATGTATCCCTTCTCCTGCAATCTCAGGATCAAAGGTTCCTGCATTTACATCTGTAATTCCAGTACCACTCCATGTTCCAGGAGTTGTGGCAGCAGTAAGGTTAACGGTACCAGCTCCTTGACATAGCGGTCCAGCAGGATCGATTGATGGGTCATCAAGAGCTTGAACAACAACATCGTAAGTATCTGTTTCTGGACATAAAATTCCGACTGTATAAGTTATCGTATGAGTACCAACTCCTGCAGTTCCAGGATCAAAGGTGCCTGCATTCGCATCTGTAATTCCAGTGCCACTCCATGTTCCACCTCCGTCTGCTGCTGCAAAGTTTGTAGATCCATCTGTTTCACAAAATGGTCCTTGTGCTGTGATTGTCGGATCTGGTAATGCTTCCACAGTAACATCATAAGTGTCTGTTTCTGGACAAATGGTTCCAACTGTATATGTTATCGTATGAGTACCAACTCCTGCGGTTCCAGGGTCAAATGTCCCTGCATTCGCATCTGTAATTCCAGTGCCACTCCATGTTCCACCTCCGTCTGCTG
>JBBEBO010000099.1:0-3937 GCA_040882265.1 Brumimicrobium sp. | reverse complement strand
ATGAGTTTGCCTTGGGTAGAGTCAAAAACTTGTTTGCAAATAGATTTATTTGTGTAACTTTGTGCGCTTAAAAAGCTGTACATTATGTCAAGTGGAGTTAAAATATTTTCAGGGAGAGCGTCGAAACATTTGGGTGAGCAAATCGCTAAAGGTTTTGGTATTGATCTTGGGAACGTTATTGTAGCTGAGTTTAGTGATGGTGAGTTTCAACCTTCATTTGAAGAAACTGTGCGAGGACAAGATGTTTTTATCGTACAATCTACAATGCCTCCAGCTGATAATTTAATGGAGCTTTTATTAATGGTGGATGCTGCAAAAAGAGCTTCTGCTCGCAAAATCATTGCTGTAATTCCATATTTTGGTTTTGCTAGACAGGATAGAAAAGATAAGCCGAGAGTGGCAATAGGCGCTAAGTTAGTAGCTAATATGTTAATGGCAGCTGGTGTTAATAGGTTGATGACAATGGATTTACACGCTGATCAAATCCAAGGATTTTTTGAAGTTCCTGTAGATCATCTCTATGCTTCAACTATTTTCTTTCCCGAAATTCAGAAAATGGCTGAATCAGGAAATATGGTTATGGCTGCCCCAGATGTTGGTGGAGCAAAACGTGCCAACTCTTACGCTAAAAAGTTGAATGTTGGATTAGCGCTTTGTCATAAGCAACGCAAAAAAGCAAATGTCATTTCTGAAATGACCGTAATTGGAGAAGTTGAAGGAAAAGACGTTGTGATTGTCGATGATATGTGTGATACTGCAGGAACATTAACAAAAGCAGCTGATTTATTCATGGAAAGAGGGGCGAAGAGTGTTCGCGCTTTTTGTACGCACGCTGTGTTGTCAGGACCTGCTTATGAACGTATCGAAAAATCAAATATAACGGAGTTGATCGTAACAGATACAATTCCGCTTAAACAAGAAAATGATAAAATTAGAGTGATTTCTTGCGCACCACTTTTTGGTGATGTAATTAAAAAACTAATCCACAACGAATCAATAAGTAAGCATTTTATAATCTCATAATAAATATACAAAATGAAAGTAGTACAATTGAGCGGTTCGACTAGAGCGAACGTAGGGAAAAAAGACGCGAAGGCTGTCAGAAATGCAGGCAACGTGCCTTGTGTACTTTATGGAACTGGAGAACAGACTTATTTTTCTGTTCGTTCAGTAGACATGGAGAAAATTATTTTTTCACCAGATGTTTACAAAGTAGAATTAGACATTGACGGAAAAAAAGTAATTACACTTATACAAGAACTTCAAATGCATCCGGTTACAGATAAACCACTACATGTTGACTTCTTAGAGTTAGTAGACGGGAAACCAGTTAAAGTTGGAATTCCTGTTCAAACAACAGGTCGTTCGCGTGGTGTTTTAAATGGTGGCCGTTTACTTCAAGTGTTCCGTCGTTTAGATGTTGTTGGTTTACCTAAAGATTTACCAGACGCTATTCAATTAGATATTTCACCGTTGAGAATTGGTATGTCGATTAGAGTTCGAGATATTCAAATTCCAGGTGTAAAGATTCTAAATGATCCAAGTGCGGTTGTTGTTTCAGTTAAAATGGCACGTGGTGCTGCTGATGTTGAAGAAGAGCCAGAATTGGAAGAAGGTGAAGAAGGTGCAGAAGGAGAAGAAGGAAAATCTTCTGAAGAAGGAAGTTCAGATAAAGAAAAAGAATCTGGAGAATAAATTCAGTAATTATTTATATAGAAAAGCGTCTCATTTTGAGGCGCTTTTTTAGTTTAAAACAACATGTTTTTGTAACGTTAATCATAACAGTGTGTTATATGGGTAAATACAACACATCATGAAAACAGCAATTTTGTTATTATCCAGCATTTTTTTACTGTCATTAAATAAAGAAAGTACTTCAGAAGTCGACATCTTTGAAGCGATTGAAAAAGATCTAATTAATTTTTCAGCGAAATCTAACGGCGGATATAGCGCTGAGTCAATAGTTGTTGATGTAGAAAATCTAGGTAACTTAAAAAGTATTGTTGTTCCAGCAGGCACAAGATTTTTAAGTGAATATGATCACGAACAAGATTTAATCACTACAGAAGATGAAATAATAGTACTGAACAGACATTCACCTACAAATGAAATTTTAAGTGGGTACTGTGTGCAAAAATTTAATTCAGCTCCTTCGGATGGGGCGAGATTTTTAATTGAACGAGAGAAAAATGAAAACATTAGAAAGCTTGTCGATTATATCGAATCAAAAAATATTGATGAGCAGATTAAACAAACTGCTATTTGGTCTGTAAGTGATCGTACAAATGTTTCAGGAATATATAAAGAAGGTAACGAGCAAATTGATAAATTAAGGGCTTATATATGTTCACTGACGGGTCAAGAAAACGTTTGGTATAATACCGACCCTTCCTACTCTGTAGATGAAGACCGCAACATTGTTCAAGAAACTACTGAAGTGCAAGGATTGATACATTATGAAGTTAAAAAAACAGGGAAGATTAAAATGCTTATCTGTAAAGAAAATGGAGAGGTCATAAGAACTCTAGGGGGATCGATGTCTGTTGATCATTTGGGAGATTTTCAGTTTAATTTTAAAGTAAAAGTAAAAGGGTGGGATGCTGGTGAATATTTAGTGAAAATACAAATTGATGACACACCAATTCACAATGAAAAATTTGAGATCGGGTAATGATATTGTTGCGATTTAGACCATTTAAATAGCAATTCAATCACAACAGAAGATTAGAGCGAATGAAATAAGAAGTCTTAGATTAGACCAGATGAGTTTAAAATAACTGTTAATTACTGATTTAAATGTTGTTAAATCAACGTTGAATATGAATTAAGTCATTTTTTGTTTCTCATAATTTTCTTTATTTTGTAAAAAAATAGAAACTATGAAGAAGATACTAGTCCCAACTGATTTTTCAAAATATGCACTTAATGCTGCAAAATTAGCGGCAGATATAGCTCGTAAATACGAAGCAAGAATTTACTTTTTACATATCGTTGATATGCCAGCCGTTGAAACAGGAATTATACCTGGACAAACAAGACAAGATATCGCTGAAGGATTGTTTATCCTTAAAAAAGTAAAGAAAAACTTTAAAGAACTTTTTGAACAAGATTTTCTAAAAGGATTGAACATAGCAGAAGCTGTACAATTCGATGGTGTATACGAGTCAGTAGTTGAACAAGCAAAAAAGCATGAAATAGATTTAATTGTTATGGGAACTCATGGTTCTTCTGGTTATGTAAATGACTTTTTTGTCGGAAGTAACACTGATAAAATTGTACGATTATCACAGACTCCCGTACTAACTGTGAGAGAAGAAGTAAAAGATTCATCTTTTAAGAAGATTGTTTTTGCAAGTGATTTTGGCGAGGGAGTTGAAGAATCTTTTGAAGATATCGGAAATTTAATAAAGTTCTTTGATGCAAAGGTAGATTTAGTTCGAATCATTACAAGAGATGATTTTTATTATTCAACACCTATGCTTGAAATAATGGAAGAGTTTGCTAAACGTCAAGGGTTGAAAAATTATGATTGTCATGTATATAGCGCAGAAGGAGTGCAAACTGGTATTAATGAGTTTGCCCAGCGAATGAATGCTGACTTGATTACAACAATCACACATGGAAGACGTGGACTTTCAAAGTTATTCAATGGTTCTGTTACCACTGATTTGATGAAAAACAGTCCGTTTCCAGTACTATCTATACGCGCAAGAAATAATTAGATTCGGATTAATTTATTGATTTCCCATGTTATATAAATAAATAACAGATTTTATTTTATTTTTTTATCAATGTGCTTGTATAACAAAAATTAAATTAATTATATTTGCACCCGCTTTAGGTCAAAACGTTGATTGTTTAAGCGAAAATAAAGTAGAAATTATTCCTCCTTAGCTCAGTTGGTTAGAGCATCTGATCCCGACTATTCGGGAAGGGA
>JBBEBO010000098.1:0-3970 GCA_040882265.1 Brumimicrobium sp. | reverse complement strand
AAGCAAGATGCACTAAAGTGCATAGTTTTAACTATTTTTGGAACCAATAAACATTTATTAGGCTGCTTATTTTTTTTATATCTTAAGACTTGATTTAAGCTTATTGAATCCTCACCCCCATTACGCAAACATCATCAACCTGTTCGGTATTTCCTTTCCAATTTTCAAAAGCCTCATTAATCAATTCACCTTGTTTATCCATAGATTCATTTGATATGGATAAAAGTAACTTTTTGAAATATGCAGGCTTTAATTTCTTGTCCTTTTCGCCCCCAAATTGATCCTGATAACCGTCAGTAAAAATGTAGATAATATCTCCTTTCTGAAGTGGTATAGAATGTTTAGTAAATGGCTTAGGATTTTCATATTTTCCTATCGGTTGTTTATCTGCTTTTGTTTCTAAAACTTCTCCATTACGTATAATCCAAAGTGGACTATTGGCTCCTGCCCAACTCAAAGAGTTTTTATCTAAAACGCAAAGTGAAATATCCATTCCGTCTTTTACATCATCTTCACTTTTTTCAAATTCAGCAATAACAATTTCACGAGTCCTATTTAAAATTTCACCTGGATCTGTTAAACCAAACTCCCTAACTGAACGATTCAAACCATTGTTACATATCACGCTTACCATAGCTCCAGGCACACCATGTCCTGTACAGTCTGCTACCGCAAAAAGAATTTTGTTATCTTGATATTCCATCCAATAAAAGTCTCCTGCAACTATAGCTTTAGGTTTATAGAGGATAAAACAATTGGGTAGATATTGTTTAACTTGTTTTGTTGGTGGAAGTATAGCTGACTGTATACGTTTTGCATAATTAATTGAGTCGGTTATCTCTTTATGAGCGTCTTCAATCAATTCTTTCTGTTTTTCTACTTCCTTTTTTTGTCCTCTAATCTCTTGAGTTGCTAGATTCACTTCGTCCTCTAATTCTTTTTGAAGGTGCTTAAGATTAGCTGTTCGCCAACGAACAACCCCTAAAATCATCAACACAGCTAAGACTCCATAACCTATTCTTGCCCACCAAGTATGCCACCAAGGCGGATTTATGGTGAATCTATACTCAAAAGGTTCACTCCACTCTCCACTTTGACCAGTAGCCCTTGTTTTAAATGTATATGATCCGTAAGGTAGGTTGTGATACTCTGCTTTTGGCTCTTGAGATGGTTTACTCCATGTAGTATTCAAACCTTCCATAAAATAACTATAACGAATCTTGTGAGGTGCTTTCCAATCTATAGCAGCAAAATGAAATGTAAGATGGTTTTTATCGTAAGGCAACTCCAAGGAAAGAGGATAGTTCTCAAACCGTTTTACACCGTTAAATTCTATTTCATTATCTAAACTATCTGAGATGTTTCGGTAATCTATAAACTGCTCGTTGACATCTATATTTTTTAATAAAGGTTGAGGTGTTTTTTTCGAAGTTTCAAACTTATTTAAATCCAGCATTTCCAATACTTTACCACTACCAAACCATGCGCGATTTTTACTATCGACATAAGCACTATTTTCAAAAAAATCTATGGCTTTTAGCCCATCTTGCTTGTAGAAACTTTGTATTTTAAAAATTGGTTTATGATCATTCTTTTCTTTTTGTTGTAACCGAGTCATATCTTCCACTGCTATCTTTGTTAGCCCTTTCTCAGTTGTAACATACACAACAATTGCATCATCCTTTACACTCTTATCTTCAATGATTGACCAAACTAAATTATTTGATAATCCTTCCGTTTCAGTAAAGTGTCTAAATAAACCTTCTTGATCTTCGCTTGGTGTTACGTACATACATAGTCCAGCCTCTGTTCCAAACCATAAATTTCCATTTTTATCCTCTAAAATAGAATGAACGTTATTATTTAAAAGTCCTTCTTTTTCGGTAAAATATTGAAAACTTGATTTCTGCCCCGCTTTTGGCGGAGTATATCTACAAGCACCTCCTCCATTAGTACCAAACCATAAATTACCGCTTTTATCTTCTATGATTGAATGAATATTATTATTCGACAATCCTTCTTTTTCTGTAAAATGCATAAAAACCTCTCCATTATACATTGTTATTCCGCTATGTCTGGTACCAAACCAAATATTGCCTTTTCTGTCCTCTAAAATAGAATGAATATTATTTCCTGATAATCCCTCTGCTATAGTAAAGTGTTTAAAAGTTTCTCCATTATACAAAGTAACACCATCATTAGACCCAAACCATAGCCTATCATTTTTATCCTCAATTATAGAAAAAACCTCATTGTCTGGCATTCCATCTTTTTCGGTAAAATGCTTGAAGGTTTCTCCATTGTACATACTAACACCTCCACTTCGAGTTCCAAACCAAATATTACTGTTTTTGTCTTCTATAATTGAATGAACTTTATTGTTAGACAACCCTTCTTTTTCGGTGAAATGTTTAAAAGTATTGCTATTATATTTACTCACACCACCCCCGACATGACCAAACCATAGGTTACCGCTCTTATCTTTTATTATAGAATATATAAAATTGTTTGGTAGCCCTTGCTTTTCAGAAAATTGTCTAAAAGTTCCTTCTCCAATAGTATTTGAAGGGGAATACATACTTACTCCTCCTCCATTAGTACCGAACCATAAATCACCTTCCTCATCTTCTACAACCGATAACACTATATTATTTGAAAGTCCATCTTTTTCAGTAAAATGCATAAAAGTTTCGGCTTCACCATTTTTTGAAGGCGTTAGCATACTTACCCCTCCACCCATCGTTCCGAACCAAAGATTTCCTTTCTTATCCTCAATAATGGATAAAACATAATTATTAGACAATCCATCATTTTCTGTATAATGGCTAAAGGTCTCTACTTTATTTTCCTCTGAATAGCCATACTTACAGACACCGCCACCTAATGTACCAAACCACAAATTGCCATTTCTATCTTCATTGATAGAATACACTACATTGTTTGATAATCCCTCTTTCTCGGTAAAATGCTTAAAGATTCCTTCTTCTACATCCTTTTTTGGTTTGTATCTACTTACACCTCCACCTTTAGTTCCAAACCATAAATAACCATTTTTGTCCTCTAAAATTGACAAGACTATATTGTTTGACAAACCTTCTTTTTCGGTGAAATGCTTGAAAGTTTTACCATCATACATACTTACTCCTCCTCCATTAGTTCCAAACCAAAGATTACCTTTATTGTCCTCTAACATTGACAAAACAACACTATTTGACAAACCTTCTTTTTCAGTAAAATGTCTGAAGGATTCACCATTATACATGGTCACACCTCCGCCCCAAGTTCCAAACCATAAATTTCCGTTTTTATCTTCCAAAATTGAATATACATAAGAAGAATTCATTCCCTGATCAACATCTAAGTAACTTATGTTTGTAGTTGTAGCGTCTTTAAAGTCGGGAGAATGAGCTTTAAGAGGTTGTGGTTGTATGGTTTTAACAACTTTGCCTTTAGCAGGTATTGATATTCCTGTAGGTATTGTGTCACCTGTTTTATTTTTCAATACAAAATCTTGATTGCCTTCTCCAAGTTTAATTGACTTAAGTTTTGCTTCATCAATGGGTATAACAGATAATTTTTCAAGTATTTTATGACGATTAGGATGAGCGTCTGCAGTCATTAATGAAGAATGATTAACTCGAATTGTTTCTGGACTAGAAACACTGTCACGACTAATAATTTTAGGTTCTACAGATATAGGTACACCTGTTTTTAATGTATCACCATTTTCTAAAACAATTGGTTGTATGCTATCACCTGTTATGGAGTTAATAACATAACCATCTTCAAAGTCAGCTCCAAATGTCTGAGCTTGCGGAAAAAGTGCGGGTGGCACAGTTTCATTTTTCTGGTTTCCTACACATGCCCCTAGTAGTAATATTGGCAGGATGTGTTTTATTTTTTTTATCAATTGATTATTTAGGGTCTACTGAAAAAGTAAAATCAGATACTTAAAATACTGGTATACATT
>JBBEBO010000097.1:0-25631 GCA_040882265.1 Brumimicrobium sp. | reverse complement strand
TCGCTGTTAAATATAGATGGAATTATTTGGGGTAAAGAAGCGGATATGCATTTAAAAAATAAAATAGGAACAACTAATCCAATCCCCCTCCAAAATACAAGCATAAAATATTGATTTTTAATTAATAGTAGTAAATTGTAAAGTCACAAAAATAGTAAATTAAAACTATGTAAAAACGTTTTTACTAAAAAAAAAATACTTATCGGTTTCCTTTCCCAAGATAATTCCATCTGTGCCATACGATTTATTAAAAACATTAGATGGTATAGAATGAACAATAGTGATTATAAACTATGCCTCAACATAATAAGTAATCCAAAGAATAAGAAAGTGATAAAACTAATGACTCAACCACTCTCAGTTTTTAACATCTTCCCGTTTAATAATTTATGCACCACAATTACACAATTATAAGTTTTTACTATCTTTGTGCATGTAATATAGAGTGGACTATTAAAAGCTCGTTAAAAAATATTTATGGCTCAAGACATATTCGAAAAAATAAAATTAAACCGTGGTCCTATTGGACAATTCGCTAAAGGCGTTCACGGATACTTCACATTTCCTAAATTGGAAGGTGAAATTGGAAATAAAATGACATTCCGAGGAAAAGAAGTACTCGTGTGGTCTGTAAACAACTATTTGGGACTTGCAAATCATCCTGAAGTAAGAAAAGCTGATGCTGATTCTGCTGCAAAATGGGGGCTAGCTTATCCAATGGGAGCTAGAATGATGACTGGGCAAACTCATGAACACGAATCTCTCGAAAATGAGTTGTCTGATTTCATGCAAAAAGAAGATACAATTCTTCTTAATTTTGGTTACCAAGGAATGGTTTCAGCAATTGATAGTTTAGTTGACCGAAGTGATGTCATCGTTTACGATAGCGAATCTCACGCTTGTATCTTAGATGGTATGCGTTTACACGCTGGTAAGAGATTTGTTTTTCAGCACAACGACATGGAGAGTTTTGACAAACAAATGGGGCGTGCAACAAAAATTGCTGAACAAAATAACGGTGGAATCTTAGTTATTACTGAAGGAGTTTTCGGTATGGCTGGAGACCAAGGAAGGTTAAAAGATATTATTGAATTTAGAAAGTCTGGGAAATACGATTTCAGAATATTTGTAGATGACGCTCATGGATTTGGTACTGTTGGTAAAACAGGAATGGGTGCAGGTGAAGAACAAGGTGTTCACGATGAAATTGACGTATTGTTTGGAACATTTGCAAAATCAATGGCATCAATTGGAGCTTTCATTTGTTCAGACGAACACATCGTTGAATATTTAAGGTATAATATGCGCTCTCAAATGTTTGCAAAATCCTTACCAATGCCCTTAGTTGTTGGTGCTCGTAAGCGCTTAGAACTATTGAGAACTCAACCAGAACTAAAAGAAAATCTTTGGAAAATTGCTAAAGCACTTCAAGATGGACTTGTAGAAGGTGGATTCAATATTGGTGTGACGAATTCTGCAGTAACGCCTGTATTCTTAGAAGGAAATCTCGCTGAAGCAACTAACTTAACGTTTGATTTGCGTGAAAATTACAGTATTTTCTGTTCAATTGTAATTTATCCAGTTGTTCCAAAAGGTACAATTATGATTCGATTAATTCCAACAGCAGCGCATACACTAGAAGATGTGAAGTATACGATAGAAACATTTATCAAAGTAAAAAAACGTCTAGACAATGGTGACTATAGAGCTGAAGAACTCAAAGAAGTTGAAGTAGATAAATAGTTATTCTTTGTACTTGTTAATATAGAAAAAACTGTCTCAATTTTGAGACAGTTTTTTTTTGTTTTATACTTATCCAGTTATCAAACAAACTTACATCTTTTCTATAATCGTAGCATAACCTTGCCCAACACCGATGCAAAGTGTTACAAGAGCATAACGTTTATTCGTTTTTTGCAATTCTAATGCAGCTGTTTGTAAAATTCTAGCGCCAGTCATTCCCAATGGATGACCTAGAGCAATTGCACCACCATTAGGGTTTAATCGCGGATCATTATCAGCTAACCCCCATTCTCGCGTACAAGCCAAAGCTTGCGCTGCAAATGCTTCGTTCAACTCTATAATATCCATATCGTCCATTGTTAATCCAGCACGCTTGAGTGCTTTTTGAGAAGCGTATACAGGACCGATCCCCATTATTCTAGGTTCTACTCCAGCAACAGCTGCCCCAACGATACGTGCCATTGGTTTAAGTTGATGATCTTTCATCCCTTGTTCGCTTGCGATAAGTAGAGCTCCTGCACCATCATTTAAACCAGATGCATTTCCAGCAGTTACTGAACCACCTTCACTTTTGAATGCAGGTCGCAATTTACTTAGCACTTCAGCAGTAGTGCCAGGTCTAAAAAACTCATCCTTTTCAAATATGATTGGATCTTTTTTTCTTTGAGGAATTTCAACAGGAACAACTTCTTCAGCTAAGCGACCATTTGACCAAGCTTTTTCAGCCTTAGATTGTGACCATGCGGCAAATTTATCTTGATCTTCACGAGAAATATTATACATTTCAACTAAGTTCTCAGCCGTTTGTCCCATTCCTTCCGTTCCGTAAATTTTATCCATTTGAGGATTGATAAAACGCCATCCAAAAGAAGAGTCGTGCATTTGAGAATCGCTTCCAAAGGCGCTAGAAGCCTTAGACACTACCCATGGTCCACGCGTCATGTTTTCAACTCCACCAGCAATATAAATATCACCTGCGCCATCTTTAATAGCACGAGCAGCGTTCACAGCTGAAGCCATTCCTGATGAGCACAACCGATTGATCGTTTCTCCACCAATTGTATATGGAAGTCCTGCTAAAAGCAAAGCCATTCTCGCAACATTTCTATTGTCTTCACCAGCTTGATTAGCACAGCCAAAAATCACATCCTCAATTGCTTTTGGATCGAGTGATGCATTTCTTTCAACTAACTTTTTCATGACAAGTGCAGCCATATCATCCGGACGAATTGTAGACAAGGTTCCTCTGAAATTACCAATAGGTGTTCGTACACCATCCACTATATATACTTCTTTACTCATAATATTTTTTTTCGTGTTGCTAAAATAAGAACTATTTCGAGAAAATTTGTTTGAAATACACCAAAGCCCATAATGTTATCCAACATAAAACCATAGATTTTATTGTTCACATTTTACTTTGTAAACTCATTCCTACATACTTCTAACTACTTTCTATAACTTTTAAAAAGCATGAAGATCTGTAGAGTCGACAGTTTACAGGCTAAAGATTTTAATCCACAGTTAAAATAACATCACAAACCACTTTTTGGCGCAGTTTTTTTTGTGAAAACGGTGACAAAAAGACAACTGGATAAACCTTATTAATTGCAATAAACACCTACTCTTGCAGCAAAAATCTCCGCTCGAATATTGGGGATAATAGGAACGTAAACAATTAAACTAAAGCTAAATTTAACACGACATTTTATCCAACAAAAAATGAATTTAACACACTGTTGAAAACTTATCGTTAAAGAATCCAATAATTTGGTATAATTTTAGGGGACAGAAAACCCAAAAATTAAATAATGAAAAACAAACTATTACTATTAACGTTAAGTGTTTGTTTCTTTGGTACAATGAGTTATGCTCAAGAAGAGGAATTAACACCAGAAGAACAAGCCTATCGCGACTCAATTGAAGCATTAAACGAGGAAAATGCTACAGTAGCTAAAAGTCAAGAAGCCTATAATGCAGGTATTGATTTATTCAATAAGAAAGATTTTTCAGCTGCGATCAAAAAATTTGAAACCTCAATTGAAGCTGACCCGAATTTTACAGCTGCCTATTACAATAAAGGAGTAGCTGAAAATGAAGCTAGCTATTATGCGGCTGCGGCTAAAACGCTTTCAGAACTGATTGAACGCGACAAATCATATTCGAAAGCTTATTTTCAAAGAGCTAGAGCATATCAAGGAACTGGCGAATATTTGAAAGCTGAAAATGATTATAAAAAGTCAATTGAACTTGAGCCTAAAAATCCAAAAGCTCACTATAATTATGGAACGCTTCAGTTTTTACAACAAGATTATGATGGTGCGATAGAATCTTTTACTGAAACTATTGATCTAAAAGGAAATCTTGCTTATGCATATAATGACAGAGGAAGTTGTCATAGAATGAAAGGAGATTACAAAAAGGCTATTTCAGATTATGAGGAAGCACAACGCAAAAATCCAGAACTAGCTTTTGTACTTAATAATATTGGTACAACAAAGCTTAAAATGAAAAATTATGACGGTGCTATGGCGGCGTTTAATAGAGCGATTTCTGTAGATAAAAACTTTCACTTAGCTTACAACAACAGAGGTGCTACTCAGATGGAACAAGATCGATATGCAGAAGCAATTAAAGATTTTGATAAGTGTATTAGCATTAAGGATGACTACTCTCCAGCTTATGCAAATATTGCCGCTGCCAAATTCAAAACTGAAGATTATGAAGGAGCTGTAAAAGCCGCTGACAAAGCAATTAGCTTAGATCCTGAATATAAATCAGCTTATGTAAACAGAGGAATGATTCGCGAAATGTTGAGAGACATGGATGGCGCATGTGAAGATTGGGAAAAATCTAAAGAACTTGGCTCAGAAAGAGGGAAAAAATATTATTCACAGAACTGCGGACTATAAAAATACTAGATTATGAATAAGATAAATATATTTACAATACTATTGCTTACAGCTATTTCAACTATATCCTACAGTCAAAACGTTGATTTTAAAAGATCTAATTTTAAAGACGATATAGATGGTTATAAAGAAGCATCTGATGCTATTGATAAAGGACAAGAATACTTTGAAGTTGGATCTGCCGCAATTTTTGATGTTAAAGATCCTGGATTAAACTTTGATAAAGCACTAGAACAATTTGAAATCGCACAAAGTTTAAATCCAGACAATGCGATGAACAACTATCGTATTGGTGTATGTTATATTCACTCAACTTCTCCATATAAGGCAATTCCTTATATTGAAAAAGCTTATAAGTTGGATCCAGAATGTGACCCTTTTTTATATTATTATCATGGAAATGCACTTCAACTTAAAGGTGAATTTGACGAAGCTCTAAAATCATACAAAAAATTCGGAGACAATTATAGAAAGTCAGACAACTTTAACAAGTTCGTTTCTATGCGTAAACGTGAATGCGACAATGCTAAAAAGTATATATCTTCTCCAGAAAGAGTATGGGTAGATAACATCAATGAACTAAACACTGAAAATGATGAAATCGCTCCCTCTGCCTCAACTGATGGTGCGGAAATTATTTTCAGTTCTAACAGACCAAATAATAACGAGCAAAATGACGTTGGTAAATATGATCACGATATTTACACTTCTTACATTAATGATGGAGAATGGACTAAAGTAAAATCAGTTCCTGGAAGTGTGAATTCTCCATTGGATGATGTTGTTAACAATTTATACTACGATGGAACTAAAATGTTATTACATAAAGATAATGAAGGACAAATCGATATTTATGAATCTGTTTTAGAAGGAGCAAACTGGGGATACCCAGAAATTCTTCCGAGACAAATTAGCGCTGATCGCTCAAACGATATGTATGCTTCATACAATCACGATGGTTACAACATTTTCTTTTCAAGAGATAATGAAAGCAGAAGCAATGGAACAGAGATTGTTTATTCTGGAATGAGAAATAAAATGGAAAAAAACTATGGTGCAGCCACTATGGTCAGTCAAGTAAACAGCAAGTTTAACGATGGTCCTGTTTACATGCACATTGATGGTGAGACAATGTATCTCGCATCTCAGGGTCATGAATCTCTTGGTGGATATGACATTTTTGTATCTAAAAAAAATCAAGGTGTTTGGTCGCGTCCAGTTAATATGGGTTATCCAATAAACACACCGTATGATGACTTTTTCTTTTCGGGAACTGCAAATGGGAAATATGCTTACATCGCTTCAAACCGTGATGGAGGAAAAGGCGGTTTTGACCTTTATAAAGTTACATTTTGGGGGCCACCGAAAAATCCAATCGTAGATTTGGAAGATTATTTGTTGGCTTCAATTGCAAAACCTATTAAAGATCCACAAATTGAAGAGACTGTTGATGTTAACAAAGTATCTTTAACAGTATTCAAAGGGAATACAATTGATGCTATTTCAAGAGATGCTGTTCAAGCCAATATTGAAATTACAGATAACTCAACAGGAAATGTGATTGAAAACTTTACAACAAATAGTGCAACTGGAAAATTCTTGCTTTCGCTAAAAGCTGGTAAAAACTACGGTATTGCTGTCAAAGCTGATGGGTATCTTTTCCACTCAGAAAATTTTGATATCCCCGAAGGAAGTGAATACAACCTAATTGACAAAACAATTGAGTTGAAAAACATTGCTGTAGGTAGTAAGATAGCACTCCGAAATATATTCTTTGATGTGGGTAAAGCTTCACTTCGTAGTGAGTCAAATGCTGAGCTTGATCGTTTGGTTAAACTACTAAAAGATGTTCCTGGACTGAAAGTTGAAATTTCAGGTCATACTGACAACACAGGTTCGGCTTCGACAAATGAAACGCTTTCTCAAAATCGTGCAGACGCAGTTGTGAAATACTTGCAAGGGAAAGGAATTAAATCTTCTCGCCTTACAGCAAAAGGATACGGTTCTTCTCAACCCGTTGCAACAAACAGCACAAAAGATGGCAGACAAGAAAATCGTAGAACTGAATTTGAAATTATTGAAAATTAGTATAGGTTAATATTGAACATGGAAAACCGTCAGTTAAATGCTGACGGTTTTTTTAGTTTAGTTACAATTTTGCGTATTAGTCTATTCTACGAATCCATAAAATATATTTTGATTGATTGTTAGTTGCATTGATATCGACAAACTCCTCTGCTACAATTTCTCCATAAGTATCAAAATCACGTGAAATATTCCCCGAAATATCTCCGAACTTTGTTCCATAAAGCGAAAGTTTTCTCGCATTACCAGAATCGTTGAGCATATAAAACTGTGTCTGATTGTTGTAAGTGTAGTCACCATCTGTAGAAAACACCAATGTATCATTCAAAGGTATAGGGTTTGCTACAGAAGATTCTTTATATTGCCATATTTCCCAAGTTGTTCCAGATAATTCGTCTTCTTTCAAATTCTCTTTTTGACAAGAAACAGCAATAACCAATATTGATAATAGAAGTATAAATGTTTTCATAATAAGTATTTTACATTAACATGAGTTATAATAAGAAGATATTTCGTTTCACTATTGTCCGATATAAATTGAGACCTCTCATTTCATTACCAATGACGTATTTTATCATCTGATTGATAATCAACACTTAAGAAGCTTGGCTCTGCTACACTCAAAAAGATTCCTCATTCGATTATTAGTGACGAGTGACATAGTGACGTCATCTCGTCTAACGAGATTTAGTGACGAATTTACCGAATCCGTCGGCACTTTGTGTAGGGCGTGTATTGCGTGATTTTTATATCAAGTAGGGACGAACGGCCGTTCGTCCCTACTTCAACAATCAGCGTCATTTCAACTTATGCTGTTTTTTAAAAAAGTTAAATCTCGAACTTGTAAACATTGAACAAAATTTCACATTACTTCTAATTCTACTTTATACTTTCAGGTAAAACAAATATCTTCGTTCAAATTAGAAGACACAAAATGGATCAAACGCATATTTCATACTTTCAAAAAGAATTTCAACCAATTTGTCACACTGATACAGTTTCATTGGAACACTATTCTCATGATGAAACCGAAGACCTCAGGTTTCCCCCTCATGTTGTACTCAAGCCAACTTCAGTTGAAGAAATTTCTTCAATAATGAAGTATTGCAATGAGAATAAAGTCCCTGTTACACCAGCTGGGGCAAGAACTGGACTTAGTGGTGGAGCTTTGCCAATTAAGGGCGGTGTTTTATTAAGTCTAGAAAAATTTGATAAAATAATTTCTGTAGATGAAAACAACCATCAAGTAACAACAGAACCAGGCGTAATTACTCAAGTTCTTCAAGATGCCGTAAAAGAAAAAGGATTGTTTTACCCACCAGACCCAGCGAGCAAAGGGAGTTGTTTTATCGGAGGCAATGTCTCCGAAAATAGCGGAGGCCCAAAAGCTGTTAAATACGGCGTTACTGCAGACTATGTATTGAATTTAGAAGTAGTCTTGCCTACTGGAGAAGTCATTTGGACGGGAGCAAATGTTTTAAAAAATGCCACTGGCTATAATTTAACACAATTGATTGTCGGGAGTGAAGGAACTTTAGGCATAATTACTAAGATTGTATTAAAACTTATTCCACACCCTACCAACGATTTGTTGATGCTTGTTCCATTCTTTAATGCAACAACAGCTTGTGAGGCAGTAGCAGCAATTTTTAAAGCGGGCATCACGCCTAGCGGGTTGGAGTTTATGGAAAAGGATGCGCTTACATGGACTTTGGCGCACATTCCTGACATCAAACTTTCGGTTGATGATAGGCACGAAGCTCACTTATTAATTGAAGTAGACGGTTTTGATGAGTCTGTTTTGATGCAAGAATGTGAGAAGATTTATACTGTTTTAGAGCAATTTGAAACGGATGAAATTCTTTTTGCTGAGAGTCAAGCCCAAAAAGATAATTTGTGGGAAGTTAGAAGAAAAGTTGGTGAAGCTGTTAAAGCACATTCCATCTACAAAGAAGAAGATACTGTTGTACCAAGATACGAATTACCAACTTTACTCAAAGGAGTTAAATCTATCGGATCAAAATACGGGTTCAAGTCTGTCTGTTATGGACATGCTGGAGACGGTAATTTACATGTAAATATTATCAAAGGAGAATTATCAGAATCTGTTTGGGAAAAGGAATTACCTAAAGCAATTCGGGAAATTTTTGAATTGACCATTCGTTTAGGAGGTACAATTTCTGGTGAACACGGAATTGGTTACGTGCAAAAATCCTATATGGATATACCGTTTAGAAACAATCAACTGGACTTAATGCGTTCGATTAAAAAGGTCTTTGATCCAAATGGAATTCTAAATCCTGAGAAAATATTTTAGGATGAGCCGTAGAGGATGCTTTTTGGTGTGATTTTTTACTCAAAAAATCACGCCAAAAAGGGTTGTTTATAATCATTTCTAGCCGTGGATTAAGTCCCGTGAATACGGGATAAGGCCCACGGCTAGTTATATGTCGCCTATACAAGGCTTTCGTGTTGCATGAGTCACTTGATACGGTTTAAAGACTCCAAAAAAGTATAAAAGTATAGTTAAAAAAAGTGCAGCAGTACAACTGCAGCACAACTGTACTGCTGCACTTTTTAAACTAAAACTTATAGCGCAAAAAAAAAGGAGAACAATTTTGCTCTCCTTTCAAATATTCAAATATTCGCCAATTATTTCTTAATGTGACGTGCGTATCTGTTCTTAAATTTGTCAATACGACCAGCAGTATCCACATATTGAGTCTTACCAGTAAAAAACGGGTGAGACATGTGTGAAATATCTAACTTCACTAATGGGTACTCATTTCCATCTTCCCATTTTACAGTTTCTTTTGAAGGAGCACATGAACGAGTAACGAATGTATATTCATTTGTCATGTCCTTAAATACAACTAAACGGTAATCTTCTGGGTGTATATCTTTTCTCATTGTAAATATTATTTCTTGTTCCTAAAACGGACGACAAATTTAATAAATATTTTTTGAAAGAACATATTCCTTTCGAATAAATTTATTAATTAATTTTTTAATACATAATTCTCGCTATAGCGATTTAAATAGAAAAACAATTTAAAAACAAAGATACAAAAATAAAGGTTCATTATTTTCGTTAATTTAGCACATCATAAAAAACAATGAGACTAAAACATATATTTCTAACTTTATGTGTAATACTATTTGGTTATTTGAGCACTCATTTAACTAGTTGTAAGAAAGACCTTCTGCTTTCTGAAGAAGCCTTGACGTTCTCTCTAGATACTGTAGTATTTGATACTGTATTCACAACTGTTGGCTCATCCACTAGAAAATTTAAAATATATAACCCATCAAACCGACCGGTACAAATTTCAAGTATAAATCTTGAAGGCGGAACGGATTCTCCATTTCGTTTTAATCTAGATGGAGTTAGTGGGGTTAACTTTAAAGATGTGGAAATTCCAGGTAATGATAGTTTATTCGCATTTGTTGAAGTAACATTAGGAGAAAACAATCAAAGTAATCCTCTGATTATTGAAGACAAAGTCAGTTTTGTAACAAATGGAAAGGAACAAGAAGTTAAACTCGTAGCCTGGGGACAAGACGCTTATTTTCATTACAGAGACACAAATTCAAATTCTGACCCTTGGCTAAACGACAAACCACACGTAATATATGACTATGCATTAGTTGATTCAGCTACAACATTAGATATTCAAGCTGGAACTAAAATTCATTTACATAAAAATTCATTGTTATACGTTTATAAAGGAACTTTAAATATAAATGGTACAGCTAATGATAAAGTCATTATACAGGGAGATCGTTTGGAGCCTTTTTATGAAGATGTAAAAGGTCAATATTACGGTGTATACTTTCAAGAAGCCAGATCATCAACTATTGATCATGCTATTATAAAAAACGGAACATCCGGTATTCATGTTTTTTCTGAAGATGAAAACAACTTTAATCCCACATTAACGATAACGAACACAGAAATTTTTAATCATTCTAACTATGGTATTTGGAATTATTCTGGTGGAAGAATAGTTGGTGAAAATCTGAATATTTACAATATAGCACAACATGCTTACTTTCTGTTGGAAGGTGGAAGTCATGACTTTAGACATTGTCAATTTCTGGGTTATGGAACTGACGAAAATAGCCCAGCAATAGCAATAAAAAATTATTTTACCAGAGCAGATGGAATTACATATATCGGTGATGTACAAATAGGTAATATTTATAATTCAATTATAGATGGAAGTGGTGAGAACCAAGTTGCTTATGATACGATAACAGACAATGGTGCTGTTACAATTGCTTATGAATACGGAAATAATTTGATAAAACTTGAAGATGAGCTTTCTGGTAATACTGGTTTCAATAACAACATTTGGAATACCAATCCGGGATTTGAAAATGTTGAAGAAAGTATATTTAAAATCACCTCTAGTTCTGTTTTGAAAGATGCGGGAAACGATAGTTTTACAACATTACCAAATGATATTGAAGGCAACCCAAGAGGCGCTAACCCCGATATTGGAGCTTACGAAGTAGACTAACAGAGATGAAACGTTTTTGGATTTCTATTCTTTTTCTTGTTCAATTTATAACTATCAAAGCTCAAACTTTGCAAGAAGATGACTGGGGATTACAAATTGGCATATCAGCTAACTTAGGAACACACATCAATCAATTAGGGCTTAAGATTCAAGGGTATTTCCGCTATGAATTTGTTCAAATCAATGGAGGTAATCTATTTTTATTAAACGCTGCTAATTTAGCAGATAGAAAAAATTACATTGAAACAAGAATAAACCTTGGAGCTGTTTTGTTAGCAGGTAGAAGAAATAGTGTTCCTACCTTTATATTTGACGGACTCAATCATCAGTCAGATTATGAATACGGTTTGGGCTATAATTATCTTTGGTATCTCGATGATGCTAAATCAAGCCAAGTTTCAGGAGGGTTTGGGTTTCATGTAAGACAATTCAGTCTTTTAGTTGAAAACGATATTTTCTCAGGAAATGGGAGAGACCGTTTTAGAACAAGTTACACCCAACTCAACTATCATAATGAACTAATTAATATCACGTTAAACACTCAGCTTTGGACTGGAGAAACTTGGGGTACAAAATTACAAGAAGATCATAAAGAAAAACACCCAGTTGGGTATAAAGATCTAAGAAATACAATTTATGGCAAAAAAAGTCATGGCATCGTTTCAGTAGGTGCAGACTATAATTTATATTATGGTAACAGTGTTTCAGTGCTCATTGGAATAGATGATGAACGAATTAGAAATGGGCTTCAAAATAGATTTATGCACAATAAACCTTTCCTACCAAAAAAATGGCGGACTCAAAATGTCCATTACCCAATGTTAGACTATAGAGGATTACCAACACATTCAAAAGAATACACCAAAATGAGTAAACTTTTTCTACAATTTGGACAAAATCGTCCAGTTACGTATTAAATTAAACGCATATCCGCAACTTTCCCTTTTATAAGTTCATCCCAAAAATGGCTCTAGACGAACATGCTTAAAATCAATCAAAATATAGGTAGTCATCTTTATAAAAGATATGTTAGTCCGATTTATTAACTTCGTTGAGCTCCTTTCAGGTTAGTTGCAAAAAAACTAAAAAATCACGTAAGGACGGTATGAAAGTTTTATAAACCGACTTATAGTCCCAACGAAATGAATAATGTAGTTTATTTTCAAAAAAAAAGGGAATCCGAAGACTCCCTTTTATCAATAATATTATAAAACTATTAGTGACTCACAACAACTTGCATTGTTTCAGTCATTCCATTAGTTAAATTAACTTTCACTATATAAACACCGTTCTCAAGTCCGTTTACATCTATTGAAGAGTTTACATCTCCTTTAGAAACTCTTTGAGAAGCAACAGTTTGACCTGTTAAGTTTACCAATTGAACATCATCAACATCGTATCCATTAAAGTCAATATTTAAAACGTTACTAGCTGGAGAAGGATAAGCATTCATCTCAATAGCCAGTTTTTCTTTTTTAAGACTAACTTCAGCAACATCAACTATATTTGCAGTTACTACAGTAACAGAATTCGGTCCAAAACCATTTGGATTCCAACTACCTCCTTGAATTGGGAATAATGGTTGCAAATATTCAGCTTGGTTTAATGTATAATCCATACTCGGATCGCTTCCAATGAAAACATTCTCATTAAAAGTTGACGTACAGAATAGATATCTTTGATTATCTTCAAGAAGAACTGGTTCATCGAACATCGCTGTAACTGGCTCTCCAGGAATATCACCTGGCATTTGGAAACTACCAAATCCGATCTCATTAACGGAACTAATTGGATTTGAGTAATTTGGATCGTTTACATCTGTAAACTGATCATTATACTCATAAACCGAAATATTGAACGGCTCACCATCAATAGATGGATCATTTGCATCATTTGATTTTACAGCTGAAAAAGTAATACCTTCAACTGCTATTCTACTCGCATTTTCATTTCTAAAATTAATACATGCATGATATGAATCACTTTCAGATGGTCTAACTCCACCTGATGAATTTGGTAACATTGTTGCTTCATCAAAACTAGCATAAGATATCTTATCTTCACTTATTACAAAACTTGTATTAATGGTATCATCAAAGTCGTAATCATCAGTAGAATCACTGAAAACTACATACTGTAGTTCATAAAACCCTTCAGGGTAAGCAGGTTGTGAAAAGTCTGGCAAAGCAAAGAAAGCACTATCACCAGCTAGAATAGTATCAACCGAAGTTGAAATTTCATTATAAATTTCGTTTCCTCCAAAATCAATTGTTGCTTCTAGATTTACATTAGTTTGATCTTGAAAACCGTAGTTATAAATCCATGCACCTAGAACAACCTCATATTCTGTATCATCTTGAGCAAGTAAAGATGGAGTAGATGAATACTCTGCAGTTAAATACCTTCCTTTTAATGTTCCAATATCATTTGCATAGAATCCAGTCTTATTACCAATGAATACTTCAACAGGGTTAGACTCCATTTCATCAATCAATGTTGCTCCATCTATATCACCAATCATCACAACAGGAATTGTTACATTTCCTCCTTCTGCACCTGCCCCCATTGCTACAGGCCCTCCAGGTTCGTTATTAATAATTACACAAGCTATAGCACCTGCATCTTGAGCATTTTTAGCTTTATCTCCAAACTCACACTCTCCTCTGTATATTACAGCAATATGGCCATCAACATCATTTCCATTTACGGCACCAAAACAACCTAATGAATCACCTGCTGTGTTATCATAAAACCGAACCAGTGTATCTAAAACTGAATTTGCTGGATCTATTAAATCAGGAGAACCCCAACCCCCACCGGGATCAGTATAAGTCATACTGTAAGCACCTTGAATACTCGCAGGTGACTCACCCGAGAATATAACTTGAGCATTCAATGCCCATGTAAAGGTTAGCGATAAAAAAAGTAGTAAAAAATTTTTCATAGTATTTAAATTTTAATTTAATATTTAGTTATCAAATTTAAGTGAAAATCATCAATTAAAAAAATACATAAGGCTTTAAAATTAAACTGTGTTGAAAATTATACGTTTTAGTAAATTACTTAACAAAAAAAGTTCGTAGTTGCTTTTAGTTAAGGCTAACACAATTGGTTATATATTTCAAGAATATTACCGCTAACTTCTTTAGAACTAAACTTTTCTGCACTTTTTGCAATTATTATGCGATCGAAATTTTCAATTGAGAAGGATTCTAGTGCTTTTGTTAACCCATTTACGTCCTTTTTTGAAATTTGATTTCCTAAATGTGAATCTATAATTTCAGTCAAACCTCCGCACTTTGAATAGATTGCAGGCGTACCCGTCATCCAAGACTCTGCTAACACAACCGAAAAAGTTTCGTAATTACTAAAAAGTACAAAACAATCTGCTTTCTTCATGGCTTTGGCAATTCCCTCAGGGCTTTGTCTTCCTTCTATCTTTAAGTTATTTGTATCCAATTTAAATTCTTCAACGAAATGAATTACATCTTCAACTTTTTTTTCAGTTATTAAGTGTAAAAAATATGGTGTTTTTCTGTCTTGCAAATTTTTAAAGGCCTGAAGCATTCCAGAAATATTTTTGTGTTCATCATTGAAAGAAGAAACATGAAGAAAATGAGGTCTATTATGAGAGATTTTAGATGATTTACAATCCAAATTAAAAATAGATTCATCTACAACATTAGGTAGAACAGTAAACTTTTTAATTAAACCTAACTCTATCAACGAATTGCCCAAATGTTCTGAAACTGGAAGCACTGTGCTAGCATTTTTAAATATATTGTAATGTATTTGCTTTAGAAAGAAAGGTAGCTTCTTATAAGTATTGGTGTGATTTAAATATCCAGTCCAGTGAACAGTTAAAACGTAAGGCACCTTGAGCTTATTATTGAGATACTTTGCAAAGATACCCGCTGGAAACACCGTATTTAAATGAACTAAATCAAATTTTTCATCTAAAAAAGAAAAACCTTTTTTACAAGCATTTAAATATCTACGTCTTTTAATCCACTGGCTGACAACAGGAAACCTTGATTTGGACTTCGGGTAATATACAACTAGTGTATCTACTTCATTAATTGTTTTCCTATCAAATTCTAGCTGTTTTACTTCATCAGTTGAAACTACATACAATACAGTTATATACGCTATTTTATTAGCAACTTCAGCATGCCGTTGCACAAAATTACCAAGCGTTTCGTTCACACGACTTGGATACCAACTGGCTAAAAATAAAACTCGTTTTCTTTGCAATTTTATGATTTTCCTCAATAATATAGAAAACTCCCGACTCTAGCAATAGTTTAGAACTTATAATTCAAAACTCATAATTCATAATTCAAAACGCCCCCCTAATACAAATCATAAAAAGAGTCTACACCAGGAGTTCGTTGAACAATAAACCCTTCAGCGTATGTTGCATTGATATCTCTTCCAAACTGAATCATTCTTGACTGGAGATAATCCATAAATTCTTTTCCTGAAATTGGGGTTTTAGGTCCTTTCATTCCAGGCTTATAAAACTGCGTTTTATAAGCTTTAATTGCTCTAAACTTTTGAGCTTTAAATTCAGTTACATCAATTAAAAAATCGGGTTTTAAATAATTGTCTTGAATGTAGTGATATACAGCTTTCGGTCTCCATTTGTCTTGGATAATATCAAAGCGTGAAGTTTCAATTTTGCCTAGTCCAGACAAAAAACATGCGCGAGATATAAAGTCAGAAGCTCTACCGTGATCAGGATGTCTATCTGATGGAGCGTTTGCCAGTACAATATCTGGTTTGTAATGTCTTATTTGACAAATCAATCGAATTAAGCTTTCTTTGTCAGATTCGAAAAAACCGTCTGCCAAACGTGTGTTTTCACGGTGTTGTACACCTAATATTCTAGCAGCATTTGCCGCTTCATCATACCTAGTACTTACAGTTCCTCTCGAACCTAACTCACCTTCAGTTAAATCTACAATTGCAATTTTTTTACCATAGGCAACATGTTTTGCGATTGTACCACCGGCAGACAATTCAACATCATCTGGGTGAGCTCCTATTGCTAATATATCAACTTTATCATCCATTAATCCAGTTTGTTATTTCAGTTTCAATTGGCGCTGTAGTTGGTTCTACACTTTTAACCAAGTTACCTTTCTCATCTATTAGAAATTTATGGAAATTCCACTTTACTTCTTCGTGTTGTCCTTTGGATTTACTCTCAGTTAGCAACCAATCGTATAGTTTATGTTTGTTATCACCTTTTACAGCGATTTTAGACATCATCGGAAATGTAACACCATAGTTTTTCTGACAAAATGCAGCAACTTCTTCATTTGATCCTGGCTCTTGATTCCCAAAATCATTACATGGAAAACCTATAATTTCAAAATTATCGCGTTTTGTGTTTTGATAAAGCTCTTCCAGCTGTTCGTACTGAGGAGTCAAACCACATTCTGAAGCTGTGTTAACAACCATAACTTTTTTACCTTCAAGCTCGCTTAGGTCAACTTGCTCTCCTTTAATATTTTCAACTTTGAAGTTATGTAAATTCATATTTCTAATTTTTTTTGTTTCTTATCAAGAGTAAACTTTACAATACATCCAATTGTAAATAATGCAAAGAAAATAATAGTTGCTATTACCCAGAATGGAGTCTCTGCTACTCCGTCTCCTTGTGCATACGAGTGAAGTCCAACCAGTTTAAAGTTTACACCAAAAAAAGTAAACAAAATAGCTGAATATCCCCAAAAACTAGCAACATTAAAAACAAATTTCCCTGCAAGAACCGGTATAAATCTTAGGTGCAAAATTATTGCATAAGCCAATACCGAAACAAGCGCCCAAGTTTCTTTAGGATCCCATCCCCAATATCGACCCCAAGATTCATTCGCCCAAATACCACCGAGGAATGTTCCTATCGTGAGCATAAACAATCCGATAATCATTGACATTTCTGAAACAGCTGTCAACTCATTAATGTTCATTTGAAGGCGTTTTTTATTACTTCTTACTTTAAAGAGGTAAAGTGTTAAGTTGAGTAAACCTAAGATTGCTGATATTCCCAAGAATCCATAGGAAGAAGTAATAATTGCTACGTGAATCATCAACCAATAAGACTTCAATACTGGCTGAAGCGGAGTGATTTCAGGATCCAATAAGTTAAGTTCAGTAACGAATAGCATTAATCCTGCTAAAAGCGCTGTTACAGCAAGAATCGCAGGGTTTTTCCTTACAAATAACAACCCTGCAAGCACCGTCGACCAAGCTATAAAGATTACAGCTTCATACCCGTTACTCCAAGGGGCGTGTCCTGAAATGTACCATCTCAAACCCAGTCCTGTACCATGTGCAACAAAAACTATAATTAAAAACGCAATAAATGGGTAAGAGACTATTCTAAATATTTTTTCTTTCTTGTAAGTCGGTGTATTTAAAGTTCGTATAAAAAATAGAATCAACAACACAAATCCAACAAGGAAGTAAAGACTTTGTATCTTATCGAAGACTTTAAACTTATTGTATGTGATTTCAGCATTAATTTTTTCCTTTGTTGGTAGGTCGGCACTTGGGTTTGTTTCTTTAAACGCTTCTATTGCTTCCCACTGAAGTGTTTTAAGTGGCTCCAAGTATTCTTGGGCTTTCGAAAACTTTTCTTTTCCCTGTGTGACAGCAAACATTGTTCTAAGAAAGTTAGTTGCTAAATCGTTCCCTGTTCTATCTTTATCACGTAATTCACTTGCAAAAGGCCAAATCCATGTTCCGTTTACATCACCTGGAATAGGAACAACTCTAAAATGCTGGAATGCAAAAACCTCCTTCATCACCCTATACCTTTCAGCTAGCTTGATTAATTTTTTGTCGTATTCTGTTTTTCTAGACTCGGGTTTTTCATGTGCTTTCTCATAATCTTCTGTCCACTTAAATTTACCTTCTTCATTTTCTAAATCAACAACAGAAACATAGCCTTCAACTCCTAGTTGTTCAGTGATTTTATTCGAAACAAATATCAAATCCTTATCCATCCATTCCGTTGGTCCGTATAAATGGAAGCCCATCACAACTTGTACTGGATTTTTTCCATCGTAACTATCTTTACGGTGAACTTTTCTTAAAATTTTATCTGAAAGCGTGTGAAAAGGAATAATTCTACCTTCATAATCTTGCACTAGCATGTCAGCTATTGCTTCTGATTGCTCTTTAGTAATATAGAAAAAGTCTACGTCAGGTTCTTTAAACTTTGGCTTTTCTTTAGAATCTTGTTTTTCCGAAGTATGCTGGTGATTGTGACCATTGTTGTGATTGTGCCCTTCATGATCGTGATCGTGGTCGTGGTCATGTTCTTGATTTTCAATTTCGTGGTCATGTTCGTGTTCATGGAGAGCACTTTTTGTTTCTTCTTGTGCAATTCCATTAAATGATAAACCGAATGCAAAAAATAAAATCAAAACGTTCATCATTTTTGCACGGTTTTGTCTAGACTTTCTTATTCCTTGATTTAGACGTCTAAATCTTCCAACTGGAGCGATTAAAGAAAGAATCATACCGATAGACATTAGCAAATACCCCAAATAAGTAACGTTCGTTCCCCACCAATCATAGTTGACACTTAACACAGTACCCGACTCATCAGGAAAATAACTGGATTGGAAAAACCTGTATCCTTGATAATCCATTACATTATTCATGAAAATTCGTTGATCCCAGTTCACATCATTTTCTTCATCAATAACCGTAACTTCAGATGCAAATGAGCTAGGCAATGTTGAACCCGGATATTTATCGAGTTTAAAATCACGACACAAAACTGAGAAAGGAAGTTCAATTACTTTTGCACCATATCCAATTTCAAACTTCAACCCAGCGAACTGAACATAAGTTGGTCTAATTGCGTTATCAATATTAGCCTGCAGCTCAACAAGTTTTTCTTCTTCTCCACTTTTTAGTTTTATAGTTAAGTAACTATTGCCTTCATCGCGCTTTTTAGATTTTAGACGCGTCTTAGTCATGTTCTTTCGATATTCTTTAAACATAATGCTTTCATCGCCTATCATATAAAGTCTCCCAGAGTAAAAAGGCACAGCAGTATCTGCAGGAATAGTATTTACCAAACTAGAATCTAATTGATTTTTCATTCTATCTTCCCTTGTCAATTTTGACATCTCAACACTTTCAAAAGGTTCTATCGATTGAATATAAATCTTACCTTTCTCTTCCCATATTTTAACACCAGGAGTTGCTTCCTCTTTCTCAAATGAAAATGGAAGCCCGCCAATTATTTTCTCTTCGTTTTCGAGTAAGTAATCACTTTTACCACGAATTACAAACTCTAAACCACTTCCATCAATAGAATCATTGGTAATTACCGTGTCCAACATATTTTCAACAAACGAAACGTATTCAACCTGAACTTCTGGTTGATCTGGAAGAATGAAGTCAAATTCAAATGGATTTTCACGACCTTCAGAAAGCCATCTTTGTTCTTCATATTCAAACTGATTTACACCATCATTTGCATTAAGGATAAAATAAGGATTTGCACTATATATTTTGTTTGTTGTTTCTCCTTCTTTGATAGGCATTTGTCCTTCAAAGCCGATATAACGAGTAAGACCAGCCCCAATTATAATTATTAAAAAGGAAAGGTGAAAAGCAAAAATAGCCGTTTTTTCAGGGCGATACATACGATACTTGACGATGTTAACAATCAATGAAAAGGACAAATAAATCAACAACAACTCAAACCAAACCGTATTGTAAATTGCTATTTTAGAAGCTGGAGTTCCATAATCTGATTCAATAAAAGTAGCTTTTGCAATTGCTACCAAAAAAATAAGTAATCCCAATGCCATCATTCGCATTGAAAATAGTTCTTTTATTAATCTCTCCATTATCTTAAACGCTAAATATTGATTCACAAAAATACATAAACAATGACGGTTAGTTAATCTAATTTTGTTTTTTTTGGGAGTTTTTAACCAACAATTGTACATTTACCGTCGAATGGGTGAAATTAAAAAAATAGTAATTATTGGAACGGGGAATATTGCTCATCACTTGGGAATGGCTTTCCTCAAAAATGGAATTGAAATCACGGGTATTTGGGGGCGATCTAAAGAAAAATCCAATAATTTATCAAGTTTGCTGCATTCCAAAACAATTGAACATTTAGATGAAATACCCAAAACAGTAGACTTAGTGTTAATCTGTGTTTCCGATACTGCAATTAAAGAAATTGTTGAAAAAATCCCAAATTCTTTTCCAATCGCTTACACATCTGGAAGTATAAACCTTGAATCATTACCTGATAAAGATAAAATTGGTGTTTTTTACCCTTTACAAACCTTTAGCTTAAAACGTGAAGTGGATATTTCAAAAGTCCCCTTCTTGTTAGAGTCTAATAATAAAGTGTTTTGTAATGAACTTAAAACTTGTGCAAGAAAATTGAGTAATACAGTTCATTTTGCAAATTCAAAAGAACGTTTTCAGCTTCATCTTGCCGCAGTTATAGTAAATAACTTCACGAATCATCTTTTTGTACTCGCAGAAAAACATTTAGAAAAAAAGAACTTATCGTTTGAGCTTTTAAAGCCATTGATTTTAGAAACTGCACAAAAAATTCAAACAATATCTCCTTCTGAAGCTCAAACTGGACCAGCAAAAAGAAATGACTTGTTAGTAATCAAAAATCATCTCGATGAACTCGACAATGAAACGAAATCAATTTATCAGTTGTTAAGCGACTCAATTATAAAGCATAATAAGTAAAAAAATGAGTTACAAAACGAAATTACCTAACATAGATACTTTTATTTTTGATGTAGACGGCGTACTCACAGACGGAAGTGTTTACCTCCTCAAAGATGAAGTTGCAAGGGTTTTAAATTCACGAGACGGTTATGCATTGCAATATGCTTCAAAGTTAGGATACAATATCTTTGTAATATCTGGTGGGAATTCTATTCCAGTAAAAAAGAGACTTCTCGGTTTAGGAGTAAAAGAAGTATTACTACAGTCTTCAAGCAAACTAGAAGCATTCCAAGACCTTCAAAAAAGATATGGTTTTAAAACTGAAACTACCGTTTATATGGGCGATGATATTCCGGACTATGATGTAATGAATGTTGTTGGTGTTGCTGCTTGTCCACAAGATGCTGCTGTTGAAATCAAAACTATTTCCCACTACCAGTCTCCATACGACGGTGGTCGTCACTGTGTAAGAGATATAATTGAGCAAACGCTGCGTTCACAAGGGAAATGGTTTGGTGAACTCTCAAAACAATGGTAGGTTATAGTTGAAGTTTCTTTTGGTGTGTTCCATTGTAGAAATAAGTATCGCGTGTATTTATCCTAGCCTAGTGTTGTGATATGTTTTGAACCGTAGATTCTAGAAATGTGCACAGTTCGAAATTCGTTAATCCGTATTCGATATTCTGCGGTTCCTTTATGGTTTTGGAGTTCTGCCACAAAAAAACCTCATGAAACACAAATCGAAATACTTTACATATACCTTATAAATCGTTGCTCGTTTTGAAGAGTAAAATTGATAAAATGACCTTAATATTATAAGTTCCACATCAGTCGAACTACTGCGGATTGACCATATTGACCTTCAAAAGCAAGTCCTAATAAGTCTTCGGTTCCAATTCCAATGTTGATTTTTTCAGCAGAATAATTAGCATAAAGTCCGAGTCTAAATAGACCGTAACCACCAAAAGTAGCTTGTGTTCCAAAAGAGTACTTTTCAAATGGCTTATAGTCAACACCAGCATAAATCAAAGGTCGGTAAAGGAAATTTGTATACATTCTAATACCAAAAAATGATTGCAATTGTGTTGACCGATTTCTCTCAACTATTTTACCAGCTTGAATAAAACCAGGGATTAATTTCCATGGAGAAGATGTTGAGTTCTCTATTCCTAATGTGTCCCCTATAGTTGTAGAAGGTTCTTTTTCATCATCAAAAAACTCATTTAAGTCATCGAATGTAAAACCACTAAATGACTGATCTGTGTCAATTTCGTAACGATCTACATTGTGTAATTTATACGCTCCTAAGTTTCTCCCTGAAATTCTAAAAACACCATGGAAATCATTATTTTCAGCTTTTCCAAAGGGCAAGTTATAATCAAAGTTAACAGCACCTCCTAGGCCTTGGAAGTAAGCTGGAGAATTTGATATCTCAAGATTACCCTGCAACATTAAATCGAGTTGATCTCCTTGTTCACTTGTCGTAAATGTCCCCCTGTGAATAGAACCATCATAGAACGATCTTGGTAAAATCACATTCAGTGAGATAAAAGATTTCGTTTTTTTATTGTGAATCCCTCCACCTATAGAAAGGTAATCAACAAAACTACCTGTTGAATTAGATAGTGACGCTTCAGTACCTGCATACTTCTCATTTCCAAAAAACATTAGTCCAAACAGGTCTTGTGAATATTCTCCAGCGATATGAGCTTCACTTGAAACATTAATCATCCAACTTAAATTCGGGTGTTTTTCGAGTATCTGGTTGCTTGAACGAAATTCCAGTCCTAATCTGTATCCACCACCTATTCTATCATAGATACTGTGATTGTCAAAAGATTTCTGTTTAATATCCTCTGTTATTACACCACCAAATAAAAACTTTCTAGTTAAACCGTTCTCGATTGCTGAACTTAAATGAAATGCATTACCGTGGATTAAAACTTGTGAATTGGTAACTGTAGTATCATAATTGACAGGAAGTAATTCTTGTGAATAACTCACCTTCAAAAGAACAAAACAGAATAAAAATAAAAGCTTTTTCATAATAGCATTAAATCAATCAGACACAATGTACACTCATCACATTTGATGTGTAAAAATAGTTATTCTCTACAGAAACTTTAAGAATCAAACTATAAATATCATTCAAAAAAGACTTTTTTTTATGTATTTAGAGTAATAAATTACCAAAGCAATGTTACTTTTGAGGATAATTGAAATAAACAATAATAAAGTACATGGAACTATTTGCTCAAATAATAATTGCTTTGATACCTGCGACTGCTGTTTTAATAGTTGTATATATTTTCCTAAAGAAACAAGGAGAAAAAGAGATTTCAAGCTTAAGCATACAATTAAAAAAAGAACGTCAGAAATTCTTCCTAGAACCTCGCGCAGATGCTTACCAAAGAATCGTTTTGTTAATGGAACGAATAAATCCGCACAGTTTAGTAATGAGGCTACACAATCCAAAGAAAAATGCTGTTATGCTTCAATCTGAATTATTGAGTACAATCAGAAATGAGTTTGACCACAATGTTGCTCAACAGGTGTTTATCTCGCTAAATGCATGGGATATGGTCAAAAAAAGTAAAGAGGAAACAATTAAAATAATCAACATAGCAGCCAAACAGATGGATGAAAACGCCTCAGCTACTGATTTAAGCAATAAAATATTTGAAATAATTTCTGAAATAGAAGAGCTGCCTACAGAAATTACGATTAAATTATTAAAAGAAGAGTTACAGCGATTATTCTAAGTAGCTATTAATCGTTAAAATTCTACAATTATTGGAGTTGAAAATACTTTTTTGTATATTTTAGTAAAAAATTTGCACTCATGAAGTTTTTCATACTCATATCATTTCTATTTTTATTAAATACTATAACTTTTGGTCAAAAAGATTCAGATGACAAAAAACTAGTACAATTCTCTGGTGTTCTGGTGACTAGCGATAGTTTAGACCAAGTTTCTTATGCTTCTGTAATAGATAAAACGACTGGTAAAGGAACAATGTCTGATTACTATGGCTATTTTAGTTTTGTTACACGACCGGGTGACACTATTTTGTTTAACGCATTTGGGTTTAAGCCGAATTCATATATAGTTCCAGATACATTAACAGAAGACCGTTATTCAATAATTCACTTAATGGTACCTGATACAATGATACTCCCCGAGGTTGATGTTTATCCTTGGCCATCAAGAGAAGATTTTGCTAGAGCATTTGTTGAAATGGAACCCTACGACGATGCACTAAGAAGAGCTCAAAGACAATTGTCTGGTGAAAGCTTGGCATTTGCAGCGGCTAAAGTTCCAACTGATGGAGCTCTTTCTTATAATTGGGAAACTCAGCAACAAAAAACAAGGATTTATACTCAAGGACAAACACCAGTGAACAACTTATTAAACCCAGCAGCCTGGAGTAGATTTATAGAGTCTTGGAGGGATGGTGACTTCCAAAGGGAATAAAGAAAATTGGTTTTTAATACAATACTATTTTTGTAATTTCCTTTTTGATTAATTCTAAAGCGTTTGAATCTATAGTTCACTTTTTGTTCAAGGTTTAAGCTTGGATGAATAAACTCTGTGTATTATAACTTCCCTTTTGATTGATTCTTCGGTTGTTGATTATTTTGTCCGTTTTAATTCAAGGTTCAAGGGGTATCAACTTTGAACTTTCCAACCTTGAACTTTGAACCTTGAACCAAACCAACATTTAACTTACCATTTTATACCTTTTAAAAAACGCATCCCAGTTCCAAATAAAATTCTTAATAATTTCATCCATTCTTTTCAAGAACAATGGGTTAGGACAGTCTAGTTTTCTGAAATATTCATCTTGATGGGAGTTCAATTTATATTTATAAAAAATTCCTTTTGACATACTGTATAGAATACTTTTCGAAGGGTGATTAACGCGAGACATAAAACTAGCGTATTCTTTAAACAAGTCTTCAAAATCTTTAACTTCTAAATCAAAAGTATCAGCAAACTTTTTAATTATTAACGGTTCCAATGTATGTAACTGATCAGGCATAAAGCTTTCTTCCAAAAACTTCATGTTGCCTACAATTAAAATCATCGTAAAGTGTCCATCGTTTGCCTTTGACAAATTTGGGCGCGAAACAAAAGCTGGATCTTCCTCTATGAGCATAGCAACTTCAACAAAACCTTTATCTACAACTTCTAAAACTCCGTTGACAAAAACATTTGCCAATTGCTCATCAGATAACTTCTTCTTGAAAATAGTATTCAACATATCGCTCTTGTACTTTTCTTTATTTAAACAACAAAAATAATGACCATTACACCTCTCTCGATGAGTGCTTTCACAAGGTTTTCAACAATATTATTAACAATTGAAGTGTCACTTTGTTAATTTCTATATTAAAAAGTGTGTATAACCTATTAACAATCTGTCATACAGCTTAATGATTAAAAATATTTATTGCGTATCGGATACTTTACCAGTAAGTTTTTAACCGCACGCAAAGTACCGACTGTTCGGTAAAGTGCCGACCGTTCGGTAATGGGCGCTAAGAAGGCGCTAAGAGTTCGCAGAGAAAACTTTGCGTGAACATCGTGAGCTTTGCGGTTAATAGGTTTTGAGTAACAGCATTGAAC
>JBBEBO010000096.1:0-25673 GCA_040882265.1 Brumimicrobium sp. | reverse complement strand
ATGTGAGTTTGTTCTCATTTTCTAGGTTTACGTGGTTGAAATTTAAATGGAACCGCAGAATATCGAATATGGATTAACGAATATCGAACTCGCAACTTCTAAAATCTGCGGTTCTGTATTAAGTATTCTGCGGTTCAAAAACATGCTACAATCCTAAGGAAAATGTAGCGCATTTTGGATTGCGTTTCTAATGGTTTTTTTTAGCAGAACTCAAAAATTAGCGTGGAACCGCAGAATATCGAATATGGATTAACGAATATCGAACTCGCAACTTCTAAAATCTGCAGTTCTGTATTAAATATTCTGCGGTTCAAAAACATACTACAATCCTAAGGAAAATGTAAAGTATTTCGGGTTGCATTTCAAATGAATTTTTGTCGGGATGAGAGGATTACCTCCACTACGGTCGGTGCTCTCGCTCGTTACTCGCTCGGGTCGAACAAGTTCTCATCCTCTCAAGTGATCGGATATTGATTTGAGCAAGGTTTGAGAAAACACTTCTTGTATTTTAAAATTTATTTGTCGGGATGAGAGGATTCGAACCTCCGATCTCTCGCCCCCCAGACGAGCACTTTAACCGGACTAAGCTACATCCCGAAAATTGGTCAACAAATATAGTGATTTGCTTTAATCAAGTTGTTCCGAAGCAAACTCTCTTGTTTTGATGTCAATTAATTTCTCCCAAATATCATCAATTGATGCAACCAAAGCTCTTTTTTCTTCTTCTTGTGCTTCATGGATAATGTTTGGATCTTCAAAATAATGTTTGATGAAATTAGTATCAAAATCACCACTTCTAAAAGCTGAGTGTTTCATTACGTATTTACCAAAATCGAGCGTTGTTCTCAATCCAGAAATTTCATAGTGATCGATTGCTTCAATCATTCGTTCGATGGCTTGTTTTCTATCTTCTCCCCAAGTGACCAACTTTGCAATCATTGGGTCATAATAAATTGGAATTTCCATTCCTTCCTCAAAAGCATCGTCTATTCTTATATAATCTGCGGTTGGCTTTCTATATCTAGCAAGTGTTCCTATATCAGGAGTAAAATTATTAAGTGCATCTTCAGCATAGACACGAACTTCCATAGCGTGACCATTAATCGACAACTCTTCTTGTTTCTTAGGTAGTTTCTCTCCATTTGCCACTCGAATTTGCCATTCTACAAGATCTAAACCAGTGATTTCTTCAGTAACTGGATGCTCAACCTGTAAACGGGTATTCATTTCCAAGAAAAAGAAATCGTGATTAGCATCTAATAAAAACTCTACAGTTCCAGCACCTGAATAATCGCAGGCTTTGGCTACATCACAAGCCGCTTTCCCCATCTTCTCACGAAGCTCAGGAGTCAAGACAGCGCTAGGGGCTTCTTCTATTACTTTTTGATGTCTGCGTTGAATGCTACATTCTCTTTCAAACAAGTGAATAACATTCCCATGATCATCAGCAAACACCTGAATTTCTATATGTCTCGGTTTAGTGACAAACTTCTCAACAAAAACAGCATCATCACCAAAAGAAGAGCGCGCTTCTGATTGAGCTAGTTGCATTTGCTCTTTCATTTCTTCAGCTTTTTCCACTAGGCGCATTCCTTTTCCGCCACCACCAGCAGATGCTTTTATTAAAACTGGAAAGCCAATTTGTGTAGCGATTTTCTCCGCTTCATAAAAATCAGTTACTGCTTCATCAATACCCGGAACTAAAGGGACATTATATTTTTTTACTGCTTGTTTTGCACTGAGTTTATCTCCCATCACCTTCATCGCTTCTGAAGAAGGTCCAATCAGTTTTATACCAGCTTTTCTAACATTTTCTGCAAAATCAGCGTTTTCTGAAAGAAATCCATAACCGGGATGAATACCATCAACTCCTAGGTCTTTAGCGACTTTTAAGATTTTTTCTTGAACTAAATAACTTTCAGAAGATGGAGCTGCTCCAATACAAACCGCTTCATCTGCTTCATGAACAAAAGGTGCATTAACATCTGCTTCAGAGTAAACTGCAACAGATTTAATATTCATTTGCTTTAATGTTCGAATAATTCGACGTGAAATCTCTCCCCTATTTGCAATAAGTACTTTTTTCATTCTTCTTCCTTTACAGCGTTTTTTTCTTTATACTCTTTTGGAATGGGTTCTTTATTGTCCTCATTCTTAAATATTTGTTTTTTATTTTCCTTCTTACGAAATAAATTCGCTAAAGCTTGAAACAATTTAAAGTCCTCTAAGTTATGAAAATCTTCTTTATAACTTATTCCTACCCCCTGAGTAAATTGTCCTCGATTATTATTTTGCACGACAGAGTTCGAATTTGATTCATTGAAAGCACTTACTCTGAATGTACCGTTTTCATTAAGCAAATACTCAATTTCCACATCTCCAATAATTGAATTTTGTCCTGGTCCAACATCGTCTTCTTGTGTAACATCGTCTCCTTCCCTCACAGAACCTACACCAAAAGAGCCTGAAACAAGTAAGCGGTCGTCTAAAAAGCCTTTTGAAACACCAAATTCTCCTGAGAACTGACCAGAGTAGCTATCATTTTCAAGGTTAACATTCATTTTGTAGTTTTCAGAAACTTTTCCCAAAACAGAGTTGATTTGTGTTGATGCCAAATCAAGTAATGCGCTACCACTTCCTCCATCCTGACCATCCTGACCTGAAAGCGGTAAAAATCCTTTAGTGATTAGTAGAGCAAAAAATTGTTTATTAAGCTCGTCTTGATCACTTCTCACTCTATTGATAACCGCTTTTCCTTCTTCAGATGCTTTTGGTGCTTTTAAGTCAAAAGAAATTTGTGGATTCAACATATCTCCTTGAAGATTTAAATAAGAAAATATTTCCTCATTTTGAGAAGCTTTATTTTCCAAAACATCGGGCATTAAAACAGCGATATTAGCATTCGTTTTATAATATGTTTCAATGTTTAAGTATGCACTGTAAGGATCTCCACTCCAACGAACCGTTCCACCTTTGGCGATATTAAAATTTTGCTTATATGGTCCCATTGCGAAATTATAAACTCCGTCTGTTACTGTGTAAGTGCCGTTCAGGGCTAAATCACCATATTGATCGACATTCATACTAATTTTACCTTCACCATTTGCTTTAATTTCATCACCAATATCTTCATCAAAAATTAATTTCACCTGAGCATCTGGAGTTACGTCAAAATCTAAAGCTAGATCAACACCAGTGAAGTCAATTTTATCTTCTTCTTCGTTTTCATTCTCTCCATCAGGTTTTTTAAATGAGATAAAACCTTCCTCTTCAACAGTAGTTGGACCATACATTGGGAAGTTAATTTTTGTGCCTTTTTCAGTTTCTGCATCGACTGTGATACTTAAATTATCAGCATATCCACTAATATTTGCTGTACCCGTGACAAAAGCAGTACCATAATACGGACTATCTTCAGAGTATTCAGTTTTCATTACCATAAATCGCTCTATCTGATATGGTTTTGAATTATTATTGGGGTCTTTCTTCGTTGGATGATCTTTTAGGTTAAAATCAAGTTCAAAGAAAAAATCTTCAAAATTATCATGGAAAAGTGAACCGTTTAAAAAACCTGTATTCCCCTCTTCATCCATAACGGGCATTGTGTTTATATAAACTCCATCTACTTCTGATACGATTTCTCCATTAAAAAGGAAGTCTGCCCCGAGAATAGCTAAATTTGCTTTACCGTCGTTAAATTTAATTTCACCTGTGAGTTCGGGTTTTGCTATCGTACCTTTTAAATCTAAAGCTCCATCCAGTTTTCCAGCAATACCCGAAACAACATCTGGGTCTAAAAATTCATTGACAACTGCGATATCTGTTTTTCTAAAAATCATAGAGAAATCAAGTAAATCTCTCTCTTCTTCCTTTAAGCTGTAATTCCCTTTAAATGCAAATGTTCTTTCTTTTTTATAAAAAATATCACCAAACATTTTTATTTTGCTTTCATCTGCATCAAAATCTGCCCCAAAGCTCACGTCACCAACTTCTGTCTCATTGATATACAACTCTTCAACTATAGATTCTCCAGAAAATTTAAAGTCATTAAATGGATTAGAAATATATCCCACTACATTAGCAACACCAGAAATATCAGTCTCAGCACCAAGAAATAATCCTACATCTTCCAAGTCAAGATTCATGACGTCAACATTCAAATGATCTCCTTCATAGTCAGACAACTGACCATTAAATGATATGTACTGATTATTGCGCTCTAATTTAAAGTCATCAACCATGAAGCATTTATCCATATAGTTGAGATGGGCTTCTTGATTTAAATTCCACTTGTGATTATTCAAAGTAAAATAAGATGGTAGAAACTCTACTTCAAAACCATTTTTATCAAATATATGCGTATACCACTCTAGATTTGAACGCGACTCTTTTGTATCGTGAAGAATTAACTGAGAATCCATAAACCCTTCAGCTGCTATACCTGTATAATGAATTTCTTTAAATGCTAAAGAGTCATCTATCGAAAACCCATCAATTTTATATAATGCAAGTAATTCTTTATTAAAATAGTCTTGCATCATATAAATGCTGTCCATTCTTAAATTATCATAAGCTACATAATCAGACTTTACATTTAAGTTAAACGTATTTTCTTCACCGTTATATTCACCATCGAAAGATGTATTATTAGCCACCTGTAGCTCTGGGTAGAAGATGTCTAAAATTGAATTCACTCGTTTTAAATCAACCCGATATTCAAACTTACTTTTTAAGTCTGTAACCTGGCTTTGCTCTGGAAAAAAGGCTGGGAAAACACTTGCTAATTGGTAAGTTATGTTATCAACAAATGATTTTAAATCAATTTTACCTTTAAAATGTGCATCAAAAACATCCGATTGAATGTCTAAAACATCTTCTGTTTTTGTTCGAATCATTTCTGCTGTAAACTTATTTAATGCAAAATGGTCATTGTCTTCTGAATAATAAAGTGTATCAATTTCAACAGTTCCGTTAAATGTTTCAATATCTTTTCCCGAACCGTGCACTTTCAATTTTGAAAAAAGTTCACCTCTTTCTTTTAACTTGGGATGAATATTCTCTAAATGTGCACACTCTAAGTCAATGAGTGCATTTATTTGTAATGAAGACCCAAAAGCGGCTGCTCCATTAAATGTCATGTCTAGGTTTTCATCTCGCACATAAATGAGACCATTAATACTATTCTCCACAGTAACACCACCTTGATTTAAAGTATAGTCAACATCATCTACAGCAATATAATCATATTTGTATTCGAGTAATTCAGTCTTCCTAAAAACTCCATTTACATTATTAGATTTAACTTCATTTTTATTGAATGTAACTGATTTCATACCAACTTTACCATTTACGATTCCTATTTCTCTTGAAGCGATAAGTTTACCTACATCCATATTTGATATTTCAATTGGATACCTCGATTTACCAATTAAAGTCGCTTTAAAATTAGAAAATGATGTGTCACTTACTAAGCTAAACGATTCTTTAAAGTTAACATCTCCAATTCCTGTTTGCAATTCATGTAGGTCTATTTTTAGATCATGAATATTTCCATTAACAGTTAAATTGTTACCGCTAACATAATTTAGGATTTTCAGTGTTTTATTGAGTTTCACATAATCAAAATCTGCTGAATTAGGCATTCTTATAGACTCAACATCAGACATATAAACTCTATATTTTGAGATAGAATGATTAATATCTTCCGTATCTATTTCAGTAAAATCTGGTAAATGGAAGTCTCCTGCAACCATAGAATTATCTCCAATATTTACTTCAAAGTCTTTAATATCAAGATTATTAACTACGTTTCTTGTTTTACCACGAACGGTGACAACTTCATCCATTCCCTCAAGCTGAGGAGCAAACAATGAAATATCATAAAATGAAACTTTTGAAGGATTTAAATCTAAATTAAGCAAGACAGCGTCAACAAAATTCTGATAATCAGAAATACGCTCTGTAACTAAATCAAAAGCTGGCAAATCTAACTTAGATTGTTTTGTTTTTATTAAAGTATTGGTAAGGTTTAGTCCCGAATGATCAAATGTAGCAGAAGTAACAAAATTATTTAAGTCAAAACCACTCCTGTCTTTAAGTGATAGTTTAGAAATATTGCCTTTATATTTCTCTGGAATTATTTGAATAGTATTTGCATTTAAATTTATTCTCTTCAAATCTAAATGTGAAAAATCTACACCAAAATCTTTTGTCTCTTTATTTTCATCTTCAAAACTAAAATCTGTCTTAGAAACAACAAGGTTTGCTACATTTATTTCAAAGGGAGGTGTATCACTTTTTGGCTTATCAGATTCAAAAGCATCAATAATAAATTGAAAGTTTAAATCATCTTCATCTTTATACCTTTTAAGATTAACATCAGAGTTACTAAGCCCTAATTCATCTATATCAAATTTAAGCTTGTTTAGTTCAAAGTCTCCAACATTAACAAATAATTCATCAACATACAGAAGTGTATCGCTATGTTCATCCTCAATATATAGCTTATCGAGATAAACTCGATCAAAAAAGGATATTCCAATCTCTTCAATCGTAACTTTAGCACCAATTTTATTACTTAAAAATTCCGCACCCTTTTTCCCTAAAAACGTTTGAAAAGAAGTTGTACGAATAAAAAATGAAAACAAAATTATTACAAGTATGAGAAACTCAATAATTGTTAGGAGGGATTTCCCTAGTATTTTCAGTAACTTTGCCATTAATTGAACACAAAGATATTTAAAGTTGAGCAATAAAAATATAATCATTCTAGGGATTGAATCATCATGTGATGATACTTCAGCTTCTATAATCAAAAACGAGACCGTTTTATCAAATGAAATAGCTGGCCAAAAAGTACATGAAACCTACGGTGGCGTAGTGCCAGAGCTTGCTTCACGTGCTCACCAGCAAAATATTATACCAGTAGTTGACGCAGCGTTAAAAAAAGCTAATATTAAAAAAAGTGACATAACTGCAGTCGCTTTTACAAGAGGTCCTGGATTACTAGGGAGTCTAATTGTAGGCACATCTTTTGCGAAAGCTTTCGCTCTTGGTCTTGACATTCCTTTAGTTGAAGTAAACCACATGCACGGTCATATTCTTGCTCATTTTATTGACGATGAAATAAAAGAGAAACCTGAATTTCCATTTTTATGTTTGACAGTTTCTGGAGGTCATACACAACTTGTAGTTGTCAATGATTATTTAGATATGGAAGTTATAGGAACAACCAAGGATGACGCCGCAGGAGAGGCTTTTGATAAAACGGCCAAGTTATTAGGCCTACCATATCCAGGAGGACCACTTATTGATGAATATGCTAAAAAAGGGAATCCATCTGCTTTTACATTTAGCAAACCAAACATGCCTGATTTTGATTACAGTTTCAGCGGATTAAAGACGAATGTTTTGCAGTTTTTACAAAGGGAAGCAAAAAAAGATCCCGATTTTGTTAAAAAACACCTCAATGATATTTGTGCAAGTTTGCAACAAACGATTATAGATATTTTATTTGACAAACTTATTAAAGCAACAAGACATTTTAATATTAAGGAAGTTGCAATTGCTGGTGGTGTATCAGCTAACTCTGCACTACGTAAGAGATTAGTGGAAGAGGGTCAAAAACACAAATGGAAAACGTTCATTCCTAAATTCGAATACTGTACCGATAACGCAGCTATGATTGCTATTGCAGGCAGATATCAATATTTAGCTGGAAATTTTTCTAATCAAAGTGTTAGTCCAAGTGCACGATTTTAACATTTTTAATCAATAGTTACTGGGAAAAGTAACCCAGGCCCCCACTATGCTACCAATGACGTGTTTTTATTATGTGTTAATAATAAACAAGCAAGGTGTAATGAGTTAAGTTCTGCTACACCCTAAAAGATTCCTCACTAACGTTCGGAATGACTTTAGTAATCAACACAATAACTCACTCAACAATATCATAGAGCTCTTTTGCCTTTTCGCGGGTAAATGCATTAAAATGCCACCATTCAGTAGATAAAACCCAAAATCCGCCTTTTTTCATTGCTGAACGCAGAAGTTTTCTATTTTTAAATTGTTCTTTACTCAATTCACCGCTTTCTAAAAACGCAGCTTCGTGTTTTGGATAAGCTATTTTTCGTAAGTCGTCATAACCTGCTCCCATATCCAAAACCTCACCCGTTTTCAAATTCATAATTGTCAAATCTACAGCACAACCGTAATTATGAAGACTCCCGTTTTTAGGATTACTGACAAACTTAATTCTCTCATTAAAAGGAATTGTATCCAAAGCATCCCACATTTTCTGCTGTACTGATCGTGGTCTAACACCATCGTATACTAAGAGAGTCAGATTAGAATCTTTTCTTTTTAGGGATGATTGAGCTTTTGATAACCTTTCTGCAACTTCTTTTTGTAAATAAATTTTGTTCAAACCACCATACAAATCCATTTTCATAAAATTATTTTTAGTCGTATATCTAAGATCGATTTTAATAGTCGAATCAACTGATTGAATATCAATAAGACCCGCATCAATGATTTGTTGCTCAAGAGTATCAATTTTAGGTACAACTTTCTTAGAGTCTATGGTATCTAAAGTACTGGTTTCATTGTTTTGTTGAACAATACTATCGATTGCTACATTATTGCTTTCTTCTTTTTGATTTTGTTTACATGAAAAGAAAAGCGCAACCAGACAAAACAGACTAAAAACCCTCATATTTTCTTTAATTAATTGAATATTAGAACTAATATACTTCGAATTTAAATTCCAACTCTGAAAGTAAAGTTATTAACAAGTTTGGTAAAATAGTTGTCAAAAAGAAAAAAAAAGTAAATATTTGTATACTGTTCAGAAAAGAAATTGGATTATGGGAGAAGAGAACAAGTCAGCTAGAAACGATGAAGTTTACTCTAAAGTGGTAAGGGCTGGTAAAAGAACTTATTTTTTTGATGTTAAATCAACGAGAAACAATGACTTGTATCTCACTTTAACAGAGAGTAAAAAATCTACTAATAACGGTCAAGCTAATTTTCAAAAGCACAAAATCTTTCTTTATAAAGAAGACTTTGAAAAATTCACTGATGGTTTAAAAGATGCTTTAGAGAAAATTGAAGAATTAAAAAATACAACGGCTTATTCTGAAAACGGCGATACAACTTCCTATTCCTCAGTTGATTTTGATGAACTGTCTTAAATAAAGAAGTAATTGCTTTATTTTTCTTTATAAATTATACTTCGAATGAACAATAAATTCATATCTTGTTCTTTCATTAATTATCAGATAATACAAATAAAATGGGTAAAATAATTGCCATTGCAAATCAGAAAGGAGGAGTTGGGAAAACTACTACAGCAGTTAATTTAGGCGGTAGTTTTGGCGTATTGGAATACAAAACGCTGATTGTAGATGCTGACCCACAAGCAAACGCAACTTCAGGGGTTGGTTTTGACCCTAAGCAATCTAAAAACATATACGATTGCTTAATCAATGAAACGCATCCTTCAGATGTTATTCTAACAACAGATAATCCTAATTTAGATATTTTACCATCTCATATTGATTTAGTTGGTGCTGAATTAGAAATGATTAACATGCCTAATCGTGAATATCTAATGCGTGAAGTTCTCAATAAAATTAAAGACGATTACGATTTTATTTTAATCGACTGTTCACCTTCTTTAGGACTTATTACTGTTAATGCGCTAACTGCTGCTGATTCAGTTATCGTCCCTGTACAGTCTGAGTATTATTCACTTGAAGGACTTGGTAAATTGCTAAATACAATTAAGATTGTTCAAGGAAGATTAAACACAGATTTAGACATTGAAGGGCTTTTAATTACATTATACGATACGCGTTTAAGATTAGCTAATCATGTTGTGGAAGAATTAAAAACGCATTTCCAAGAATTAGTCTTTGACACTGTTATTCACAGAAATACAAATTTAGCTGAAGCACCTAGTCATGGGGCAACAATTATTATGCACGATGCAACGAGTAAAGGTGCTGTAAATTACTTAAATTTGGCACGCGAAATATTACAACGTAATGAAGCAACAAAACTCAAGTCGGACGATAATAAAATTTCATTAGAAGATGAGCTCTAACTCAAAAAAAAGACCAGCATTAGGTAAAGGTTTAAGTGCGCTTTTGGAAAGCTCTGCAACTGATATTACATCAAAAGAATTATCAGATTCTTCAGTATTGGGTTCTGTTGCAATGCTTCCAATTTCACATATAGAAGCAAACCCATTTAATCCAAGAACACATTTTGAAGAAGCAGCACTAACTGAGCTGAGTGAATCAATTGCATTACACGGTATAATTCAACCTCTTACTGTTAGGAAATTAGGGAGGAATAAATACCAACTTATCTCAGGAGAAAGACGATTCAAAGCCTCTCAATTAGCCGGTTTAAAAGAAATTCCAGCTTACATAAGAGTTGCAAACGATCAAGCAATGTTAGAGATGGCGCTTGTTGAAAACATTCAACGAGAAGACCTCAATGCAATTGAAGTAGCGCTCTCTTACCAGCGACTTATTCAAGAATGTAACTTAACACAAGAAAAATTAGGAAAGCAAATATCAAAAAGTCGTACTTCAATTACAAACCACTTACGATTATTGAAGTTACCAGCTAAAATACAGCTTGCAGTCAGAGAAAAAGAAATTTCAATGGGGCATGCTCGTGCATTAGTCGCAATTGAAGATGAAAAAGTACAATTAAATATCTTTGACAGAATTGTCAACGAAAAGCTTTCTGTTCGTCAAGTAGAGCAACTGCTCCGGGATGAAAATGATCAAGCAGAGACTTCAAAAAAAGAGAAGACAAAACAAGTTGTTACTAAAGAACAAACCCTATTTACTGAAGAGCTTTCAGATAAAGTTGCAGCAAAAGTTCAAATCAAAAAACAGCCTTCTGGAAATGGTAAACTGATAATTAATTTCAATTCTGAGGTTGATTTAAATCGAATTATCGAAATTTTAAATCATTAAATAATGCGTTTTTTTCTGTGTTGTTTGATTTTTATACCATTCGTATTAAATGCGCAGGAGAAAACTCCAACTGACTCAATTATAGAACGTGGAGTTGTTGATGATACGACGCATTCTCCAAGAAAAGCTACAATATATAGCGCTATATTGCCTGGTGCTGGACAAGTTTATAATCATTTAGCTATTCCAAAAAAAGGAAATGGTAAGAATAGTATCTACTGGAAAATACCGCTTTTTTATGCTGGACTTGGTGCTACAGCATATTATGGTTTAAAACATCATAGAACTCAAAAGATACTAAAAGAAGAATACAACTATAGAATTGAGCATGGAGAACCTAATGAAGATTTAGTTGAATATGCGCAATATGATAATCAAGGAATTTTAACTCTATTTCAGCAATCTCAAAGAAATAGAGATCTTATGTTGTTTGCTTTTATCGCTGTCTATGGTCTAAATGTGCTTGATGCTCATGTTAATGCTCATTTTGTAAATTTTGATGTTTCAAAAGATTTAACGCTAAATATTCGTCCAAGTTTACAGCAATTGAACTCGCCTGGAGTAGCACTTACACTTAATTTTCGTTAAAATGAATACTGGAGTTATACATTATTTTACATTTGTTCGTTTTAAAAACTAATACTATGAGAATTGCTTTAGTTGGTTACGGAAAAATGGGGAAAGCTATTGAGAAAATAGCGCTTGAAAGAGGTCATAAAATTGTTGCAAAAATTTCTAGCAATAATCCACTTGATAGTTTCGACACTGCTAATTTTGATGTTGCGATTGATTTTTCAACACCATCTACTGTGCTTTCTAATATAAACTATTTAGTAGAAAGAAAAGTACCAACAGTAATTGGAACAACGGGATGGAATAATTCATTACCAGAAGTTACTGAAAAAGTAACAAAACAAAATACAGTCTTATTACACGCTTCAAATTTTAGCGTTGGTGTTAATTTATTTTTTAAACTTAACGAAGAACTTGCAAAACTAATGCAAGAACACGGTGAGTATAGAGTTTGTATGGAGGAAATTCACCACACTGAAAAATTAGATGCGCCAAGCGGAACAGCGATTACATTAGCCGAAGACATCATCAAAAATCATGCTTTGTATAAAGATTGGAATTGTCCGCAAAGTGAAAAAAAAGAAAAGAAGGCTAGTTTTATAAACGTAGAAGCTATTCGTGAACCTGAAGTTAAGGGAACACACACTATATTTTATAAATCAGCAATTGATACTATTACAATAAGCCATGAAGCACATAACAGAGAAGGGTTTGCTTTAGGAGCAGTTCTCGCAGCTGAATGGATAGAAGGAAAAAAAGGAGTTTTCACAATGAAAGATGTACTAAATATTAAACCATAACGCATCATTCACAAATATTATAGATTATGTCAGCATTATATTTTTACCTGTTCTTTTTAGTTTATCCATACATAGCAATGTGGTGGAAAAGTTTTCCTAAAGCTGGACATAAACAATGGGAAGCTTTAGTTCCTGGATATAATTATGCAATTGCATCAAAAATTTCTGGACAACCTTGGTGGTGGGCATTTTTAATGATTATTCCTGGCATTCATCTAATCATGTGGATGATATTTAATGTGAGTTATATCAGAAAATACGGCTTTTTTACCATTGGTGACACACTTCAAGGAATCTTCTTTCCGTTTATTCTCATGGCAAAAATTGCTAATGATGACACATTAAAACCTGAATTCACAACTGACTGGGAAAAAGAAAAAGACATTCAGCGACGTAATAATGGAGATCATTTGGTATTGTTTTTATCTCTACCAATCGCTGGGCATATTGTTGCTTATGTTCTCGGGGCTTTACAAAAGAAAAAGAAAGGCAAAAAGACAATTATTAAAGAATGGGGAGATAGTATCTTGTTTGCTTTAATTGCAGCGAGTGCTATTAGAACTTACGTTTTTGAACCTTTTCAAATCCCGACTGGATCAATGGAAAAGACGTTGCTAGTTGGAGACTTTTTGTTTGTAAATAAAATGACTTATGGTTCAAAGGTTCCCGTAACTCCACTCTCATTTCCTTTGGTCCACAATACTATACCTTGGGTTAACGTAAAGTCTTATACAACATTAGAAAAGTTAGAATACACAAGACTCCCTGGATGGAGCGAGGTTGATAATTATGATGTTGTGGTATTTAATTATCCTTCTGGTGACACAGCAGTTTATGACCCACGTATGCCTAATGGTTTAATGGGACATGATTATCATGGTATCGTTAACAATGAAGCGCGAAGATTATTTGAAGACCAAGCTGATTTTCCAAATAAAAATAGTGCTTATAGGAAACTCCAAAATCAACTTAAAGAAAAATATTCTGGAAAAGAGTTAGATAGCATATACAATATTAAGGTTAGGGTCTTGGATGAAAAAATTAATGATAAAGTAAATGAAGTATACCAAGACTTTATCAATAACATCGATTATTGGAAAGACAAAGCGAGACATGAAATTACTGAAAACAAAAGAACATATTCCTCGCAAGAAGGTCAAATGATAAAGCATTATGGTGTCATTTACAGACCTGTTGATAAACGAGAAAATTATATAAAGCGCTGTATTGGTATCGCAGGTGATTCCATTGAAATTGTAGATGGACAGGTTTATGTTAATGGAGGTGAAGCACCTATTTTTAAATATCAGAATTTACAATATCAAGTTTCAAACGTTAGTATACCTTCTGAACATGTTATGAAATCAAAATATGGTTTAGAAAAAAGAAGAGATTATAATGGGAACATTATGAATCTTACTCAAACTGAGAAGCAAATGTTGAAGGAAAATTATCCAGATGCAACATTCCAATTAAATAATCCGAAACGCAAAAACGCTTCAGAAATGGATGCCTCTGAAAAAGTTAACAATTTAAATTACTATCCAAAATCTTTTGAAACTCATAATACAGTTTCAAACTTTGAAAAATTCTGGATTCCTAAAAAAGGGAAAACAATTGAACTAAATCCTCACAATGTGATGTGGTATGAACGTGTAATCACAGCATACGAATTACATGATTTTGTTGAAAAAGATGGGAAATATTTTATTGACGGAGAAGAAGCAACAACATACACTTTCGAAATGGATTATTACTGGATGATGGGTGACAATCGTTACAACTCTGCTGACTCCCGTGTTTGGGGATTTGTTCCAGAGGATCATATCGTTGGGAAAGCATCTCTTGTTTGGTTCTCCAAAAACCCTAATGGCGGAGTTCGATGGGATCGATTATTTACTTGGATTGAATAATGATTTTTTCAACTAATTATTTTGGTACTATCCCCTACTTTCAAGCTTTAGCTCAATTTGAAGAGGTAACGATTGATATGCATGAGTTTTATAAAAAACAAACGTGGCGCAATAGAACCCAAATTCTAGGGAGTAATGGCCCCATGTATTTAAGCGTCCCTGTTCTCAGACCAGAAGGTAGTAAATCTACTGTACGCGATATTAAAATAGCCAACGAAACAAATTGGAGAAAAGATCATTGGAAAGCAATAGAAAGTAGCTACAAACATGCTCCATATTATTTCTATTATGGACCTTTAATTAAAAACTTAATCTATCAAGATATCGAAAACCTAGTCAAGTTTAATGATTCAATATTGAGAACAATATTAAATTGGCTAGATTTAAAAGTAGAAATCAACTTTTCAAAAGAATACATTCCACCTTTATCCACAAAAGATTACAGAGTAGCATTAGACCAGAAAACTTACACTACAAAACAAAGAAAATACATTCAAGTATTTTCTGATAAATTACCATTTTCTCCAAACCTTTCTATTATTGACTTATTATTTAATGAAGGACCTCTTACTAGAAACTTTATTGTTCCAAAGGATAGAAATTTATTTACAAAAAGTAACTAACACTTCTTTATAAATTACTCATCGCTTCTGTAATTTACCACTTTTCTATTTCTTACTCTTATTAAACTTACTTTCAATTCACCAGTATTAAACACTTATAATCAAAGATATAAATACGTAAGCAAATGTGATTTTGTTAGTTTTATAAACTTAATTCTAAGGCATTTTAACACTCTTTTTAACGGTAAAAATTATTCGTTTTTTTATAAAAACACAATTAACTAACAAACAGTTATTTAACCAAAAAAAGCTTGATTTAGCCCTAAAATTTAACATATTTCGTACAAAAAATGTTAAATTTTAGGCTGGAAATTTGGAGAATCAAAAATGCTGCTATATATTTGTATCGATTTAGGTGGTTAGGTTAGGTTGATTAGTAAGAGGGAAATGGACGCCTGTCCTTTCCCTCTTATGTTTTTAAGGACATTTAAATTCTAACTCACACATCATATCACAATCAAGGCAAAACGCAGGATCAGTCTCAAAACATAGCGAGCGTACATTTTACAGCGTAATGTGATTACTATTTTATCTAGTAAGCGAATCCTAAAACACATAAAACAGAATACCGTAAAGAATACTTTTTGTCATGATTTTTTCCTTCGACATTTTTAAATACTTAAATTTAAAAGCTCAGGAACCGAAAAAATCACGCCAAAAAGAAGGGTTGGTTATCATTTCTAATCGTGGCGGGATGAAGTCCACGGTTAAGAATATGACGCCTTTACAAGGCTTTTCTAAATCAGAGTGTATTTTTTTTTGGGAGTCAATCTCTTATTTGATTAATAATAATAGAAATCCCCATAAGTAAAGACTTTTGTCACTACTTATGGGGGTTAAAAAAAGATAAATAGAGTTGATTACTCCTCTAGTGCATTCGCTCTATCTCTTGCTTCTTTCATTATTTTATCGGCTTGTTGATCAGATTCTTTCTCAATGCTTACTGCTTGTTTTTCTGCTTCATCTCGAACCTTTTTAGCAGAAACCTCAGCTGCTTTTTTCTTTAGTGGATTACTTCCAGCTTCATCGATAAGTTTTTGAGCATTTTTGTCACCTTCTTTTCTTGTTTGATTTGCTAGTTTTTTACCTTCAGCTTTTACTTTATCAGCCTCTTTTTGTGCATCAGCTAGAATTTTTTGTTTACGCTTTTCTAATTCAGCTTTAGCTTCTTCTTTTGATTTATCAATAACTGCATTTGCTGTGTCTTTAACATCTTGTACAGCGTCATCAATCATATCCTCTACTCCACCTTTAACATCACCTCCAAGTTCCATGATTTTTTCTTTCATGTTTGTTTTAATTTTTGGGTCAGTGACTGTGTTAGTAACTAAGGCTGTAATAGGAATCATTGCGGGAAGCTCTCTCATTTCAAATCCTGGTATCTTCTTCGCTTGAGCAATCGCTTTTTCAGCAAGCTTTAATACTTCTCCAGGGATTTCTTCTTTCGGAATATTCATTTTCAGGGCATAATCTATTTCTTGTTCAAAAGATGTTGTACCAGATACTTCTGTACTAATGTTACCCATTTTAATCTTAAACGGTTTTACCCTAACCAGACCATCTTCAAAACTAAATGATGCTCTTACATTGTCTAATGTTTGGTTTTTTATCTCTTTTATATCTAAAGTATTTGCCAATTTATCCATTGGTTCAAAGCCTTCAATTTTCACTGTTTTTGTAAATAGATTTCCGTCACCAGTAAGTGAATTATATACTGGTTCAAACGAAGGAGTTAAATCACTTGTCATCTTGAAGTCTGAAGATATTTTACCTTGAGCATATTTAGAGATTGGTGCCAATTTCTCAATAGTAAGGAAATTGTTTGACAATTTATTTATATCAATATCTTTTAAGCTATAACTGAAATCCATTTTAGCTTGCTTGTGATTTTGAGTATTATAAACTCCTGCAAGTTTCACTGAACCATCCATCGTATTCATAAATAGATTATCTAGAATCACTTCTTCATTTCGAACGATAATCTTTCCTTTAACATTTTGAATATCCATCCCATCGTAAATCAACTTGTCGATTGTTGAATTCAATACAAAATCAATATTGGCTGGAACTAAAACCGGATCTTCAGCAACTACTGTTTCATCACTAGTTGTTTCTTCTGATGAAGTTTCTGAACTCTCATCAGCAGTTTCTGAAGCAGGCATTAAAGCATCTAAATCAAGTACTTTTGATTTAAAATCAAATGTTCCTTTTAATGGTTCATCTCTAAACATATACCCCATATAATCTTGAACATCTCCATTCATTCTAAAGTCACTTTTACCCATCGTGCCTTCTAATTTTGCTAAATTCAATTTCTGTGGAGAAAACTCGAAAAGCATTTCTTTAACATCTACTGGATCTGGTAAGTCAGCGGTTTCGTAGTGGAAATCTGATAACAACAATGATCCTGATGCATCAAATTTTTCATATTCTTCTTTTTCTAAAGTAGACATACGTCCTTCCATCTTTATATTTGATTCCAACTTACCGTTATACGCTTCTCCTTCAGCAAGTGGAATAACTTTATCTAGTGTAGATAAGTCTATATTAGCTTCCAGGTGAGATTTCAAATAGGGATCTGTCATTGGGTTACGCATATGCAAATCAGCATCTATTAAATTTCCAACAAAATTAGCGTGAAATTTATTGACATCAATTGTCATCTTATCTAGGTTGTCTCCTCCAGGATATGCAGATTTAGCCTCAACTGCAATATTATCAATTGAAGAAGGCATATCTGGATAATTAATAGAAGCACCTTTGATTGAAGTTCCAAAATCCCAAGCGGGTAAGTTTGTAGCATCCAATCTCCCTTTAACAAATCCATTTAGGCTCATATTACCTTTAGCAACCATACTTTCGTAACCTGTATGATAAAATACTGGAATTAAAGATAATAAATCCTTAAAGCTTGTTTGATCTGCTTTTAGAGTAATATCCATGTCGTCATAACCCCCTAACATTTCATAGTAGCCATCAAATGAAAGTTTTAATGCGTTCAAAGTCAATTCATTTTCTTTTAAAGTGAATTTGCTACTTTCATCTTTAAATTCCATGAGTAGATTCATAATTAGCTCCGTATTAACTTTAGAGAGATAAGAAATTCCATCCATTTCATAAGTTAACTCATCCATTGATGTTTTCGTTTCGAAGTCTATAATATCTGCAGTTAAGTCTCCATTCCCTGAATGATTCAACTTTACAATATTTGCATACATCGGTGAAAGTTCGTCGCGGTAACTAATATTACCATCTACAATTTCGTAATGATCCAATGAAAGTTTAAAATGAGACTCCTCAACATCCTCTTCTTCAACCTCCTCTTCAATTTCTTCTTCTGATTTTACAATATCATAATTTGCTATTCCATTTTCTAGAATGCGTACATCGATATTTGGTTCTATCAACGAGACACCGTAAATCTCGATGTTCTCCATTCCGATAACACTCCAAAATCCCAGTTCTGCTTCAAGTGATTTTACATCCATTAATTTCACCCCTTCAAATTCTTCTCTACCAGTAATAGAAACCTCATCAAATCGAAGAGTCATCCTTGGAAAAGTAGAAATAAATGTCAAATCAAAATCTCCCAAAGCAACATCTGCTTTTAAAAATTTATTCGCTTCTTGAAGTGCGTAATCCTTAATTTGATCTTTAAACAAAAATGGCAATACGATAAGAGCAATAAGTAGGATAACAAAGGTTATACCTGTCCATTTTAGTATTCTTCTAAATAAAGATTTCTTTTTTTTAGTCTTTCTAGCTGACATATATTTAAATTTGTATGATTAATGTTTACATTTTCCTTAATATAGCTAAATATAGTTTATATTTTTGAATTCAGTTTGAATTTAACACAAAAAAGATGAGATTTTTATACGTTATCATTTTGCTTTCTTCTATGAGCAATGTTATTGGACAAGTACTCACGAATGAGCCTGATAAAAAAGAAACTAAAAACGAAGAGAAAAAAGAAATCAAGCCTAAAACTGGATTAGAAATCTACTTTGGGGTTTCACCAGCGTATACTGATCGCACACTTACAAAAAGCGAAACATTATTTGGCAAAGAATTAGGTGAAAGAGAAAAAGAAGAAGGCGACTGGGTCACCTCTTTTGCTGCTGGTATTAGAAATCAACTCAATGAAAATTTTCTCATGGAACTTGGTGTTGGATTCTCTAGAAATAAAGAAGTTTATTCATTTAGTGACACGGATACATTACATAATTACGAAAACACCTATCAACACATTTCATTTCCAATAAGACTAGCGTATACATTTGGCAAAGACGTATCATTTTACGGTGGAATTGGTGTTATGCCAAAAGCATTTATCTCATTAAGAAGAGACGTCACAACTTTAGATGTTAACGGTCAGGAAAAAGAAGAGAAAATCATTGAAAAAGATGGTTTTAATTTTTTTGTCATTGACGCTATGGCAACTGTTGGCACCAGAATTAAATTTAACCCTAACTACGGAGTTTTCGCAATGCTCGAAGGAAGAAAACAACTCACCAATAACTATGATGATCAAGGCGCTTATGTTCGTAAGCCATATGCTCTCGGCTTTCATTTTGGATTCCAAGTTTACCTTTAGATTCCTGGTTGGTTATAAATGATTGATGAGACTCATTTTGATTAATGCAAATTAATCATTCAAAATAAAAAGTTACTTTTTAGATAAAAATAGATGGACAAGAATTTAAACCAAGTCAAGACCAACATATACGATAATATAAAAATTGACATTTCAGATTTTGAGATAGAACGAGAAAGCAAAGAATATTATGCTTGCAAGTTCAAATTAAACGGAAGAAATACTTTAAGTAGAAATGCGAAAATCACACCAAAAAAAGACGGTCAATTTGTAACATTTTGGAAGCGAAATAAAGACGGAATAATTGAACCTTTTAACGAATCTGATCGAATAGATTTTTATGTGGTAAACGTGCGAAATAAAAACGAATTTGGACAATTTGTTTTTCCAAAATCTGTACTGATTAAAAAAGGAGTCATCTCAACTCACAAGAAAGAAGGAAAAAGAGCATTTCGTGTTTATCCGTGTTGGGATGAAGTAAAAAGTAAACAAGCTGTGCGAACTCAAAAGTGGCAACTGAATTACTTTTATAAAATCAATAATTTGACTGATTTGAATAAAGTGAAGGAGTTATTCGAGGCTTATTAAGTGTTTAACCCGTATTATTCATCACAAACTATTCGTTCAATATTAAAAACCACATAAGTTTTACTTCACAAGTCAAAGTGCGGATAGATGATGTCACTAAAAAACCTTTTTTAATAACTTTTCAGGAAATTCTCTCAGATGTTTCACTCAGCTAATTATATTTGTCTTATAAAATTATTTCGATGAAAGTAAATCCAGTATATAAAACCAAAGAAGACTTAGTTGAACTCTACAATACTCCTTTAATGGAGCTTGTTTACAAAGCTGCTACGGTACATAGAGAGCATCATAACCCGCTAGAAGTACAAATGTCATCACTTCTGAGTATCAAAACTGGAGGTTGTCCTGAAGATTGTGGGTATTGTCCACAAGCTGCTCGATACCATACAGATGTAAATGCACAAAAGTTGATGTCTGTTGAGTCAGTAATCGAACAGGCTAAAAACGCCAAAGCAAATGGTTCTTCACGACTTTGCATGGGAGCTGCTTGGAGAAATATACGGGATAATCGTGATTTTGACAATGTAATTCAAATGGTTCAAGCTGTAAACGGTCTAGACATGGAGGTGTGTTGTACACTAGGAATGATGTCTGACGAACAAGCTAAAAGACTTAAAAATGCTGGACTTTATGCTTACAATCACAACTTAGATACAAGTGAAGATTACTACGATGATATAATTTCAACACGCGAATATCAAGATCGCCTCTCAACAATCGACAATGCTAAGAATGCTGGTATTTCAGTTTGTTCTGGTGGAATTATCGGAATGGGCGAAACAGTCGAAGACAGAATGGGATTATTGATGTCTTATATTAAAATGGACACGCCTCCTGAATCTATTCCAATTAACGCTTTAGTTCCTGTAGAAGGAACTCCAATGGCAGAACAAAAACCTGTAGAAATTTGGGAAATGATTCGCATGGTAGCAACAACTCGAATAGTATTTCCTGAATCAATTGTACGTTTGTCTGCGGGTAGAACTTCAATGTCTAAAGAAGGACAAGCGCTTTGTTTTATGGCTGGTGCTAGTTCTATATTTGCTGGGGATATGTTATTAACTACCCCAAATCCTGAATTTAATGAGGACAAAGAGTTATTCGAAATTTTAGGTTTAAAACCAAAGGCTCCTTTCCAAGACGGCAAAAGACCAGAAAGTAAAGCAGATGAAATAATCGAGGAAAAAAAGAAAAAAGCGGAAGCGCGTGAAAAAGAATTGGCTGAAGCGAGAAAAGAAGGATTCACACCGAGAAAAGTAGTTTCTGCTAAGTAATTAGAAATTCCTGAGAATTATTTAATCATACTTTATTGTTTCGCTTTCAAGTTTAAAGTGTTTAAATACTAAATAAGTAATTCATTAATGACAAAAGAATTACATCAACAGTTAGCTTCAAAGTTAGAGCAGCGAAAATCTAATGGAAATCTTCGTAAATTAAATAACTACGAAGGATTTACAGATTTTTTTAGCAACGATTATTTAGGTTTAGGTAGAGGTTCAAAAAAACTTGAGACTTCGTATGATTATATTGGAAGCGCTCGCTTAATTGCTGGCAATACTCCATTTCACACTGCACTTGAAGAGAAATGCGCCACTCTTTTTAATTCAGCCTCATCACTCCTTTTCAACACTGGATATTCAGCAAATCTAGGAGTACTTTCTTCAATCCCTCAAAAAGATGACCTAATATTATACGATGAATTTTCACACGCAAGTATCAAAGATGGTATACGATTATCTTTGGCTAAAGCTTTTAAATTTAAACACAATGACGTTTCTGATTTAACAAAAAAATTGGAAAACAATAAATACGCTAATGTTTTTGTAGTGATTGAAGGGTTGTACTCTATGGAAGGAGATCTAGCTCCAATAGAAGAAATTTCAAAATGCTGTAAAGGTTTTAATGCCAACTTGATCATTGATGAAGCACATAGTGGAGGTGTATATGGTCAAAATGGCTCAGGACTTTGTTCTACTTACAATCTCGACAATGTTTTTCTACGAATTTTCACTTTTGGTAAAGCGTTTGGCGCACATGGTGCTTGTGTGGTTGCAGACAAAATTGTTATTGATTATTTAATAAATTTTGCGCGGTCATTTATATATACAACTGCTCTTCCAAAAGTAATTGTTAAACACATTTCCAATCAATTAGAAAGAAAGGATTTTCAATCTAAGCAAGAACAATTACAAGATATCGTAAAATATTTCAACGTAACTTTCAATGCTTTAAACATAAGTGCAGATCAAACCAGTCCAATTAAAACGATTCAATTTTCATCTCCTTCGCATTTAAAAGAAATTGAAAGTAAATTGCACAAGGAAAAATTTGGAGTAAAAGCAATATATTCACCCACCGTTCCAAAAGGGAATGAAAGATTGAGGATCTCACTTCATGCCCACAATACAAAAACTGAGATTAATCGCTTGTTGGAATTGATTTTAGGGTAGTTTTTAATCTTTTACTTTTAAACTATAAAACGTCCCTTCTTCTGAAATGGTCATTGTAATCAGGTCCCAAGTAATAAAAAGAATTAACAGCCTATCAACTAATGACTTTTTGAGTTTTGTGTATCTATAGAGTTTACTGAGCGTTATTTTTTCTGCATTTTTAATTGTATTGAGTAAAAGCTGTTCGTCTTCATCAAATTTTTGAGGTCTGGAGGTTTCTTTTTTTTGTAATTTCCAAACACCAATTAGAATTTTATTGGCAAGTAAAGTATGATCCTCACGTCTAACATAAGTTTTCCAATTCCCTTCATCGTCTTTTGCTCTTACAGGTTTTTTTTCGCTTTCAAGCACATTAACCTCTAATACTAATTTATGATCATGTTGGTGGATTTTTGTTAAAATATCAACTTCAGGTTTACAAAACACACTTGCAGCTCCTTGAATTACATGAAATTCCTCTTCTGGATTTACACCCACAACTTTCCCATTATCTTTTACACCAATCAGTAATCTCCCACCACTTGTATTTGCAAATGCAGCAAGTGTACGAGCTATTTTTTGGGCATCATCAACTCGGAATTTGAAGTCCTGTGTCTGATGCTCCCCTTCATTAATGTATGATTTTAGGATGTCCACAATTCAGATATTTTGACAAAAATAGCTTATGAATTCCATATTTCCCAAGCTTTTATTGCTTGATGTTTCAACATAGACAAACCATTCATAGTGTCCGCTTTTTTGTCAGCAGCTAGTTTTAATAGAAGAGTTTGGTTAGGGTTATAAATTAAATCGATCACAAAATGATCTTCACCAACAAGTTCAACAGGGTAGTTCGGTAGTTCATCAACATTAGGAAAAGTTCCGAGCGGTGTGCAATTAATCACTAATTTAAACGCTTTCACCATATATTCATTTGCCTCGTCATACGAAAATGCATTTCCCCCTTGAGGATCTCTAGAGAGGTAAGCAACATCTATCCCTAAATTATTTAAAACATAAGCAACTGCCTTAGAAGCTCCTCCAGTACCTAAAATCAATGCACGTTCGTGTATATTTCTCAAAAAAGGTTTAATCGCTTGCTGAAAACCAAAAGCATCTGTATTGTGTCCAATTAATTTATTGTTAGAGAATTCAATCACATTTACTGCTCCTATTTCTTTAGCTGTTTCGCTAAGACCATCTAAATATGGAATAATTTCAGTCTTGTAAGGTATCGTCACATTTAAACCTTTAATTTCAGGGTGTTTTTTTAAAAAACCTGGAAATTCTTTGAGAGAGGACAACTCAAAATTATGATATATAGCGGCAATACATTCATTTTTAAATTTTTCATCAAAGAATTTTTTTGAAAATGAATGTTGCAAAGATTTACCGATCAAACCATAATGTGTTGCATCATTTTTCATTGTAATCATTTTTTAATTCCTTGGGTCCAACAAGTCCTAAAACCAAAACTACAGCTAATCCAACGATTGCCAATAGAATTGCTCCAATAAGCTGACTGTCTCCAACATAGCTTTCTGGCAATACATTTGTCATCATCCAATCTTCTTTACCGTCAGAGTGAACAACAATAGGCTCTTCCCCTGTTTTATTTTTCCATGGCCAAATCTTCAACAAAGAGCCAAATAAAAAACCTGAAAGGAGTGCTAGCACAAAGTTTTTAAAATGATTAAACAAATACTTCAACAGTTTACTAAAAGACAACAAACCAATGATACAGCCAATTCCAAATAAAGTAATCACCTTAAAGTCAAAATCTTTTATTCCAGTTATTACAATATCGTAAGCGCCTAAAAGAACTAGAATAAATGCGCCACTAATGCCTGGTAGTATCATTGCACAAATTGCAATAGCCCCACTCAACATGATATACCAAGAATCACCACCACTAGCTGTAACTTCTATTGAAGAAATAAAACCAGCAATTATAGTCCCTAAAATCAAAGCAAATACAGTTACTATACTCCATTTTCTGATTGTTTTCATTATGAGCAAAGCACTGGCTAGTACCAAACCAAAAAAGAATGACCAAATTAAAACGGGACTTGTCTCCAATAAATAAGTCACCAATTTAGCTAAAGAAAAAACGCTAATTAAGATCCCTAAAAACAAAGCCAAAAAGAAGTTTCCGTTTATATGGTTCCAAAAACTTTTCACTCCTTCAGACTTTAACTTTTTTAGAGCCTTCAAGTTAATATTACTAAGACTATCAATCAATTCTTCATAAATCCCCGTAATAAAAGCAATTGTTCCTCCTGAAACACCAGGGATTACATCTGCTGCTCCCATAGCCATCCCCCTTAATGTTATTCCAACTGATTGAAGTAATGTTCTGTTTTTCATCTATCAAAATTCTATATTAACTATAATTTATTTCACTCTGTCCTATACAAAAGCAGTTTATTTTTAAAAACAACTCAAACATACTGACTAAAAAATTTTCCGTAAAAATAGATAATTCAGTTTTAGCGTCCTAAACTAAGTAGAATACTTAACCCGATTTATTCACTGTATTGGAATGTCATGATTTTTGGTGCAAAAAGTCGCGCCAGAGATAAAAAAGACTTTGCTGGTATGTATTGATTGAAGTTAATTTTGTGAGATTCAAATTGAAAACACTATATTTGTGCCGAATTAATAAAGAATCACTTTTAATGTCAAATGTTTTGTGCCTTTCTAAATTGTCTAAATTTTCAAAAAAGTTGCACAACCACCTGTCATCCAATGTGATTTCAAGATAAAAAAGTTTTAAAAAAATTTAAAAAATTAAATTATGAAAAAAAGTTTACTATTAATTAATTTATTGTTTTTGAGCATATTTTCTATTGCTCAAAATGGTAGCGAAACCTATGACGGATGTGAAGGTGATGGCTATTCTGTTGATGTAAACGGTACAACTTACGATGAAGCAACTCCTACTGGGACTGAAATTATTACTGGTGGAGCGGCTGATGGCTCTGACAGTACAGTTGTAATTGACTTGACTTACAAACCAAACTCAACTGGAGCGGAAACGTATTCTGGTTGTCAAGGCGATGGGTACACTGTTGACGTAAACGGTAATACTTACGATGAAGCAACTCCGACTGGAACTGAAACATTAACTGCAGCCAATGGGTGTGATAGTATTGT
>JBBEBO010000095.1:0-26345 GCA_040882265.1 Brumimicrobium sp. | reverse complement strand
CTTTGGCGGAGCAGTTTGGCTTTGGAATAGGAAATTCATGAATAATGCAGGTTAATCAGATTTATTCAAGGGTCAAGTGATAGTTTTGCTATAAAGCCTAATCAATGAATTTTGGATCAGGGCAAACACATTTGAATTTAACCTGTATTATTCATAGGTTTTCGTTATTGCCTGTCCCGCTTTTTAGGGTAAAAGTCAAAATGTCAATAGAATAAGGAATATGTTATTTTGGCGCGACTTTTTGCTTCAAAAATCGTGACAAAATGCGCTCTTTCCGAGATTTAGATTTTAAATGCGTTTCTAAAACCGTTTTGATGCTTTTATTTTCTTTCACTTGAAATCACTTTTCTCCCTTTCTCCGTCAATCGATACTTTTGTTCTTTACTTTTCTCAAACTCCGGAATTGTAAATTCTAACAATCCTAGATCCATTAATGGTTTTATATAAACGCGCTTGTTTCGGGATTGATAACTTAAGCCCAAACCTTCTTCGAGCATTGTTTTCCCTTTTTGAGGAGATGAAGCGCAAAATGAAAGCAAGTCAAAGTGTTTTTCTGTTAATTCTTCCAAGCTCAAAGTTTTTGTTTTCTTTGGACTTGCCTTATATAAACTAGAATCTTCTTTGACCATGTTGTTTTGAATTGGAACATCTCCCAATCGATCAAAAAGCCATTCGAGATACGATTCAATACGCGCTGCCAAGAAATAGGGCAAACTCAATAGATGAAACCATTTTCCTGACGTTGTTTTTATTTCATCAAGCCTTCGTTCTCCTGCGTAAAACCGAATTGCAAAATGCATTGGTGATCGATCCATAAATACTTGCAAGGATTTCAATGTTCCAGTTGCTCCTGATTTTACTTCAATTGGAATGATTTTCCCATCAAATGGATACAAGAAATCAATTTCTGCGTCTGATTGCTTTTTTTGTCGTACCCAAAAATGCAGTTTTTGCAAGGTTAATGATTGAAAAGAAAGCAATTCTTGTCCTACCAAATGTTCAATCAACGTTCCTTTATAAACGGTGTCCAAATCATCAGTGGCAATTATTTCTTTTTGTAATCCAACAAAAAAGTTAATCATTCCGCTATCCAAAAATTGAATTCTTGGCGTTTTTTTATAATCGGGTTCCAAAGGCAATGTTGTTCCTGTTATTGGATATAAAATATGCAACAAGTGTGTTTTTTCAAGTGCACGCAAAACCTCACCAATTTGTTTTGAGGGATAGTTTGAGTTTCCAAATCGTTGAAATGTAGTGCGCTTCCCTGCTTTTAACATCGCCTGATGAATTGAAAATCTAATCAACTGTAATTGTTGTTCACTTTTCGCATATTTCTCTGCATCTTGCAAGTATGAACTAATTAATGCATCATAAATAGGGCTGAGCGCTGTAACATCTCGATGTTTACTGTAATGTTGAATGATTTCAGGCATTCCACCCAAAAACGCATACGTATGAAAGGCACGTAATAATGCTTTTTCTGCATATTTTTCTAGTGGTGTTTTTAAATATTCTTCGAGCAGTTGTTCTTTCTCTGTTGCTTTTAAAAATTCTTCAAAGGAAACTGGTCTTAACACTTTATATTCTACTCGACCCACTGGAAAAGTAATGTTTTTCCCAAGTAAGGTTTCTAGCATACTTCCCGCTGCTATTACGGCCAATTCATGGATGTCTTCTTTAAAATAGCGCAATAGGTTAGCTACTTTTGGAGACTCTTGAATTTCATCAATAAAAAGCAGTGTGTCTTTAATTGCTTCTTTTTTCATCTCTTTTTCAAGAAATATACGTGTTGTTAGTTCTTGAATGTCATCAAATTGTTCGAATAACTCTGCATCTTTTGAACGCTCTAAGTTGATGTAAATATATTGTTTAAATTGTTTTCCAAATTCATGAATCAACGTTGTTTTACCCACCTGACGAGCGCCTCTAATAACAAGAGGTTTGCGCAAACTAGATGTCCGCCATGCTTCAAGTTCTTCTATCATTTTACGATAAAACATTTTCTTCTTTTACCACAAATATAACACTTTATTTTAAAGTAAGGGTTAATTTTTAATTCAAACAACCTAAAGTAAGGGTTAATATTATAATTTTATGACCCAAAGTAAGGGGTGTTTTCAAAAAATCCAGAAATATCTGTAAATTTTGTATTCTTACATTTATAAAATGGGTTTTGGAGCTGGACATATTGCTGATGTGGCTAGAAGAATCAAGTAAAATGATTATTTAAAGAATGCTCGGCGCTCTAAAAACTCAAAAAATCAAACTCGTCGAAAAGGAAAAACACTTCTCAAGTTTCCAAAAGCAACAAATAACGAATTAAAAATGTACGTAATAAGCACTTTTTACAAAACAAAATATACTTTGTCTTTATTCTAGGATTGTTGATCTCTCTTTTTGTTTGGTTAAGGGTGTTCTCTTTATAGTTACTTCATTAAATAATAACAATTGAAATTTGATCAAAAAAATTGGATTTATAAGTTTGATTAAAATTGTTGTTGAGGGCTGTCTTAACGAGTTAATTTATTGATTTGTTATTTTATTTTAACCTGATTCACAATTTTAGTTAAATAGAAATGAGTGGAATAGGATTATCACTTGTTCCACTAAAAACATTGTCTTTTAATCGAATGAGTCTTAAAAGTTATTTAGAATCATTTTAAATTAATTTCAAAACGATGAAAATTGTCATAAAACTGTCACGGGATAGGGTTAATCTGCTAAATTTGCTTCCGAGAAATATTGCGCGTTTGCGTAAGTTTTTAAGAAATTGTAAATAAAAATATCTAAGAATCAGATGTTTAATAAAGGAAATAATTGGTTGTTCGCGTTGATGTCTGCACTTTTCTTGATTAGTGCAAATCCATCTTCAGCACAAGAAGGAGAGGCGATATTTAACGCTAAATGCGCTACTTGTCACCAGCCTCATAAGGACATGACTGGTCCCAAGCTTTACGAAGTTCGAGAGAAATGGGAAGAGGGTGGTGCAAAAGAAGGTTCTATTTACCAATGGGTAAAGAACTGGCAAGTTGCCGCTGCAAATGATCCATATGCAAAGGAAAGATCTCAATGGTCTCAAACATCGATGACGATTTTTGCAGATTTAAGTACTGAACAAATAGATGCGGTATTTGATTATGTTGATTCGCAACCATTACCTTCTGAAGGTGGAGGCGATAGTGATGATGTTGCATCGTCTGGTGGTGAAAAGAAAGAAACTTCTTTAGGTTGGATTTGGTACGTTCTTGCTGGTGTTTTTGTTGTAATCATATTATCTGTAGGTGGTGTGAGAAGACAGTTGAATAACATTGATGAGGAGGATGAAAATACAATGACCTATGCTGATGAAATTAAGTCGTGGATGTTCCGCAACAGAAAGTCTGTTGGTGTTGGTGTTTTAGTAATTGTATTAGCAGTAATTGTTTCAATTTTACTTCAATTATATCAAATTGGTGTAATTTCAGCATATCAGCCTTCTCAACCAATTGCTTTCCCTCATGATGTTCATGCAGGGCAAAATGATATAGATTGTAAGTATTGCCATAATTCAGCCGACAAATCAAGAACGGCTGGTATTCCAACTGTAAATGTTTGTATGAATTGTCACAAACAAGTTCAAGGTACTGATGAAAGCCAAACTGAACAAATTCAAAAAATTTATCAAGCAGCTGGTTTTAGCCCTGATGGAGGTGGTCAATATAGTGGTGAGACTGAAAACTTAGTTTGGAACAAAGTACACGTACTTCCAGATCATGTATATTTCAACCATTCTCAACACGTTGAAGTTGGTGGAATTGATTGTAAGCAATGTCATGGTGATATGACCAAACAAAATGAACTGCCAAGAGTGGTTCCAATTGAAGAATTAAATGAAGTTGACGGAAACATACAATTGACAAGTGAAACGTTAACTATGGGTTGGTGTATCGAATGTCATAGTGAAAAAGAAATCGCAAACGGTCCTGTTGAAGGAAAAGGTGGGTATTATGACGAAATTCACAAACGTTTGCTAGAAAACGATGAGTCGCTTTACGAAGATTATCTAGAAGATGGTAAAGTTACGGTTAAAGAACTTGGCGGATGGGAATGTGCTAAGTGTCATTATTAATAATAGAGAGTTGATAGCTAAATAAGTATGGCAATGAACAGAAAATATTGGAAAGGTCTAGAAGAACTAAACGAAACTCCTGCTTTCGTAGAGCAAAGAGATAAAGAGTTCACTAAAGATCTAACTGTAGATGAATTCTTAGGTGATGAAAACCTTAGTGAGTCTTCTACTCCGCGAAGAGATTTTTTAAAATTTTTAGGATTTAGTGTTGCAGCAGCAACTATTGCAGCTTGTGAAGCTCCAGTAACTAAAGCCGTTCCTTATGTTAATAAACCAGAAGATGTAACACCAGGGGTTGCTACTTGGTATGCTTCTACGTATTACGATGGAAATTCTTATGCGAACATTCTTGTAAAAACAAGGGAAGGTCGCCCAATCTTTATTAAAGGAAATAAAGATTTTGGTTTCACTTCAGGAACAGTTAATCCACAAATTATTGGTTCCGTTCTTTCTCTATATGATAGTGAGCGTTTAACAAAAGCAACTAAAAATGGAGAGGTAATTCAAACTGCTACAGCAGATGGTGAAATAAAGGCTACTCTTGATAAGATTATAGATAAAAAAGGAAAAGTTGTTCTTGTATCTAATACTATTGCTTCTCCTTCAACTTCTAGAGTTATAGATAAATTTGCTAAGTATGTTTCAGGTACAGTTGTTGACAAAGCAACTGACTTGATTGAGGACGTTGCAGAAGGTGACGTTGAAGCGATGGCTTCATCAGGTGCTACTTTTGAGCATGTTCAGTATGACGCAGTTTCATATGCGGGTATTCGTAAAGCAAATAAATTATCTTTTGGAAAAGCAATTATCCCAGATTATGATTTTTCCAACGCTAAAACTATAGTAAGTTTTGGTGCTGATTTCTTAAATTCTTGGTTGTTGCCAACTCAATTTGCTACACAATACGGCTCTCGTCGTAATCCTGATGGTGAATGGATGTCTAAACACTACCAAGTAGAGTCAAATATGTCAATTACTGGGTCTAATGCTGATGAGCGCTTTATGATTAAGCCTTCTGAAGAAGCAGCAGTGATTGCATCGTTAATTAAAGCTTGTGGAGGAAATGTGGGTGGCGTGAAGACTTCACTTCCTGAAACGATTTCAGAAAAAAACATTAAACAAATTGCCAAAGACTTAAAAGCAGGTAATGGATTAGTAGTTTCTAGTTCAAACAATGCTGGCGTACAAGTTTTAGTAAATAAATTAAATCATACTATCGGTGCTTACAGTAGCACAATTAACATAAACAATCCAATTGAGTTATTCAAATCTGAAGATGATAAGATGATGAAATTGGTTAAGGATGTTGTTGCTGGAAAGGGTCCTGATGCTGTAATATTCTACGGTGTTAATCCTGTATATTCTGCTCCAAAAGGAAAAGAATTTGCAGAAGCGTTGAGTAAAGTGAGCCTTACGGTTTCTACCGCTCAATACGCTGATGAAACGGCATCTAGATGTCATTATGTTGTGCCAGATCACCACGCTTTAGAAGCTTGGAATGATTTTGCTCCTAAGGCAAATGAATATGCAATCGCACAACCAACTATTCGTCCATTACACGATACTGTTGCTGCTCAAGAGTCATTACTGGTTTGGGCAGGTGAAGCAAGTAGAGAAGGAAAAGACAGTAAAGTTTTCTTGAACTTCATGAAAGAAACTTGGTCTGAAAATGGATTTGATGAAAGTGCTTACAATAGCTTTGAAGATTATTGGAATAATGTAGTTCATAATAGTTCGCTCTCAATGAAGGCAAAATCTATGTCTTCTCCTGATTTTAAAGACAATGTAATAAGTGCTGCCGCTAAAAGCTTACCAAAAGCTGGTGAACTTGAGGTTGCTCTTTATCAAAAAGCGGCTATTGGAATCGGTACACAGGCTAACAACCCATGGTTACAAGAAATGCCTGATCCAATTACGAAAGTAACTTGGGATAATTATATTACTATGAACCCTAAGACGATGAAGTCTGAAGGTTACAATACTGAAATTGACCAAGAACATGGTGCAACGCTAGCGAAAATTACTGTTGGTGACGTAACTTACGAATTGCCTGTATTTCCTTCTCCTGGCCAAGCTGCTGAAACAGTTGGTCTTGCTTTAGGGTATGGTAGAGGTGAAGGTGGTGAAAAGATTGGTAGAGCTGCATTCCAAACAAAGGAATACGGTGGTTATGCTACTGATGCAGATGGTAAGAGAGTAGCTATTGGAAAAAACGCATTCCGTTTTGTACAAACTAGTTCTGGTACAATGGAATATTCTGCTGCTGCAAAAATTGAAAAGCTAAGTGAAACATATCCAATTGCAACAACCCAAATTCACCAAACAGTGATGGGTCGTAATTCAATTGTGAGAGAAACAACTTTAGATACTTATAAAAACAATTCAAAGGATGCTTACAATCCAGATTGGACGCTTCAAAAAATTGATGAGCACGGTAATCACGTAGCTGCTGATTTAAAAGAGTTCGATTTATGGGATGCACATCCTGTTGAAAATATTGGTCACCGTTGGGGAATGACAATCGACCTGAATTCATGCTTTGGTTGTGGATCTTGTTTAGTTGCTTGTCAGTCTGAAAACAATGTACCTGTTGTTGGTAAAGATGAAGTAAGAAGAGGTCGTGAAATGCACTGGTTGCGTTTGGATCGTTATTATGCATCTGATGAAGAAGCAACGGTTGGTCAACGTGAGAATAAAGACACTTTTAGTTTCACAAAAGCGGAAATCGCTGCTGAGAATCCAAAAGTTGTTCACCAACCAATGATGTGTCACCACTGTAACCACGCTCCATGTGAGACGGTTTGTCCAGTGGCTGCAACAACGCATTCAAATGAAGGATTAAACCAAATGACGTATAACAGGTGTATTGGTACACGTTATTGTGCTAATAACTGTCCTTACAAAGTACGTCGATTTAACTGGTTTAATTACCCGTCATACAAGAAATTCAACGAAGTGAATCCAGCACAGGATGATCTCGGAAGAATGGTATTAAACCCAGATGTGACCGTAAGAACACGTGGGGTAATGGAAAAATGTTCGTTCTGTGTTCAAAAAATCCAAGAAGGAAAATTAAATGCGAAGAAAGAACAACGACCAGTACAAGATGGAGATGTAACTACAGCTTGTGCAGATGCTTGTCCAGCGAATGCAATCACAGTAGGTGACTGGAATGACACTGAGTCAGCAATCAGAAAGTCTTCAGAAGATAAGCGTGCTTATCAAGCATTAGAAGAGATAGGAGTTAAACCAAATATTTGGTATAAAGTAAAAGTTCGTAATGAAGACAATAGTAGGTTAGCTGAAATACAATTAGATGCTGAAGAGGCATTACGTATAAAGAATAGCCATGGTCACGATCACGGACACGATAATAAAACTGAACACTAATAGTATAAATTAGATTGTAATGCATAAAGAAGCAGCAATTAGAGAGCCTCTGATATTAGGACACAAAACGTATCATGAAATAACTGAAGACGTTTGTAGACCTATTGAAGACAAAGCACCACGAACATGGTATGTGCTATTTGCCATAGCTGCCATTATTGGTTTGTATGGTATTGGATGTATCCTTTACTTAATTGGCACTGGAGTAGGAACATGGGGATTAAACAAGACCGTTGGATGGGCTTGGGATATCACCAATTTCGTTTGGTGGGTTGGTATTGGTCACGCAGGAACATTAATTTCTGCAGTCCTTTTGCTTTTCCGTCAAAAATGGAGAATGGCTATTAACCGTTCTGCGGAAGCGATGACAATTTTTGCTGTATTCATGGCTGGATTGTTCCCGCTGATACACATGGGGCGTATTTGGGTTGCTTACTGGGTGCTTCCGTTACCAAATCAGTTTGGTTCACTTTGGGTAAATTTTAACTCACCGCTTTTGTGGGATGTATTTGCAATTTCAACGTATTTATCGGTTTCATTAGTATTCTGGTATATCGGCTTAATTCCAGATTTTGCTACAATTAGAGATAGAGTAAAGAAGCCAATCCCAAAAAGAATGTATTCAATGCTTTCTTTCGGATGGTCTGGAAAAGCAAAGCAATGGAACAGATTTGAACTCGTATCGCTTGTACTAGCGGGTGTTGCAACTCCACTTGTATTCTCGGTTCACTCGATTGTATCTTTTGACTTTGCTACATCAGTTATCCCAGGATGGCATACAACAATATTCCCTCCTTACTTCGTTGCAGGGGCAGTATTTTCGGGGTTTGCAATGGTACAAACATTAATGCTTGTAATGCGTAAAGCAATGAAGCTTGAAGCATACATTCACACCAAACACGTTGAATATATGAACATCGTAATAATGGTTACGGGTTCTATAGTTGGTGTTGCATATTTAACTGAGTTATTTGTCTCATGGTACTCTGGTGTAGAATATGAGGCTTATGCTTTTATTAACCGCGCAACTGGTCCTTACTGGTGGGCATATTGGTCAATGATGACTTGTAATGTTGTTTCACCTCAATTGATGTGGTTCAAAAAATTAAGAAGAAGCTTATTGTTTACATTTATTATTTCGATCGTTGTAAACATAGGAATGTGGTTCGAACGTTTTGTAATTATTGTGACTTCGGTTCATAGAGATTACTTGCCATCGTCTTGGAGTATGTTCTACCCAACTCATATTGATATAGGTGTTTTCTTAGGAACAATTGGACTGTTTTTCGTATTCTTCCTATTGTTTGCTAGATTTTTCCCTGTGTTAGCACTGAATGAAGTAAAATCAATTTTAAGATCTTCTGGAGAATCGTTTAAAAACGGAACGGCAACAAGCCCTGCATACAGTTTAGCAGATCAGCATTTAGCACAAGCTCCGAAAGTGGTTCCTTCTTCAAAAGATAATGTATCTGAAGAAAAATCAACAGACACAAAGAGTGAAGGAAACGAAACCGTATCTAAATTACTTTCAAGCATCGGAACAGCAACTGCTGAAAACAAAGATGATCTTAAGAAAATTAATGGTCTTGGTCCAGTGATGGAAACAAAACTAAACGAAATAGGAATATTCACTTTTGCACAAATAGCTAAAATGGGTGTTGCTGAATATAAAATGTTAGACGAAGTGATGGAATCTGTTTCAGGAAAAGCTGAAAAAGATGATTGGGCTGGTCAAGCGAAAGAACTAATGAATAATAACGATAATAAATAAGGACATGGCAGATACTGTAATATATGCAATGTACGACGACGATGAAGTGCTAAAAGCTGGCGCGAAGAAGTTGGTTTCGAAGGGAGTGAAGGTGACTGATGTGTTTTCTCCATTCCCTATTCACGGTATTGATCCAATTATTGGAGTTAAAAATACACGACTAGGAATTATGGCTTTCCTTTATGGTTTGACAGGTTTAATGCTTGCAACTATTGGGATGAATTTCTTTATGATTCAAGATTGGCCAATGAATATTGGTGGTAAACCAAGCTTTAGTTATTTAGAAAACTTCTTAGCTTTCGTTCCAATAAGTTTTGAGTTCACAGTTTTATGTGCTGCTCACGGGATGGCAATTACTTATTTGTTGCGTAATAAAACGCTACCAGGTATGCCAGCAGAAAATCCAGATCCAAGAACTACGGATGACAAATTTGTTATGGAGTTGCGTCTTTCTAACAATCATAACTTTAAAGCTTCGGATTTAGAGACGATGTTGAAGGATACGGGAATTGTTGAAATTGATCAAAAAGAAATTAAATAATTTGCCATGAAGAAAAGATTTAAGGCAATATCACAATTAGTAGTAGTTTTCACTACAGGACTTGTTACACTTTCATCTTGTGTAAGTGACCCTGATTCTTCAGGATTGGAGTACACACCAGATATGTATCGTTCTCCTGCTATTGAGCCCTATGTTGATTATGCAGAAATTAAAGGTCTAGAAAATAAAGATTTGAAGGTTCTTCAATCTGCAATGCGACCTCCTCATGAAACAATTCCATATTATGGAACTGATTCACTAGAAGTAGCTATAATGCTACCATATCACCGTAAAGCTAGTAGTGCTTCAAATTCATCTCACGGTCTTTATGAAAAAGATGGATGGAGACTTAGCGATAGTTTAAATACTGAATACGAAAAAGCGAAGAAAGATAAAAATCCTATTGTTTTAACTGAAGAAAACAGTGAGTCAATACTTGATGAGGGAAAGAAAATTTACGCATCAAAATGTCAGCATTGTCACGGAGAAAAAGGTGATGGTCAAGGACAAATGATGGTAAATGGAACCTACGCAGGTGTTCCTGATTACAAAAACTTAAGTGAATTAGGTGATGGGCAAATATTTTATTCGATTTACTACGGTAAAGGAGCAATGGGCGCACATTCTATGATGTTGGATAAAAAAGAAATGTGGACACTTGTGCATTATGTGAATAAATTTAGATTTGATGATTACGGTGATTTTGGTTCTGATGAAGAATCAGATGATGAGGAGAACGCTCAAGAAGAAGAGGAATCTGTTGATGCAGATAATGTAGATGCAGAACAAGAATAATTTTAAATACGGAAAATAAACGAGGACAATGGAATTTCAAGTTTCTAATAAAGCCAAAGTATGGACCACGCTATTAATGGTTGTTGGGATCGTATTTACTGCAATCGGTATCATTTTGGCATCGGGTCACGGTCATTTAGGTCAAAAATTTATGGCAAATTTACTAGCGAATAGTTTCTTTTTCTTCGCTATTGGACTAAGCGCTTTGTTTTTCTTAGCATTACAATATGCTACTGAGACTGGGTGGTATGCCGCAGTAAAAAGAGTTATTGAAGCAATCGCTGGCTACTTGCCAATAGGTATAGCATTTATGTTAATAGCTTTATTGACGCTATCTTTTACACATGGAGGTCATGTATATCAGTGGATGGATCCTGATGTAATGGAGAACACCAAAAGTTCACATTACGATTCTTTAGCAGCAGGTAAAGGGGCTTACTTAAATCAAACTTTTTTCTGGATAAGAACGATTGTTTATTTAGGTGTATACTATATTTTCTGGAATGGATTTAAAAAACGCTCACGTCTACAAGACGAGAATCCTAATGAGGCAGTAAACATTCATTTCACTAATTATAAAAAAGGTGCATTATTTCTAGTATTCTTTGCGGTATTTAGTTCTGCAAGCTCATGGGATTGGATTATGTCAATTGATGTTCACTGGTTCTCAACACTATTTGGCTGGTACGTTTTTGCCGGCGCTTGGTGTAGCGCAATGGTAGTTATGGTATTATTAGTAATCTACTTGAAGAAACTAGGATACCTTCCGAAAGTGAACGAAAGTCATATTCACGATCTTGGAAAATGGACTTTTGCAACTTCATTTTTATGGTCTTATTTATGGTTTTCTCAGTACATGTTGATTTGGTATGCAAATATCCCTGAGGAGACAACTTATTACTTGATGCGTATTGAGAATTACAAAGCGGTTTATTTTGGACTTTTCTTTATCAATTTCGCATTCCCGATGTTAATTTTGATGTCAAGAGATGCAAAACGAAATGCTGGGATTTTAACGTTTGTAGGTTTAGTGATTCTAACTGGACACTGGTTAGATGTATGGGTAATGGTGATGGGTGGTTCAATGGGGCCACTAGCAGATATAGGTTTGCTTGAAATCGGCATGGCGGTGTTGTTCTTAGGAATTTTTATCAGAGTGATATTAGTGAATTTAACTAAAGCTTCACTTACACCAAAAAATCATCCGTTTTTGGATGAGTCTTTACATCACGAGATATAATAAAAATAGTTTAGAAATAAGTTAATTAAAGAGAAATGGGTACTAAATTAATTATTTTGTTGGTTATCATTTTAGCAGTACTTGCTATAGCGCAATTAGTACGCGTAAATGAACTTACAGCCAAACACGCCAATAAGAGAGAAGAAGACATTCCTCATAGAGATAACATCTTTAATGCAAGAATGATGCTTGCTTTTATGATTTTTCTTTACATAGGGTTCATTTGGCTTATGATAAAGTACGGTTATGTCGGTTTGGGACCAGCAGCTAGCTCACATGGTGTAGAAGTTGACTGGTTAATGAATCTTAACCTAGTAATTATAATTGCTATTTTCTTTTTAACTAATACTCTATTATTTGTTTTTGCTTGGAAATATGTTAAACGTCCTGGTGTAAAAGCTTTATTCTATCCACATAATAATAAGCTTGAAATGATTTGGACTGTTATTCCTGCTGCTGTATTGGCTGTTATTATAATTTTAGGATTGAGAACTTGGAATGATATTACAACCGTTGCTGATGTTGAAGATGAAAACATAGAACTATTCAGTTACCAATTTGGATGGACAGCTCGTTATGCTGGAATGAACAATGAATTGGGGAAATTTGATTATAAATTAACAACAGCCGAAAATCCATATGCTTTAATGACAAAGGAAAATATTGAAACTTCTTTAGAAGCAATGTTAGTCGGTGGAGCAGGATCTGAAGGAATTGAAATGATAGAGGAGAAGCTAAACGATGAGTCTGTTGTAATGTCACGGAAGGAACGCGAAGAGCTAAAAGAAGAGCTTTCTCGTAAAGAAAGGATGGCTAAGATGCTAAAATCTATGTCTATTACTTATAAAGACTCTTTAGATGAATTAACAAATGATGATATTATTCTTGCTGATAGCTTGGTATTGTTAAAAGGTCAAAACTATAACTTTTCTTTCCGAGCAAAGGACGTAATTCACAGTGCATACTTCCCTCACTTTAGAGCACAAATGAATACCGTTCCAGGGATGACTACATATTTTAAACTTCAACCTATTTACACTTCAAAAGAAATGAAGGAGAAAATGAATGATGAAGATTTTGAATACATTTTAATGTGTAATAAAATTTGTGGAGGCTCTCATTACAAAATGAAAATGGCTGTTCAAGTATTAGGTCCAGAAGAGTATTTAAATTGGCAAAAAACTAAAACGACTTACGATGGTTCACCTTGGCTAGATTTTAGCGATAGTGAAAGAGCTGAGAAAGAAGCGGAACTCTTAGAGAAATATCAGGGAATCGCAGGAAGAGTTGAAGAGAATTAAAATTATTGATTAAACATTAAATAGATATAACATGGCAGCTGTAGCTCACGAAGCACATCACGAACACGATCATCACGAAGAAGGCTTTGTTTCAAAGTACATCTTTAGCATGGATCATAAAATGATTGGTAAACAGTTCCTCATGACTGCAATTTTCATGGGACTTGTTGCAATGATGTTGTCCGTATTTTTTAGAATTCAATTGGCTTGGCCAGGAGAATCTTCTGATTTTTTAAATGCATTTCTTGGAGACCGTTGGGCTTCTGACGGTATTTTAAATGAGGATATGTATCTCGGAATTGTTACAATTCACGGAACTATAATGGTATTCTTTGTACTAACAGGTGGTCTTTCAGGTACTTTCTCAAACTTGTTGATTCCACTACAACTTGGAGCTAGAGATATGGCTTCGGGTCTTTTGAATATGTTCTCTTATTGGTTGTTTGCTACCTCTTCAATAATCATGTTGGTCTCATTATTTATTGAAACGGGGCCTGCAATGGCCGGATGGACCATATATCCACCATTATCAGCCCTGCCCCAGGCAGTTTCCGGCTCCGGCATGGGAATGACACTTTGGTTGACGTCTATGACAATATTTATCGCATCCTCACTTATTGGATCTCTAAACTATATTGTGACTATAATTAACCTTAGAACAAAAGGTATGAATATGACACGTATGCCCCTTACAATTTGGGCATTCTTCGTGACTGCAATACTTGGTGTACTTTCTTTCCCCGTACTTCTTTCTGCTGCTTTATTGCTCTTGATGGATAGAACAATGGGAACATCATTCTATTTGAGTGATATTATTGTTGGTGGTGAAATGCTTGACAATGTCGGGGGATCCCCAATTTTATATCAACATTTATTTTGGTTCTTAGGTCACCCTGAGGTTTATATTGTATTATTACCGGCCTTGGGTCTTTCATCTGAAATTATTTCAACAAATGCCCGAAAACCAATATTTGGTTATCGCGCAATGATTGGTTCAATACTCGCAATTGGTTTCCTCTCATTTATTGTATGGGGTCACCACATGTTTGTGACGGGTATGAATCCATTCTTGGGGAGTGTCTTCGTGTTTACAACGTTGCTGATTGCGATTCCTTCAGCCGTAAAAGTGTTTAACTATATTACAACACTTTGGAAAGGATCAATCGTTTATACTCCAGCTATGCTTTTTGCAATAGGACTTGTTTCAACATTTATTACTGGAGGTGTAACAGGTATTATTCTTGCCGATTCAGCATTGGATATTTCAGTACATGATACATACTTTGTCGTTGCCCATTTCCACGTTGTAATGGGATTATCTGCAATTTTCGGGATGTTTGCCGGTGTTTACCACTGGTTCCCTAAAATGTATGGTAAGCTGATGAATAACAGATTGGGTTATGCACACTTCTGGATTACTATTATCTGTGGATATGGCGTATTCCTCCCAATGCACTTTGTTGGTCTAGGAGGTGCACCACGTCGTTACTATGATTACTCTGTCTACGAAGGATTCAACCAAGGTTCTTTTGATATGATGTTAGACTTAAATGTTATCATATCAATATTTGCTATTATTGGTGCATTAGGACAAGGACTGTTCTTCTTTAATTTCTTCTATAGTATTTTTAGAGGACAAAAGTCCCCTCAAAACCCTTGGAATTCAAATACACTTGAGTGGACAACTCCAGTTGAACATATTCACGGTAACTGGCCTGGTGAATTACCTACTGTATATCGTTGGCCTTACGATTATTCTAAGCCAGGAATGGAAAAAGACTTTGTTCCTCAGACAACTCCTTTGATGGAAGGCGAGGAAGAGCACTAGACTTTTAATAATTTTTTATATAAAAGCCTTGTTCACTATTTTTGTGTGCAGGGCTTTTAGTATACCTCTATTGAATTCATTTGTTAAATGAAGCTTTACCGATATTATCATACTGATATATAAATGTTTAAATTTGTTTTATAATTTAATAATTTGTATGTTTGACTAACTTATTGATTCAATACTACTACTACTATGAAAAAAAGAAATTGGTTGTCTCCTTTTAAAACATTATATACCGTAATTATATTTGGGTTCTCTTTTATCCTTAATGCACAACAACTCACTTCAAACACTGGTGATTGTAGCGATTTTGAAGATGGTAAACTGCTATTAACAGTAAATGATCCAGAATATATTTTAACATCTGATAATTCGGGAGGTCTACATGCTAATGTTGATATCTTAAACAATTTTATAGATGATTTTAATCTCACTGAATTCTCTTTAGCTTTTCCTGCATCTCAAAATTTAACGAATGTTTATGAGGTCGTTTGCGATTGTAATGAAGATAGCTTAAAAAACAAAGTTTTAGAAATGAATACATATTATTCAAATCCTGAAAAGATTCCTTTAATTGAAATGCTTTGTCAGCCTTACACCCCAGACGATTATTCAACTGTTTTTAATCCTGACTGGGCACTTGATTTGATTGATGCTAAAGAAGCATGGGGAGTATTAGCACCACCAACTGGAATAATTCCTCCGCTTGGATTTCCAGCTTCTATTGTAATAGGAATTACGGATTCAAACTACGATACTCAACATGAAGATTTACAATTTAAAATCGACTATATTGATCCAAATATTAATGGAAACAATTCCAATCACGGAAATGCTGTTGCTGGATCTGTCGCAGGAGACACTGATAATGGTGTCGGTAAAAGCTCCATAGGGTTTGCAAGCAGGCTTAGGTTGTATGGCATGAATTATAATTATGTTCTTCAGGCTAGTTATGATGGGTGTCATGTAATCAATATGAGTTGGGCAGCAGGATGTTCGTTCAATAGCTATTATCAACAAGTTATTAATGAAGTAGCTAATAATGGAACCGTTTTGGTTGCTGCAGCGGGAAATGGAAACACTTGTGGCGGTCCTACAGAACTTGTCTATCCAGCCGCATTTGATAATGTGATTGCTGTTAGTAGTATAAGTGCTTCGGATAACCATGAGGATACTCCAGGCGACCCTAACACTACACATCAACACAATAATTCAGTAGATTTAGTTGCTCCGGGGTATGACGTTCCTATAATTATTGCTAATAATGGCTATACAACTGGTAATGGTTCATCTTTCGCTTCTCCAATTGTTGCAGGAACAGTTGCGTTGATGCTTGCTGCAAATCCAGATTTAACAATAGATGAAGTAGAGAGGATATTAAAGTGTACAGCTGATGACATATATAATATCAATCCAAGCTATTTAGGTTTATTAGGTGCGGGTAGGCTTAATGCAGCTGAGGCGGTAAAAATGGCTCATGATTTTTATTACCCCTCTATTAAGACCTATTCTTCTTGTTCTTATGGTGAAGGTAGTGCATCAATAAATTTACTGAGTAGTCACAATTATACCATAGAGTGGAGTAATGGAGATGTTGGTAACACCCCACATTTTTTGTTTGCCGATGATTATTCCGTAACTGTTACAAATAATTGTGGAATTTCTAGGACTTTTGATTTCACAATTGACGATATCTTATCAGATAATGATTTTGACTATCTGTCAGACGTTGAAATCATATCTCCAAACCAACAATTAATAGATATTAATAATGATGGTATTATAAGGGTGCGAGGTAAAATTGTTATCAAAGAAAATGTTAATTATACTATTAACGATGAAATAATTGAATTTTCAAGAGATTTAATTCCCGAAACTATTGATTTAGGTCATACACACTCTGGGGTGATAGTTGAAAAAGGAGCCAAACTTACGGCTAATAATACCACATTTGGTCCAGTCAGTATATGCTCTGTTGAAAATTATTCCACTCCTATTGGTTTTAATAGTTGTATTTCATTTAATGTTTCGTACTTAGATCGAAAAGTAATGTGGGATGGTATTCAAGTTTGGGGGGATGATTTTTCCATCCAACAAAATAACCCAAATAAAGAAAAATCAAATTTATTACCAATCAATCTTTTGAAAAATGGAGAGCTAAACCTAGAAAATTGCATTGTTCAGGATGCACATGTTGGTGTAGCATTATATCGTAGGAACTTACCATTCATCTCAAATACTCCTGAATACGGAAGAGGATTGCTTCATGCAAGTTCTACGAACTTTGTTAACAATCATGTTGGGGTAGATTTTCTATCAAAAAATAATGTAACTAATAATAGTACTATTCTAGACTGTAAATTTATAGCTAATTCGGATCTCATAGAAACAGGCTTATATAGCGGATCAGGATCACATGTTTTTATACGCCTTCAAGGTGTTAGAAAACCTTTTATAGCTGCAAATACTTTCAATGGAATGGCTAGTTCTCCTATTGGTGAGCGTGGAACTGGAATTAGAAGTTATGGTGCAGGATATGTGGTTGAATCTGGCAATACAGGTCCGGTAACTCCAAACACGCCACCAAACCCAAATGTTTTTAATGATTTGGATCAGGGAATAGATATTTATTCTTTTGGTGGTGCTACAAATACTATCCGTATTAAGGATAATCGATTCAATAATGTTTACCAAGGAGTAACAGCGAATGGAAGTAATTTTGATGAAATTTCTTACAACATTTTTAATGTGCCTCTTGGTGATAATAATTTTAATTCATGGGGGTTATTCCTTCAAACCAGTTCAGGATTTTTAGCTACTGAAAATACATTTAATACTTCTGGTACTAATGATTACACATTTGGAGCTGTTACCCGTGATGTTAACCTTATGAATGGTGAACTCTATAAAAACACCTTTAACGGTGACTTTAGCAGTGCTACTCAAGCAGAAGGAAGCGCCAACAATCAATTACAAATAGATTGTAACCGCTACTTTGGCAATAATGAATTTGACTGGACTGTACTTTCTGCTGATTTAGCTGATCAAGGTGAATGTTTACCTGACCCACAAGCACCTGCTACAAACGTTTTTAACTCATGCACTGCTGCCAATGAAAGTAACATCTTCAGTGTGGCTAATTTTGATTATTCGACCCAAAATCAATTTAAACCTGATTGTAATAGCACAACTGTACTTATTGATATTTGTGCCATTAGTGATTCATATGAAAATGCTTGCCCACAATTAGTTACCTCTCCTTGCCCACCTTGTATCGTTGCATTGGGTCAGCAATTAGACTTCACTCCTCCCGGGTTAAAACGTCGTAAAATCAAAGGAGAGTTAATACGTCGATTGGCTCAAAAAGGAGATGTTCAGCAACTGGTTACAGTACTTACGAGTGAAGCATTACCGGAGGATAAAAAGATCATCATCCCAACTCGTGTGAAGCGCAAAGAGTTTACAGAAGCCCGAGAAGTTATGGACAGCTTAGAGGTTAACACTTTTGAAGATCAAAAATTTGTGGAACTTTTTGATGTACTGATTACGCTTGGAGAAACGGAACGAGAATTAGAAGACCTTACTCCTTCAGAAAAAAGCATTATAGAAAATGTGGCTTACTCATCAACCGAGGTATCCGTTCAGGCGGAAGCTGTGTTGGCTGAGTTAAACAAGTCTCGTTATATTCGTTTTCCTCAAGGATTACCAGCCAACACTGCTATGATGATGGCCTCAGACGATTCCGGAACGATGGCAGCTACAAAACAACCCCTTCAAGTTTCAGTTTATCCCAACCCTAGTGAAGGTGATGTCGTTATAGCATTTGAAGAAGAACAAGAGGCTTTAGGGTATATCGTTGATGCAACCGGTAGAAAAGTGAGAACATTGGCTTTTAATGAAAATGATGTTCATTACGAAGTAACAGGGTTGGCGCATGGCTTTTATACTGTGTTTATTCATTATTCTAACGGCTCATCGGAGAGTAAACGATTAGTGATTAAATAATTGTGAGAAAAATACACACCATAACATTTCTAGTGAGTGTATTTGTTGGTTTGCAGGTACACTCACAGAGTTATTTTAATCGACTAGATACAATAAAATTCCTCAACAATACAGCAGTCATTCAAAATGATACCATTTATGTAGCTGGTGATATGTGGAACGATCAAGTTAGAGCAGTTAATATTTCCAAACATTCTATGAATGGAGGTTTGTTAGAGCAAGACACATTGAGTCCTTCTACCGAATTTAGTACAACACCACTTGTTTTTTCAGTGAATAATAACTTATATATTTCTTGCGCCTATAGTAACATATATCCTTTTGAAAGTTCCACTTGGGACATACTACTTGCTAAATACAAAAATCAATATCTTTGGACTAATACCTATGGAGGATCCATTACGGAACAACCAAACGAAATTATAAACAAGAATAATTCAATTTACATATCAGCAACCACTAACAGTTTTGGTGCAGGTCTTGGTGATTTTTACCTGATTAAAACGGATACAAATGGGAACGTGATTTGGGAGAACACGTACGGTTCATCCAAGAATGAAATTGCCTGGTCTATAACATCCACCCAAGACGGCAATTTATTGCTTTCAGGCCATAAGAAAATTGTTAGTCCTGATTGGGATATTTATTTAGTAATGGTGGATACTGCGGGGAATTTACTATGGGAGAAGAGCTACGGTACGAGTATGAATGATTATGGTGGATTTGCTACATCAACATACGATCACTCATTCATTGTTTATCGTAATGTGAATGATGGTAATGGAGGAAATACTGTCGGTTATGTGGAAAAACTTGACGGTAAAGGAAATATAATTTGGAGCAAAAATTTTCCTTACAATACTCTTTCATCATTTAGTTGGGCAAAACCAATCGAAAACAGTGATGGCACTTTTTTAGTTACAGCAAGCGTTAAAAATTCAAACGACAAAATGATTGGGAAAATTTATAAACTAGACCCTTATGGCAATATGCTATGGACCAAAGAATATTACACCAATCCCAATATGAATCAGTACATCTACGACATTAAAGCTACTGATGATAGTGGTTATGTGATGGCAGGTAGTGCAAGAGATTCTAATTTGGTACAAAGTGGGTGGCTCATCAAAACCAACTGTAACGGCGAAGAAGGTGTTCAGCATATACTTACATCTTCTCCATGTGATGAATATGATTGTACGCAGTATCCTATTGATGCAAATTTTACGGCTAGTGACTTCATCGTAGATTTAGCAGATGGTGGCGAAGTGACATTTGAAAATTCATCATCAAACACCACTTCTAGAGTGTGGGATTTTGGAGACGGTTCAAAGGCATTTACCGATGGACAAGTTACTCACACATTTACCCAAGAAGGTGTTTACGAGGTACAACTTATCGTTTTTCACGCCACTTGTAGTGATACGTTTTCTTTGCAGATAGAAGTTACGAACACTGCAAATATTACCACCCATACTGCTTTAGAAAAAGAAATATCGCTTTATCCCAACCCTAACAAAGGTAATTTTATCCTTGCTAACAATACGAATCAATCAATGGACTTTAGCGTTTATGATGCAATGGGAAAGATGGTTTTTCAAGGTGATGTTTCTTCATCGGGTAAGACTAATTTGGATTTGAATCTTTTACCAGGGGTTTATATGGTAAACCTGAACCAAAATGGAACAGTGGTAAATAAGAAAATGGTAGTGAGGTGACTGAGTGATAGAGCTTATTTTATGATTGCTTGAATCAATGTTAATATTAAGAAAAAAAGCTAAGAAATTTCACCTTCCAACCAAAACAACAAAGTAATTTACTTGAAATTAATGTATTATGAATTGGTCTTCAGAATATAATATCGTAAGTTTGTTACGGTACTAAAGAAAACTACGTGGATGCTTTTCTGAAATTATTAGGATTCTTATTGGGGCTGTTACTATTCAACAGTGCTATTGCACAAGGTGCTTATATCGTTGGACAACCTGTAAATGATAGTTTGGATACGCTGAGTTGGTCGAGCAATGGAGGTTGTTATGATATTAGTAGCTCTGATTTCACACTTCAATTTGTAGACTGTGAAGTTACTGGGCTTTCGTATGTTTTTATTCTTACCGAGGTTTTTCCAGCAAATTCGGTTTATACAAATCATGCAGGAGTTATTAATACTGGAGACACTTTATCCCTCGATGGATTAGACCACTCATTTTTCTTCCCTGATACCTCAGTGCTAAAAGGAACATTTAAAATAATCGGAACTCCTGAAGTGGAAGGCGAAATTTATTCTTGTGAAGACATTCATTGGACTCATACGCTTGGTGAGTGCTTTAATTCGTTTGAATATTTTTTTGACCCGAACAACACTATCGACTGCGAAGTTAACCCATCCTGCTATACAGAAACGATTGAAAGCGATACGGTATGTGACAGTTACTATTGGCAAGCGGATAGTACAACTTATACAGCAAGCGGCACTTATTCAAAGACTTTAAATGACACTTCTGGCTGTGACTCGGTCGTGTGGTTGGATCTTATCGTAAAGCAATCCGTTTTTACTCAGGATGAAGTGGTTACATGCGAAAATTATACGTGGATTGATGGAAATACCTATACGAGTGATAATGATACAGCTACATATATCTTTACTAATAATGCAGGGTGTGACTCCGTAGTTACTTTAAATCTAACTATTTCGAGCCCATTCCCTACTGTTGATCAGGTTTTTTCATGTGAAGCTTATACTTGGATTGACGGGAACACCTATTCAAGTTCCAATGATACGGCAACTCATGTAATAACAACAGAAGAAGGATGTGACTCACTAATACAATTAGATTTAACAATTAGTTCTGACTTAAACACGGATATTCAGATAACCCAAATCAATCAGAAATTAATGCTTACAGCAATTAGTTATCAAATGCAATACCAGTGGATTGATTGTAATAATAATTTTGCCGTTATATCGAATGAAGCAGGGCAATCCTTCATACCCGATACAAATGGGAGTTATGCAGTTGTTCTAACAGACGGAAATTGTAGTGATACAAGTGATTGTCTATTGGTTAATATAGCAGGTCTAGATGAGTCGTTTGATAAAAAGTTTGATTTATTTCCGAATCCGAATAAAGGCGAATTTGAGATAAATAACAAGACAGGAGCATTGACTCATATTTTTATAGTTGATGCAATTGGTAAGGTAGTGTTTACCCAAAAAATTAAAGCTTCTCAGCACAAAATTCAAACTGATTTATCAGCAGGCGTTTATATGGTTCACCTTATTCAAAACGATTCAAGTATAGTCAAAAGAATGGTTGTAAACTAAACTATTTTAGGTTTCAGTATTCGCTAAAGAAAAACCGTTGGGTTTAGTTAGAATCCTAATTTATAGTTGGGAAGTGTATTATACTCAGGTAAGGTTTCACAAAATCTACTGTAGATATAAATAACACTAAAGTTTTCTATCTTTGTGAGTATTATTAATGAATAAAATTCACTTTTTTGGACACAGAAGATTTTAACTATAGAGATGAAAGCGAACGCCCCGATGTAGAGTTGGACAAAGTGCTGCGCCCAAAATATTTAGAAGACTTTACTGGTCAAAAAAAAGTTGTAGAAAATTTACAAATATTTATTGAAGCAACTAAAAAACGTAATGAACCCCTCGATCATGTTCTTCTACACGGTCCGCCAGGGCTTGGTAAAACTACTCTCGCAAATATTATTGCTAATGAACTCGGAGTTGGATTTAAAGTGACTTCTGGCCCTGTATTAGACAAACCTGGAGATTTAGCTGGACTTCTAACAAATCTTGAAGAAGGTGATGTTCTCTTTATTGATGAAATTCATAGGTTAAGTCCAGTAATTGAAGAGTATTTGTATTCTGCAATGGAAGATTTTGTAATTGATATTATGATTGATTCTGGACCAAATGCAAGGACAGTGCAAATTGCATTAAATCCTTTTACTTTAATTGGGGCAACAACACGCTCTGGATTGCTTACAGCACCGTTGCGAGCTAGATTTGGTATCAATGCCCGATTACAGTATTATAACGCCAAAACACTTACCCTAATTGTTGAAAGATCTTGTAGCTTGTTGGATATTCCATTTAAAGAAGATGCAACCTATGAAATTGCAAGTAGAAGTAGAGGAACTCCTCGAATTGCAAATGCACTGCTACGAAGAGTGAGAGATTTTGCTCAAATTAAAGGCTCTGGTACAATTGATATTTCAATTACCAATATAGCATTAGAAGCTTTAAATGTAGATCAAAATGGATTGGATGAAATGGATAATCGTCTGTTACTGGCGTTAATTGATAAGTTTAATGGTGGCCCTGTGGGTATTACAACGTTGGCTACGGCAGTTGGAGAAAACGCAGGTACGATTGAAGAAGTGTATGAACCGTTTTTAATTCAAGAGGGATTTTTGATGCGTACTCAACGGGGTAGAAAGGTTACCCCAAAAGCTTATGAGCACCTTGGTAAAACACCAGGAAATACTCAAGGAGGGCTGTTTTAATTGACTTTTACGACATTCGAAATTAGAATAGGTATAATAGTTACATTCACAGAAACTGTATATGTCTAAAATTTTAAAATCAAAATACACAAGCTATATCAAGGCAAAAGCAAGAGAACTTGGGTTTATGTATTGTGGAATTTCTAAGGCAGATTTCTTAAATGAAGAAGCTAAAAATCTTGAGAAGTGGTTAAAAGACAATAACCACGGCAAAATGAGTTATATGGAAAATCATTTTGACAAAAGACTAGACCCTAGACTTCTTGTTGATGATGCTAAATCCGTAATTTCTCTTTTGTTTAATTATTACACACCTGAAGAGCAAGCCGATTCAGAAGCACCAAAAATTTCTAAATATGCTTATGGTGAAGATTACCACTTTATCATTAAAGATAAATTAAAGGAGTTTTTAGGATCTATTCAGGAAGATATTGGTGAAGTAAATGGAAGAGTGTTTGTTGATTCAGCTCCTGTATTAGATAAAGCTTGGGCAAAAAAATCAGGCTTGGGTTGGATGGGTAAAAACACAAATATTATTCATCCGAAAGAAGGCTCATTCTTTTTTATTGCTGAAGTTATAATAGATTTAGAATTGGAGTATGATGGTCCAATCAAAGATTATTGTGGAACATGTACAAAATGTATTGACGCATGTCCAACAGGAGCAATAGAACCCTATAAAGTTGATGGGAGCAAATGTATTTCATATTTAACCATTGAATTAAAAGATGAAATTATTCCTAAAGAATTTTCTGGAAAAATGGAAAACTGGATGTTTGGCTGTGATATTTGTCAGGATGTGTGTCCTTGGAATAGGTTTGCTAAAAAACACAATGAACCAAGGTTAGACCCGCATGAAAATTTATTAAAAATGTCTAAAGCGGATTGGAAAGATTTAACGCAAGAAGTTTTCAGTGAGATATTTAAGAAAAGTGCTGTAAAGCGAACAAAATTTAGCGGGTTAAAAAGAAATATCGATTTTTTAAATAAAAAATAAGGGAGCCGAAGCCCCCCAGTTATTTTATTTAGTGAATACTTTGTTTAAAATGCTTGGGTATATATGACCGAACTCAACTATACACCACTCGCGAAAAGAGTGCAATTCATCTGATTCATTAATCCATTTCACAGCTTTTTGAAGTTCTTTGTGAAATAAGTGACGGTCGAAACTCACTTTGATTAATATCTTCTTACTCAACTCAACCATAACTTGATAAGTTTAAATTTCATTCGAATATAATAATTTTGATTTGAATATAGATGTTAAAATGTGTTTAATTTTTAACCTTTGTCGATGCTAAAATGTTGCTTGTCTTTAATTTAGTGTGATTTATGGAAGAAATAATTGTTGATAAGTCAAGTTTTTTTAACTGAAATTCAAACCTCAACAAAAACTCACCATAAATTAAATGAAGCAATCAACGTTAAATTAGTACTTCTAAGATTATCAACTGATCTGAACATTCATTTCAAACTTATCTTTTATCTTAGCAGAAAAAAAGTCATGAGCTACGAAAACATTACGATTTCACAAAAAGAAAGAGTTCAAACAATTACAATAAACCGCCCAAAACAATTGAATGCGCTTAATAAAGCAACCATTCAAGAATTACACGAGGCTTTGAAAGCAGCGAGTAAAGATGAAGATACGCGTGTAATTATTTTAACTGGTAGCGGTGAAAAAGCTTTTGTAGCTGGTGCAGACATTAAAGAGTTTGCTGATTTTAACATTGAACAAGGTCAGGATTTAGCAGCAAATGGTCAAGAAATTTTATTTAATTTTTTACAAAACCTTTCCACTCCTGTTATTGCTGCAGTCAATGGGTTTGCATTAGGTGGTGGACTTGAGTTAGCAATGGCTGCCCACATACGCATAGCTTCTGAAAATGCAAAGCTTGGTTTACCTGAAGTTTCTTTAGGTGTAATTCCTGGATATGGGGGAACACAAAGATTGTCTCAACTCGTGGGAAGAGGTAAAGCAATGGAAATGATTACAACTGCAGGAATGATTAGCGCTAATGAAGCAAAAGACTGGGGGCTCGTAAATCACGTTGTACCACAAGAAGAATTAATTGCGCTAGCTGAAAAAATTGCAAGTAAAATTTGTAACAATTCTGGTTCTGCAATCAAATCAGCGATTAAAGCGATTAATGCAAACTATGTTGATGGACTAAATGGATACACCGTTGAAGTAACTGAATTTGGTAACTGTTTTGGAACGGATGAGTTCAAAGAAGGAACTGTAGCGTTTTTGGAAAAAAGAAAAGCTGATTTTAAGTAGTTTATATTTGAAGTATTAGTAATTTATTATTACATTTGATGAGGTTAGCATGTCATTAAGTTTTTCACGTTCTTTCATACAGAATTGTTTCTATGTAATGATCATAGCTGTTAGTTTTTTATACTTATTTAACCAACAAACCAAAAAAATATAAATTATGAAATTAAACTTATTATTCCCACTTACGATTCTGTTAGTTATTGATTTTGCTCTAGGTCAAAAAGTTTCAAAAACATTAGAAAGTAACTTTATGTTTGAAGAAAATTTAGGACAAGTTATGGATCAGTTTTACAACTCTAGAAGTGATATTCTATTTACTGCAAAATCACATGCTAGTTTTACTTGTTTTTTCAAAGAGAATGGGATAAGTTATCAGATTGTAAAAAAATCTGAAGAAGACACAAACAGGTTTTCTACTTCTGATTATCATAGAGTTGATTTTAGATGGATAGATGCTAATGATAGTTTGAAGGTTATAAAGAATGAATCATCAAATAGCTATAATATTAACATGGCGGTGAAATATAGTAATGTTTAGGATATATTCCGTATATTAGC
>JBBEBO010000094.1:0-26645 GCA_040882265.1 Brumimicrobium sp. | reverse complement strand
CCCGAGTGAGCAATCCACCAACCCCAACTATTCGTGCATTCGTGGCATCCACCCCGAGCGAACAACCCAATCAACCCCTACTATTCGTGCATTCGTGGCATATTATCCTTGAAATGTCTGTAATTAGCAATATATTTGTGTCAAAATTAAGAATTATGAGTTTAGTGACGGTAGGAAGTGTTGCATTTGATGCAATTGAAACCCCTTTTGGAAAAACAGATAAAATTATTGGTGGAGCAGGGACGTACATTGCGTTTTCTTCTTCATATTTTATGGAAAAACAAAACATTGTTTCTGTTGTTGGAGAAGATTTTCCACAAGAAATGTTGGACAAGTTAAAAAACAGAGGCGTTAATCTTGAGGGACTTCAAATCAAAAAAGGAGAAAAAACATTTTTTTGGTCAGGTAAATATAACAATGACATGAACTCTCGAGATACGCTTGTAACAGAGCTAAATGTCCTTGAACATTTTGACCCGATTATACCAGAGTCTTACCAAGGTTGTGATTATTTGATGCTTGGAAACTTAAGTCCTCAAGTACAGCTTTCAGTTATTGAGCGATTGACAGCACGTCCTAAACTAATTGCAATGGACACCATGAATTTTTGGATGGATATTGCAATGGATGACTTGAAAAAAACGCTAAAAGAAATCGATATCTTAATCATTAACGATGAAGAAGCACGTCAACTTTCTGGTGAATATTCCTTGGTGAAAGCGGCCAAAGCAATACGTGCGATGGGACCTAAATATTTAATCATCAAAAAAGGTGAGCACGGAGCACTTTTATTCCACGAATCAAAAGTGTTTTTTGCGCCGGCACTTCCTTTAGAAGAAGTTTTTGATCCAACTGGAGCGGGAGACACTTTCGCAGGTGGGTTTATGGGTTATATCGCTTCAACAGATGACTATTCTTTTGAGAATATGAAACGCGCAATAATTGCAGGTTCTGCAATGGCTTCGTTTTGTGTGGAACAATTTGGAACCGAAAAATTAGAAAATTTATCGAAACAAGATATAGAGAATCGAATTACAGAATTTGTAAAGCTTACAGATTTTGACATGGTTCAAACAGTATAATTTCTTGATTACAACATAATGGAAAAAAGAGCATTCATTGACGCTTTAACGGCTTTAACTGAGCAAGAAGATATAATCAATACGGGACGCGAAGTCAACGAACTTCGTGTCCAATTTGAAGATTATTTACTTGAGGCCACACGTAAATTTCAAATCTCTCAATTAGAAGCTGAAGAAAAAGGTGAAACTTTTGAAGAAGAAGACTGGATGACTCCTCTTAAGGAAGAGTTTTATAATATTTACAACCCCTTTAAAGAAAAAAGAAAAGCTTTAATTGAGGCAAAAAAAGCTGAAGAAAGCGAAAACCTTAAAAAGAAAAAAGCACTTATTTCAAAACTTAAAGTGATTGTTGAAGAAGAAGAAAATATAGGTGCCGCTTTTGGTGCTCAAAAAGAAATAAATGAAGCTTGGAAAAATATTGGTGAAATACCGAGAGACAAGCGTCATGATATTCAAAAAGAATACAGTAGGTTGCTGGATGATTTTTTCCACAACATGAATATCTATAAAGAGATTAAAGATTACGATTTTAAGAAAAACTACGATGCTAAAAAAGCAACAATAGAAGAGCTTAAAAAACTTGAGAAAGAAGATAAAATTAAAATTGTCGAAGCCCGTTTAAAACAACTTCAAAACGAGTGGGAAGATATTGGTCCGACAAAAAAGGAGCTTTGGGAAGAGTTAAAAGATGACTACTGGACTACTGTAAAAGGACTTTATGACCGAATTCGATCTCATTACGATGAGCGAAGAGAAAAAATGAAAGAAAACATTGAGCTCAAAAAAACGCTCATTGAAAAAACAAAATCGGTACTGGAAAAAGAGCGTGAAACAGTAAAAGATTGGAACCATCAAACCAAAGAAATTCTTGCTTTCCAAAAAGAATGGAAAACGATTGGTTTTGGCCCTAAAAGTGAAAACAACGCAGTTTGGAAAGAATTTAGATCAATTTGTGATGATTTTTTCGCTCAAAAAAGTGAATTTTTTAAAGAAGCACAATCCGAATTTGATGAAGTAGCTGAAAAGAAACAGCAATTAATCGATCAAGTAAATGAATTAAAAACGGATACAAATTGGGTTGAAACAACAAATAAAATCATTGATCTTCAAAAAAGATGGAAAAAATTAGGTAACGCTGGACAGAAAAATGAACAACGTTTGTGGAAACAGTTTCGCACGGCTTGCGATTTCTTCTTTGATGCTAAAAAAGCACACTTTGAATCACTTGAAAAAGAATTTGATGAGAATTTGGAAAAGAAAAAAGCACTCATTAAAGAAATTGAATCATTCAAAATTCCAAGTGACAAAAAAGAAGCCCTTGCAGCACTTAAAGATTTCTCTCAAGCCTTTGCAGCGATAGGATTTGTTCCTTCAAAACAAAAAGATGAAATATTTAAAGCTTATAAATCCGCAATTGACAAGCATTATGACAGCCTTGATATGAAAGGTGAAGAAAAAGTCAAGGTAATGTTTGAAGCCAAATTGGACACAATTAAAGGAAGTGGAAATGCTGAACTTTTGTTTGAAAAAGAAAAAGAAGCAATTCGCAACGAAATTAATACGATCAAACAACAGGTAATACAATACGAAAACAACTTAGGGTTTTTTGCTAACTCTAAAGGGTCAAATCCACTTAAAGATGAGGTTGAATCAAATATAGCTAAGGAGAAAAAGAAAATTGAAGATTTAAATAGAAAATTAAAAATGATTCCTAAATGAATAAATTCTTTAACATTTGGATTCTCATTTTTACTGTTTTAACTTTTCCTTTTGCACTTGCAGTAGGATTAAATGTAGACTTTTCAATCTTAGGTTTAAAAATTCCTGGAGAAGAGTTTGAATTTAAAGAAATCTTATTTGGAACGAGTGCGGCAATAATATTTCTTCTCGGCGCATTGAAATCTTCTAAAAGATGGTCTGGGATTCGTGTTGTAAAACAAAAAAGTAGGTTCTTATTTTCAACGGAAATAAGTAAACAAAGAAAAAATAGAGTGCTACTTTACAACACTATTGAAATCGTTTTTGCAATTCTTTTTGCTTTTATATTTTGGTATTTTACTGAGTCTGCAATCTATATTTCAATTGTTTTTATCATTATTATGCTAGATTATATAGCAAACTCAATTGCTGGAATTGGACAAAAGAAGTACCGTGTAGGAATGACTAGAAAAGCAATCGTTGCAGTTGATCGCGAAGTAAAAGTTATTTATTTTCAGGGACTCAAAAGAATCACAAAACATCAGCAAACACTGTACTTTGAATATATAAATGATCTTGTATTACATTTTCCAACCAACCTTATTCCTGAATCAGAGCAAGAAAATTTTCTAAAAACACTCATGGAAAACGTAAGTCCCGATAAGGTTTATTACACAGGGTTTTAATCTTTAACCGTTGAAATTGGATTAAAGACAGTTGTTTAATCCTTTACCGCTAAAAGAAAAGAAGGCTTAAGGGTAGCAGGTAGTCACATAATCCCGACTTTAAATGTCAAAAAGTTGTGCCTAATTAAAAGCATTTACTATCGCTTTGTTACAAAAAAAACCTAAAATAGGTATCGCTTTGTTACAATATATTTAATATTTTACCCTATCTTTGTTACAAATTAAATATCAAAAGCATGTCGTTTTACCGAAAACAATTAGCAACTTTACAAGCATGGAAAAATGATGAAAATCGGAAGCCTTTGGTGCTTAGAGGAGCCAGACAAGTAGGAAAAACAACGCTTGTAAATATGTTTGCAAAAAACTATGAGCAATATATATCGCTTAACTTAGAAAAAAAGAAAGATCAAGCCTATTTTAAAAAATATTCAAGTGTACAAGCCCTATTTAATGCTTTGTTATTAGACCATCGTTTGCAACCAGTCAAAAATAAAACAACATTATTATTTATAGACGAGATACAGGAAAGCCCAGAAGCTATAGCGATACTGAGGTATTTTTATGAGGAAATTCCAGAGTTGCATGTTATTGCGGCAGGTTCATTATTAGAACATAGCCTCTCAAATGTAAAATCGTTTCCTGTTGGAAGAGTGCAATACTTATATATTTTTCCTATGAATTTTTATGAGTATTTGTTGGCTCATAAAATGGATAATCTAATCGAGAAATTAGATGATATACCTCTAAATGAAACGACTTATCACGTTGCCTTAGATTGGTTTCATAAATATGCTATGATAGGAGGAATGCCTGAAATAATAAAATTAAACACCAAGCAGGTGTCCATAAGCGAATTGCCAAAAACGTATGAAAGTATTTGGGCAAGCTATTTAGATGACGTGCCCAAATATGCCAAAAACAACACTGAAGAAAAAGTTATAAAACACCTAATGCGAACAGCTCCTTTGCACATGGATAATCGAGTAACATTTCAAGGTTTTGGCAAAAGTAATTATCGCTCACGCGAAGTTGGGGAAGGCTTTCGAGCTTTAGATGATGCCAAAATCATTCAGTTAATTTACCCAGGCACATCAGTTGATTTTCCTATTGTAGCCGATTACAGAAAAAGCCCTAGGTTACAATTTTTGGATACAGGCTTATTAAATCACAGTTTAAATATTCAATCTAGCTTACTAGAAGTGGAAGATTTAAGCACTAGCTACAAAGGAGCTATTTTACCGCATTTAATCACGCAAGAATTAATTTCACTTCAAGAAAACACCTATAGTAAACCCAATTTTTGGGTGCGACAAAAAAAAGATGCCCAAGCAGAAGTAGATTTAATTTTTTCCTATAAAGGGCTTATCATCCCTATAGAAATAAAATCTGGAAAAGTAGGGAAACTAAAATCCTTACATCAATTTATAGCTAAATCGCCTCACCCTTATGCCGTGAGAATGTATGCAGGAAAATTTTCTATAGAAACACATCAATTACATGACGGCAAGCAATTTTATTTAATGAATCTTCCTTACTTTTTAACCACTTATTTACCTAACTATTTGAATTACTTTTTGGAAAATTTCAAACCCAATCATTAGTGTCTGATAACATTAAATTCGCTACAAAGCACAAAGTTTGAAAAGTTTGAAATATCAATACAAAAACTAAGAAACACCCATCTTTTCCAACAATTCATTATACTTCTCTAAAAGCCCAGCTTCGCAGCAGTTGCACTGCTGCCTTTATTCTTTTACGGTAATAGAAGTCTTAGCAATCAAACAAGTTATTTTAAGAACAAAGCAACGAACTGTAGTGCAAATCCAGTAGATAGGATATTGAGACCGATTTTAGTATTTCTATGATACTTTCTTGCTTTTTATTAAGTGCTTTTTAAAAAACCCCGTACATTTCAAACACCCACGATGCACTATAACTCAACCTTACTCTTAGGTAGAGACCAGAAAACGATAATAAACAAAATAGTTTACAATAAATTCACGTACTTGTAAAATATATTTACATTTGTATGTAAAATAATCGAACCCTTGTGAATCGCTGCTACATATCGCATTGATTTTCTAAAGAATAGCGAGAACCGAAAAGCTTAGAGAGTAGGTGTAAAATATTTGTGAAATAACTATGGACGGAAAAGAATTAATAAAAAATCATACTGATGACTTAGTACAATTAATATGTACTACATCTCTATGGGCATCGAAAGACATAGTAAATAAACTTTTTGCAGAAAACAACAATAAAACTGCTTCTTGGTATCTCAACACAAGAAGATACATAAAAGGAAATAATGAAGTTAGAAGAACTTTTCTCAATGATGTTTACTTAGATGATAATGTATGTGCAAATGTAGCTATCAAAAAAGCACTTGGTTTTCAAACAAATGAAATTAAGAACTTTAATACTTGTCATATCTATGACTTATCCACTTATAATGTCAAATACCACGCTTCTATACCAAATCTTATATTAGTTCCAAATAGCATTTATGCATTAACGGATAATTCGGAAGAATGTAAAAATTTTTTAAAGTATATCTCTTTTAAGCTCTACGGATTCTATATTGGTCAACCACCAGAAAAGCCTAATAACTGGAATGATGAGGTTATAGAAAAGATTTACAAAATACCTGAAAGTCGAATATATAAAGCTATCCAATCAGTTGATAGACGAAACCCTTTAAAAACAAAGAAAACATGAAAAATTTAATTTTAACATTTGCAGCATTAATTATTACATTGACTTCTTATAGTCAAACAACATTTACAGATACATTAATTTATACTGATGGAGAATATAGCGATACTATAGAACATGATATTATTGGATATAATTCTGAAAATATATACAATGACACTATTATAGCACCTATAGCAGATAGTTCAAATGTTTCAATTTTTATTAAATCTCATAACGGATCTTATTATGGATTATATATTTACGATTATAGTGAGGAAGACTATATTGTAACTAATGGTGGTGACAGTGTAAATATTGAGATTACTTATAATAAATTATATCGCGTAGGATATGAAGATGATAATATGTTTTTCATTAGTTATTATATTGAATTTACTAATCCAAATGATACAATAGATGATACAGCATCAATTAATGAACAAACAAAAGATGTAACGAATACAAATTTATATCCAAATCCAGTGAGTTCAGAATTGACAGTTGATTTTGAAACTGAATACAGAGACCTCCCCATTGAAATATATACTTCAAACGGCAAACGCATCTATACCAATAACAGCCCCCGAAACCCACAAGAAACCAATACCATTACCGTAGATATGCAGCAATTTGAGAAGGGTGTGTATTTTGTGAAGATTGGAAGTGAGATTAGGAAGGTTGTGAAGTAGAACTTAACAAGTTGAATTCTAAATGAGCTATTTATTTTTAGGCATCGTTTTTATAAATCTAATCCGTCAGCGTTAAACTTATTCAAAAAGACAGTGCATAGTAAGGTTATTAGAAATAATTGCTTTACTGTATTGATTAGTTTTTACTCCCCATGTAGTTATCATTGCAGTATAGATACCTTTCTTGGTTTTAGTTGCTGTACGAAATTGATTTTCCTTGTTTCTTAGCTGCTCAAGGTAGCCCTGATCCATTGAAAATTCTTGATTGTAGAATTTAATTTCACATAGATTTACTACATCGTCATCTCTATCAATAATCAAATCCACCTGAGCCTTATCGTTACTCCAACTGTAGTTTTTGGATTGAATTTGATCACATTTTAAACCCTTTTTAATTTGTAGTGAGTGCTTCAAACATATTGTTTCAAATGCGTAACCGCACCAAGTTTTATACTCTTGTTTTTGAAAAATTTGAGTCCATTTTGAACCCTTGAACCGCAGCATAAATTTAAGGTGGAACAAACAAAACTCATCATAAATCCGGTATAGAAGTACCTTTGTATTATCATAATAAGCATCATATTTTAACACAAACCCTGATTGTATTAGTTCATTCAATGCGTCTGAAAACCTTCCACCAGATGAAATACCTAACGCCTGAAGAATCTCATCACGTGTAATTCCTTTTTTATTACCTTCTGATAAAGCCTCCATTATCTTCTGATGATAAGAGTTTTCTTCAAAAAGGGATTTAAATACCTGGTCGTATTCATCTTCGAGATATGCTCCTTTTTGGAAACATAAGTTTTCAATAGTGATGACTGCCGATTCACCGGGCTTCACATGTTCTAGGTATTCAGCCACTCCGCCGAACGCCATGTATATTTTGAGAATTTCATACGCTTCCATTGGAATATTCTTGTACCGAAAAAAATCACGAACTTCACTAATATTGAAGGGTTTAAGTTTAATTATTTGTGTTAATCTTTTACTTAACCCTCTCGTATTGTTGACAATCTTCTTCACCATATAAGAAGCAGCTGACCCACAAATCACAACAATAAGATCCTGTCGTGTTGTGCAGTAGTCATTCCAAAAGTTTTCAAATGCTGGTAAAAATCCAGATTTATGTGAATCCACCCATGGAAATTCATCTATAAAAATCACTTTCTTTTTCTTTGTTTCCTTTATTCCGTTAATGAAAATTTTTAGATAACTAAATGCTTCAAGCCAATCAGCAGGATATTTTTCGTTTTTAAATTTATCCGTCACCTCATTCATCTTTAGCATGAAGTTTTTTATTTGATCTGCTCTTTTCCCTTTACTTAATCCAGTAAAGCTATATGTGATTTGTTTTCCAAAAAACTCCCTTACTAAGTATGTTTTCCCTATTCTTCTCCTACCATAAATAGCCACTAATTCAGACCTATGACTATTTACAGCATCGGTTAAAATTTCCTTTTCACGTATTCGACCTACTATTTCCATAGACATAATTAGTCTTCTTTACAATTTATTCATGTGCCAAATGTACAGATAATTTGTTATTTTGGCACATAAATAAAAACATTTCACACTTTATCGTACGAATAAATGTTCGAACTTACATTTATTCGAAGGAAAAAGTGTTATTGCTTATCCGTTTGTTTACCCAAGATTGATTTCTAATAGGGAAAAAGGCTAGTCCTTTGTCTCTCTTTTGGAGGGGGTCGGGGGGAGGACGGTTTTACTTATAAGTCAAATCGATAAATTTCTACTTCTACCAAAAAAAGGGTGGTTTAATTGCCTTTTCTCTAACTATTATCCTCCCCCTAGCCACCTCCAAAGGGGGAAGCGAAACCTCAATAAGTAGTGGCAATTGATGGGTTTTTTGGTTTTTAAAGATATTAGCGAAGAAGCCTGCATTTTTTATTTAGTACCGTAGATTTGTGCAAACCCAATTAATCCAAAAAACCTAACCCCTAAAAACAAAAAACCCAAGTTATAATCTCTATTTTTGTCTAAATTTAAGCGTAAAATGACGAAAAAAGAGTGGATTCAGCAATTATATAAGCGTATTAACGATTACGCAACCTTTGCGACAATCAATCGATCCGCAGTTTATACTCCAACAATTACTTCACAAGAAGGAAGGGATTTTGAATTTGAATGTCAAGGTTCGATGGAATACCCTTATCATGTTTCAGTATGGCACTTGGGTAGGAAATCTATTTCGTCAGACTGTGATTGTCCCTATGAAGGGGAGGGTATTTGTAAACATCAAGTAGCTTCGATCAATTTGTTAGTCAGTCTTTCAAAAGATGGACTCCTGTCATTTAAAGACGAGGTGATTGAAGATAGTGATTCGGAGCTTACAGTTATCCCATGTAAGGATGGGGTTTTTATTACTGACGAACTCCAAAAAATTCAATTTCGAAATTCAGCCCGTTACTATAATCCATTAAAAATAAAAGAAGTAAAAAAAGACTCGATCACAGCCCGTTTTGATGATTATATGTCGTTTTATACGGTTAAAATCATCTATAATGCGCAGAGAGATGTTGCAATTTTGAACTGTACATGTAAAGCCAATTATAATTGTTCTCATAAGCACGTATTTTTAACTACTTTTTTAGAACGTTTTAATATTGATTATTTTTCTCTAGATTACGAAAAAAAACAAAAAGAAAAAATACTCAAAGAAAAAAATCTATTGGGGAAAATTGATTTTGACGAAGCACTTGAATTAGTTATAACTCCAGAAGGGGTAAAGTACCGAGAAAAATTACCCAACATAAAAAGCGCAATGTCCCCTATCAACTTATTTACAGATAATCGTAAAGATTTTTTTATCCCTCCTTCTCAATCTAAAGAGGCTGCTATTGGGTTTGGACTTTGTCTTGGTTTTCATAAAAAATCACTTCAAAATGTTTACCCATTTTATGGCAAATTGAATAAGACAAAAGAAAAAATAGCCTCTAAGCTCAATGAAATTTATCCAGAGACACTCACTGATGCGCTTCAAAAAATCAAAAGCCCCGATGATAAAAAATTTGTAATTGAAGCGGTTCAATTAGCAGAATCATTTGATAAGGCTATACATGATCAATTCACAATTGAAAAGGTTAACGCTATTTGGACGCAAATGAATGAAATCTTACCGCTTCTTCAAACGATACCCGTTTACAAACATAAAGTAGAAGACACCTTTGTTGTCAAACACCTTAAACCGTTATCACTATCTGATAAAAAATTTGAACCAATTATTAAAATTACAGAGGCTGCCAAATTTTATAGCTTAGATTTTAAAATAAAAATAGATGATAGTTTACTAGGTGTTAAATCAAAGGATATTAATATCACGCCTGTTGGAATTATTTACAAGGAACAACTGTATCCATTTTCGAGTACAGAAGAAGGAATGCATTTGATGTATGCCTCACTAGAACCAAAAATGCATATCGTTAAGGATGGATTAGATCAGCTCAGGAAGAATGTGATTCAGCCGTTATCATCCGTTTTTGATATCGAATACAAAGATTTAAAAGAAGAAAAAGTAAAATCAAAAACCAATTCTAATTTTGAAAAACAAGTTTATTTAACCGATGAGGAAGGTGAATATGTCGTTCTTCAACCGCTTGTAAAATACGGTAATTACACCGTTACACCTGGAAGTAAAGAGAAAGTGTGGAAAGATGCAAAAAGCTTAACGTATATTCAGCGACAACCAGAAGAAGAGGCAGCATTCGTTCAATTTATACGCGGTCTTCATCCTTCATTTGAGTACAAAACGGATTTTTTTCACCTCACACCCGAGGACGCTTTGAAATCGATGTGGTTAATGGAAACCATCGACAAGTTAAAAGAAGAAAAAGTGCGGGTTTTCGGATTAAATGATTTAAAATCTATTCGCTACAACCTCAATAAGCCGAGTTTTTCAGTGAGTTTAAATGCAAAGACGGATTGGTTTGATATGGAAATAGATGTTTCCTTTGGCGATCAAAAAGTAGATCTGAAATCCATTCAAAAAGCACTTGTAAAACAAAGTAATTTTGTAGAACTAAAAGACGGTACAATTGGCATTTTGCCGCAAAAATGGATAGACAAATACAAAAAATACTTTAAGCTTGGACAGGTTAAAAAAGATGAAATTCAAATCTCAAATTACCAATTCAATATTATCGACGAACTCTACGAAGAAGAAACAAATACACCTAAATTCTTAGAAGAGTTGTACGAAAAGAAAAAACGTTTAGCCAACCTAAAAGAGTTAAAAGCAATTCAAAAACCAACTGGTTTGAAAGCCGAATTACGTCCTTATCAAAAAGAGGGTCTGAATTGGTTAGTTTTCCTGCATGAGAACAAACTTGGTGGTTGCTTAGCCGATGATATGGGGCTTGGTAAAACATTGCAAGCGATTGCTTTTATCTTATATTTAAAAAACAAATCAAAAAAGAAAAAGCAGTCTCCTCATTTAATTGTTGCGCCAACTTCACTTATATTTAATTGGATGGCTGAAATTGAGAAATTTGCTCCTTCACTTAATGCATTGACTTATATTGGTCCCAATCGCCGTGAACACAATAAGGAATTAGACAGTTATGATATCATATTAACGACGTACGGATCAATTATAAACGACATTGAGTTTCATCAAAAAAGAGCTTATAATTACGTCATTCTCGATGAAAGCCAAGCCATAAAAAACCCGCAATCACAACGCTTTAAAGCCGTTCGTTTGTTAAAATGTGAAAATCGTTTGGCGCTCACAGGAACACCGATTGAAAACAATACGTTTGATCTTTACAGTCAATTTAATTTTCTCAATCCCGGGATTTTTGGAAGTGTGAAGCATTTTAAAGCAACTTTTTCTGATGATATAGATAAAAATCAAGACCAGGAAACTTCAGATTTGCTCGCTCGAATGATTCATCCATTTTTGTTGCGTAGAACCAAAGATCAAGTCGCAAAAGAATTACCCGACAAAACAGAAGCCGTAATTTATTGTGATATGGATGCTGAACAACGAAAAGTGTACGACCATTTCAAGCAGTATTTCCGCGAAAAACTCATGGAGCAAATAGAAAATGAAGGCGTAAATAAATCTCAAATGTACATTCTTCAGGGATTAACGAAACTACGCCAAATTTGTAACTCGACTGAATTGGCTGACAAGAAGAAGGATTACGGTTCATCCTCTGCCAAATTAGATGAATTGACGCGTCATTTAAAAGATAAAGTAGGTAACCATAAGGTGCTTGTTTTTTCGCAATTTGTTGGCATGTTATCAATTATTAAAAAGCGTTTAAAAGAAGAAAAAATCAACTTTGAATATTTAGACGGTCAAACAAAAAATCGGGAGGAAAAAGTCAATAATTTTCAAAATGATGATACCATTCGGGTATTTTTAATTAGTCTAAAAGCGGGAGGAACAGGATTAAACCTCACAGAAGCAGATTACGTCTTCCTCGTTGACCCATGGTGGAATCCCGCAGTTGAAAACCAAGCCATTGATCGCTGTTATCGCATAGGTCAAAGCAAAAAAGTAATGGCGTATAGAATGATTTGTAAAGACACTATTGAAGAAAAAATTGTTGCACTTCAAAATAAAAAGAAAGCCGTAGCAGCTGATGTGATTCGTGTTGATAAGGATAAAAAGACGTTTAACAAGAAAGATGTTGAGTTGTTTTTTGGTGATTAGAAATAACCATGATTAATAAAAGCTCCGCATCGAAACACGGAGCTTTTATGTAATTATTTTTTTAAAATACTAATCTAAATCAAACTTAATTCCTTGAGCTAAAGGAAGTTCTTTCGTATAATTGATCGTATTAGTTTGTCTTCTCATGTATACTTTCCAAGCATCAGAACCAGACTCACGTCCACCACCAGTTTCTTTTTCACCACCGAAAGCTCCACCGATTTCAGCACCAGAAGTACCGATGTTTACGTTAGCGATACCACAGTCAGAACCTTCAGCAGAAAGGAACTGCTCAGCTTCTCTTAAGTTGGTTGTCATGATTGCAGAAGAAAGTCCTTGCACAACACCGTTTTGAAGTTGAATAGCATTTGTTACATCACCTGAATACTTCATCACGTATAAAACGGGAGCAAATGTTTCGTTTTGTACAATATCGTAATGGTTTTCTACCTCGATGATTGTTGGTTTTACATAGCATCCAGATTCATATCCTTCGCCCTCTAGCACGCCACCTTCAACAAGTACTTTACCACCTTCTTGCTTCGCTTTTTCAATTGCGTTAAGGTAATTGTTTACTGCATCTTTATCGATAACTGGTCCTACGTGATTGTTTTCATCAAGTGGGTTACCAATTTTGATTTGCTTGTATGCACTTGTAAGTGTATCAACTACTTTTTGGTAAATGCTATCGTGAATAATCAAACGACGCGTAGAAGTACAACGCTGACCAGCAGTACCAACAGCACCGAATACAGCACCTGGAACAACTACTTTAAGATCTGCGTCTGGAGTAATAATCATTGCATTGTTTCCTCCTAACTCTAAAAGTGATTTACCTAAACGAGCAGCAACTGCTTGTGCTACAGAACGACCCATTGGGATTGAACCTGTTGCAGAAACCAAAGGAACACGTTTATCTTCAGCCATTGCCTTACCGATTTCAGCATCTCCAATTACCATAGAAGAAACTCCTTCTGGCACGTTGTTTTTCTTAAATACTTCAGCAATAATATTTTGACAAGCGATAGAAGTCAAAGGTGTTTTTTCAGATGGCTTCCAAACACATGCATCACCACAAACCCATGCTAAAGCTGTATTCCAACTCCAAACTGCAACAGGGAAGTTAAATGCTGAAATTATTCCAACAACTCCTAGTGGGTGATATTGTTCGTACATTCTGTGTCCAGGACGCTCAGAGTGCATCGTAAACCCGTGCAACTGACGAGAAAGACCAACTGCAAAATCACAGATGTCGATCATTTCCTGAACTTCTCCAAGACCTTCTTGGTAAGATTTCCCCATTTCGTAAGAAACGATTGCTCCTAATGGTTCTTTGTATTCTCTCAACGCATTTCCAACCTGACGTACAACTTCACCTCTTTGAGGAGCAGTCCATTTACGCCATTCTAGGAAACCTTCGTGCGCTTTCATTACAACTTTGTCATAATCTGATTTTGATGCCAACCTTACAGATCCAATAACTGAACCATCTACTGGTGTAAAAGATTCAATTTTTTCACCATCTGTATCTAACCAAACTTCACCTGTAGAAGCTCCCTTGTTTGTTTCGTTTTTTATTCCAAGTTGATCTAAAACTTGCTTAATATCAATTCCTGACATAACTTCAGCCATTTGTTTTAATTTTTGATTCATGCAAAGGTAAGGAGTTCTTTTGAGAATGAAAAGAAATGAACAATCTCTCTTTTGATTGTTTAATTTTTAACCTTAGTGATGCGCTTTGTTTATGAATTAAACCATCATTTAGATGCGTATCAGCTTGTTTACCCAAAATTGATTTCTACCACACAAAAGGGCCAGTCTTTCGTCTCTCCCCCAAACCTCAATAAATAGCGATTATTGATGAAGTTTTTGGTTTTTTGAAGATATTAACGAAGAAGCCAGCATTGTTAGATCCTAGTTTATAAAAAATGGGGTAAACAAGCGGATATGCACAATCATTTCATTTCATCTAAACTATTTGAAATGAGATTTAAAACACCATTTGCTTGTTCTTTTAATTCCGATTTAGCATCAATTTTTTTAACTGTATAGATTTTTGATAGCATTTTAAAGTTTTTGTAATTCATTTCGCAAAAATGAGCATCAAAAATTTCGCTGATTTTTTTGGTGTCTTCAAGATTGCCATAACCATTGTTTTTAAACAAAAGTGGATTGAAATTTGTGAATTCGTTTCCAGAATAAAAAATAACGTTCCAATTTAACGGAAGCTTAATTTGAACCCTTCCACCAGCTGGAATGAGTGTGCCAAATGCTTCTCCGTCAGTTTTATTTTCGTAATACAGCACATAACAGTCGAAATCACTGTTGTTAATCAATTCGTGATTAGGGTTGATATTATTTGGCGGTGTCGGAATATCAACATAATTAAAATCAACATACTTGCTTTTAGACATAGGTTCGCAATTAGAGCCACTGTTTCTATTTTGTTGAATTTCATAGTCTTTTAGCATGCTTTCATAAAGTTGAGCAACATTTTTTTGCTTTATTTCTTTAGTATTGGTCGACAAAATAAAATCAGGCATCACGATTGGAGTTGCTATGTCTCGTCCTTCATTTAAAATAGAATCTTCCTTATAAGCAAGGAGTGAATCTGTTTGTTTGACTTCTGTGAGCGTCAAGCTATCCAATCCAGAGGCTTTCTTTTTTGAATTTTCTTTTTTCTCAATAATATCAAAATCAATCTGTGTAAATACAAAGATTAAGATCACTAAAACAAGTAAATAACTCAGCGGATTAGATAGAAGCGCTCTATTAAAAAAGGTTACTTTCTCCTTCTTTTTATTCGTTGTTTTGCGTTGTTCTATGTATTGATTTAATTGAGTTTTATGTGAAGCATTGAGCTTGAGGTGAAATAGTGATTGAAATAATTTATACTGTATTTGCCCTTCAATTTTTGAATGATTAATAAATAACTTTAAGGTGTCTACATACTGAGTTTTCAGTGAATAAAATTGGTTGTCAAGTAGATTTAAAATAGCTACAATTGATCGTTCAGAATAAATATTGACTTGATTAATTGTGTCTTCAGTTATCAATTCTTTATTCGCTATATCTGAAAGCAAAGAGAATCTCGTTCGTAGATTTGATACAACTGTTTGCTGAAGAGCAGTTTTAACATCTTGATTAATAACTTGTGTAAATTGGAAATAGGAAAACAACCGTTCAAAATTATTTTCAGTTAAGTTCTGGTCAATTTCTTCTTGTATAATTGGTTGCAGAAAAGGCGTTAAAAATGAATAAAACGCTTTTTCCAACATGTGACCTTTATATTGGTCATTAGAAAATTCGAAATTCACTGGCTGATCAGGCTGGTTTAAAATATGAGAAAGCCCTTTGTTGTTTTGTATCCAATCGTGAAAAACAATGTGCTCATCTTTATTTAAACCATCAAGAAGCGAAAGGACATCTGTCAATGTAAGCTTTTGATTGTTACACTGTAGTGTTTTATTTGTTTTAAAGTATTCAGTAACCTTTTCTTTTAGTGAAGAAATAATGGTTTTATCCACTTTTTCTACTGGATAGTCCAAGCATTTTGCAAGTTTTCTAATTGGAACAAATTTCACGAGTTCACTTTTTGATTTAAGTTGTTGATATCCAGTAAAAAATCAATATTTTCTTCGATTTTATTGCCAATCACAATAATGTTCACTCCAGATTTAGTAAACCGTTCTATTTGATTGACATTTCGAATACCACCACCCACAATAGTCACACAATCTATTGATTGATTTAAGCTTGTGATAAATGAAGTTGGAACAGTGTGTTTAGCTCCACTTCCAGCGTCAAAATAGACTGCTTTTTTTCCTTGAAGTACTCCAGCCAATGCTGTATTTAAAGCAATACTACTTTGTTCTCTTGGAATTGGTGTTGTTTGACTTACATAGGCAACCGAAGATTTTGTGCCACCATCAACCAATAAGTAAGCTGTAGGAATGACTTCTAGTCCTAAATTAAAAACCTCTTGTGCACTTGCAACATGTTGACCAATTAAATAATCAGGGTTCCTGCCCGACAGTAAACTCAAATATAAAATGCCGTTTGCTTTTGGAGATAGCTGTTGATTGTCACCAGGGAAAATAATTATTGGTAATTGTGTCAGTTTGCTTAAATAAGCAATGGTTTTTTCAAACTCCTTTCTACTCACCGTACTGCCACCAACAAAAAAGTAGTCAATTTTAGCAAAATGAGCTTTTTCAACAAGAGCTTTCAATTTTTTTTCAGACTGCATTTTTTCGGGATCTATCAAAATTGCGATTTGTCCTTTGCTGCTTGAAAATTGATTTAATAAATTTTTATTTTTTTCGCTCATAAATTGGACTTGCATTAATAGAGATCACAAAATCATTTTTTACATCTATCGTAAGTTCGACATGTTTTTTTAAATCAGAAAATTCAATTTTACCATTCCAAAGTAAATTGTCTCTTTTTTCTAAAAGTAATTCTTTAGAAAAAATAATTCCTTTTCTTCCTGCTAATTTATATAAAGCTTCTTTTCCCGACCAAACTTTTATCATTTCGAGAACATCGCTCGTATTCAATTTACTTTGCTCTTCGGGACTTAAAAACTTTGAAGTTACGCGTAAAACTTTAGGCCGTATAGGCTCAAGATCTAAACCGATTGGAAAAGACTTACAGAAAGCCAACCCTACAACTTGATGTGCATGTGAAATAGATATAAAACCTTCCTCTTCAATGTAAGGCGCACCAATTGGAGAATATAGAATGGGCTCATTTCCAAAAACCATTGTTCGAAGTACACGTGTTGCAATAAACTCCCTTCTTCTTAGCGGGTGACCATATTGAGGCAGGCGTAAATGTTCCTTTGGAAGTAAATTATGCAAATGCTCATTCATTTCAAAATGTTCATAATACAATAAATGAACATCCACGGGGCCATATGTGATTGTCTCAGTATGAAACATTTTTGTAAAAATAACATTAGTGAAAGAAAGTTTGTGAATATATCGGGTTAAATAAAACATAAGTTTAGGGCAAACGCATTTCAACAATAAATTGGATTGCTCCATGTCTTTCAATCGAAAATCAGTACCTTTGTAGATTCTTAATTAGAAAAAGTGTAAATACTATTTTATTTTTATACATTTGCACTCCAAATTTTTGAACACTATGGGTTCGAATAAAGTATTTAGCATTCCGTTTGAAGGCTTAAAATTTGGGAAACACGAATTTGAGTTCGAGATAACGGACAAGTTCTTTGAAGAGTTAGCATATTCAATTATCCAAAAAGGAGACATTAAAGTGTCTTTTCTCTTGGATAAGAAAGAAAATATGATGGTGGGTGAGATTGAGATGTCGGGTAAAATCACAAAAGAATGTGACCGATGCACGGACGAATTAGATGTTCCAATTGATCTAACACATCAAGTTGTATTTAAGTTTAGTGATGAGTTTAGTGATGATGAAAATTTAATTACTTTGGCATCCAACGAATTTGAAATAAATACAGTTCCTATTTTCTATGAAATTTTAACAGTTTCTCTTCCTACAAGGAATGTTCATGAAGAAAATGAATGTAACGAGGAAATGTTGAAATTAATTGATGAGTATACTGGCTTTACAGAAGAAGACGATTCCGATAACGATGAAAATGATCCGCGTTGGGACGCATTAAAAAATTTGAATTAAAACGTTATATAAAATAAACAAAAATGGCACATCCAAAGAGAAGAACCTCGACCAAGAGAAGAGACAAAAGAAGAACGCATAATAAAGCGATTGCTGGAAATATTGCGACATGTCCAACAACAGGTCAGCCACATTTGTTCCACAGAGCACATTGGCACGAAGGCAAATTGTATTATAAAGGTCAGGTGATCGCTGAGAAAGAAGTAGCGGTATAATTAATCTAAGCAGTGAATTAAACTTGTTTCACTCCTTATGAAGATTGGATTAGATATTAGTGGTGGTGATTTTGCCCCTAGAGCGAATGTTCTAGGGGCAATTTTAGCGCTCGAACTTTTGCCCGAAGACGTTAAACTTTGTTTGATTGGCTCTGCAGGTGAAATAAATTCTATTCTGAGTGAAAAAAGCATAAATTCAAATCGTTTAGAGGTTATTGATGCACCAGATGTGATTACAATGGATGATCACCCAACGCGTGCCATTCCACAAAAACCAAATAGCTCTATCTCTATTGGTTTTGATTTGTTATCCAAAGGAGAAATAAATTCTTTTGCAAGTACTGGTAATACAGGCGCAATGCTCGTTGGCTCAATCTATAAAGTCAACTCAATCCCTGGCGTTATTCGACCTTGTATTACCTCAATTCTACCTATGGTAAATGGTGGAGACTCAATCCTTTTAGATGTTGGAGCAAATGCTGATTGCAAACCAGATGTTCTCTATCAATTTGCTATTTTAGGATCCTTGTACGCTAAGTATGTACATCAAGTTGAAAATCCAAAGGTTGCTCTCCTTAATATAGGTGAAGAAGAATCTAAAGGTAATTTGCTTACTCAATCTGCCTATAAACTAATGGATGGAACAACAGACTTTAATTTTATTGGAAATATTGAGGGGAGAGATTTGTTTCATGGTAAAGCTGACGTAATTGTATGTGATGGGTTTACAGGAAACATCGTGTTAAAACAAGCTGAAGGAATTTACACACTGATGAATGAACGCAACATTGACGACCAATACTTTAACCGTTTTAATTATGAAAATTATGGCGGGACACCTATATTAGGCGTAAATTCGGATGTAATTATTGGACATGGTATTTCAAATGATATAGCAGTTAAAAACATGCTTATTCACGCACACGATGTTGCTAAATCAGGTTTAACAAAAAAGATTAAAGAAGCATTCAAATAATATGGGTAAAATTACTGCAGCAATAACAGGTGTTCAAGGATATGTTCCAGAACAAGTGATGACAAATAAAGATTTGGAAAAAATCATTGACACCACTGACGAATGGATTACGACCAGGACAGGAATTAAAGAGCGTCGAATTTTAGAAAACGGAAAAGGAACTTCTGAAATGGCTGTTCATGCGGTTAATAAATTACTTGATAAAAAGAATATTGACCCTTCTGAAATTGATCTAGTTATTTGTGCTACTGTAACGCCAGACTATCCATTTCCCGCTACAGCAAATGTTATTAGTGATAAAGTAGGAATAGAAAACGCTTGGAGTTTTGATATTAACGCTGCGTGTTCAGGTTTTTTGTACGCACTATCAACAGGATCTCAATTTATAGAAACAGGTAAATACAAAAAAGTGCTGGTTATTGGCGCGGATAAAATGTCGTCTATTATTGACTACGAAGACAGAACTACATGTGTTATTTTTGGTGATGGCTGTGGCGCTGTTTTACTTGAACCTAACGAAGAAGGTTTAGGTGTTATTGATAGTGTTCTTCATAGTGACGGTAAAGGAAGAAAGCATTTAATTCAAATGGCTGGGGGTTCTGTTAATCCTCCTACGCACGAAACTGTTGATAAAAGAATGCATTATGTTTATCAAGAAGGTAAAGCCGTGTTTAAATATGCTGTAACAAATATGGCGGAAGTTTCTGCGGATATTATGAACAGAAATAATTTAAAATCAGAAGATGTTGATTGGCTCGTACCGCATCAAGCGAACTTGAGAATAATAGATGCCACTGCGTCTCGTATGGGTTTACCTGAAGACAAGGTGATGATTAACATTCAAAAATACGGTAACACAACGGCCGGAACAATTCCGCTTTGCTTGTGGGACTGGGAAAAACAGCTTAAAAAAGGAGATAATTTAGTCTTGTCCGCATTCGGCGGAGGATTTACTTGGGGAGCAATTTACCTCAAATGGGCATACAATTCTTAATATAAATAATTACATTTATCCCACAAAAATTCATAAATGATGAATCAAAAAGAAATTCAAGACCTTATAAAGTTCGTTTCAAAGTCAGGAGTTACTGAGGTTGAAATAGAAGAGAAGGATTTTAAAATTACGATTAAGTCGGAAACGAAGCAATCAAGAGAAGAAAAAACAGTTTATGTTCAGCAGCAACCGATGGTTCAGCAGATGCCACAACAACAAGCACCTGCTCCGCAACCCGCTCAAGCGCCTGCAGCTCCAGCAGCAACTTCTGGAGGGAGTGAGCAACCAGCAGCTGGTGGTTCTGATGACAACTACATAACTGTAAAGTCTCCAATGATTGGTACTTTCTACCGTTCTTCTTCTCCAGACAAACCTGTATTTGTTGAAGTTGGTGACAACGTGAAAAAAGGAGATCCAGTATGTATCATTGAAGCAATGAAATTGTTTAACGAAATAGAATCAGAAGTGTCTGGTAAAATCGTTAAAGTTCTTGTTGATGATGCAACACCAGTAGAATACGACCAACCATTATTTTTGGTTGATCCGTCATAAGTAATCTGAAGTCAAATTAAAAACACCCAAAAAGGCATGTTCAAAAAAATATTGATTGCCAATAGGGGCGAAATTGCACTACGTGTCATTCGTACTTGTAAGGAAATGGGCATTAAAACTGTTGCTGTATATAGTACAGCGGATAAAGACAGTTTACACGTTCGATTCGCCGACGAAGCTGTTTGCATAGGACCTGCACAGAGTGCATTGTCTTATTTACAGATTCCAAATATTATCGCTGCTGCAGAAATTACAAATGCAGATGCAATTCACCCAGGATACGGGTTCCTCTCTGAAAATGCTAAGTTTTCAAAAGTTTGTCAGGAACACGACATCAAGTTCATTGGTGCAACGCCCGAACAAATTGATGGAATGGGAGACAAGGCTACAGCTAAAGCTACAATGATTAAAGCTGGAGTTCCTTGTATTCCTGGTTCTGTAGGTTTATTAAAAGACTTGGATGACGCTTATAAAAACGCTGAAAAAATTAAATACCCTGTTATACTAAAAGCAACTGCTGGAGGTGGTGGTAAAGGTATGCGTATCGTTACGAAAAAAGAAGACATGGAAAAGCATTGGGATTCTGCTCGTCAGGAGTCTAAAGCTTCTTTTTCAAACGATGGGTTATACATGGAAAAGTATATCGTTGAACCACGTCATATCGAAATTCAAATTGCAGGAGATCAATTCGGAAATGCATGTCACCTTTCTGAAAGAGATTGTTCTATTCAACGTCGTCATCAAAAATTGGTAGAAGAAACGCCTTCTCCATTTATGACTAAAGCATTGCGTAAAAAGATGGGAGATGCCGCTATTAAAGCTGCAAAAGCCGTTAATTACGAAGGTGTAGGTACAGTAGAGTTCCTCGTAGATAAAAACCGTGATTTCTACTTTATGGAAATGAATACACGTATCCAGGTAGAGCATACGATTACGGAAGAAGTGATTAACTTCGATTTAATTAAGGAACAAATTAAATTAGCTGCCGGCGAAAAAATTAGTGGTAAAAACTACGAGCCGATTATGCACGCTATTCAGTGTAGAATAAACGCTGAGGATCCTTATAATGATTTTCGTCCATCACCAGGAAAAATCACGGAATATCACGAGCCAGGTGGGCATGGAATCAGAATTGACACACATGTATATGCTGGGTACACGATTCCGCCACATTACGATTCGATGATTGCAAAATTGATTACAGTTGCCCAAACACGTGAAGAGGCAATCCTCAAAATGCGCCGTGCATTAGACGAGTACATCATTGAAGGCGTAAAAAGTACAATTCCTTTCCATAGAAAATTAATGGTAGATGAAAACTTTAATAAAGGTAATTTCACCACGAAATTTATGGAGGATTTTAAATTTTAGAAAATAACTTAAATGTATAAATGAAGGGCTGTTTCCTAGTGAAACAGCCCTTTTTTGATAAAATGATTGATTTATTCACTTGCTGTATGGAGTTTTATCGTTAGTTTTAAATTGTTTAGAGCTTAATTCTATTGTTTTGATTAACTGGTTCGGTTAAAGTTTTTATGTTAGGGTTCTTTATACCATTGTTCTATTGTGTTTTGCGCTATTAGAATGAAAATCAAGTTGCATTTTCATTAGCAAATATTAGCAAATATTAGCCTATTAAAATTTGTGAGTTTTTGTACAAAAAACGTTAAATATCTATTGTTTTTTGTTAAATCGAAATAGGTCATGTAGCTTGCGAATTATTAACATTAAATAATAAATATTATGAAAATCAAAACTTTAACTTTATTACTTATTATCATTTCAAAATTTGGTATAGGACAATATCAGGAATATGAATCTCAAGTTACTCCATACTTGTCGGACTCAATTCAGAGTGGATTCTTTTACTTTAAAACACCGAATAGTTTTCAACCGGGAGACTTATACCAAATTTATAAGTACTATGCACCTGATTTACTAAATGATATGGAGCTTACGGACGTTCATACAGACAGCTTGATTGGATTTAGACATTACAAATATCAACAATTATATAAAAATATACCTGTTGAAGCAGCTGGATGTATTGAACATTTTGATGAAAATGGAATGCTACAGTTTCTAAATGCAAAAATTGCAGATTCAATAAAAGCTGATGCAACTCCAAATTTAAGCGCCGATGAAGCTATTAAAAAACTAATTCGAACTCTACAAGATAAAGATCCTAGAATAAAATTTGCTTGGAATAGTGAAAAATGGGAGCAACAAGCGCGATTAGATTATGGTGACTCTTCAGCTACTTGGCGTCCAGATGCTGAACTGATTTGGGCCATTGACGAGGTAAAAGATGTTCGGTTGGTTATTCCTGGTTCAAGATTTACTTTGGCTTACAAAATTCCAATTACTACGATTGATCCGTTTGAAACAATTAACTATTTTATTGATGCCAATACTGGAAGTATTTTAAAATTCAATTCTACAAATGTACATGATGGTCCAGCTAATGTTCAAGGGTATGGGAGTAGAATTATAGATACCAAATGGAAAGGAGGTTTTACACAAGCATATATTTTAGAAACAAATGATGCTGGACGCACCATTCATACTAAAGAAAAATCAAATGGTGGCGGAGCTTGGTCTTTAATAAATAATGTTACCGATGGTGATGATGACTGGGGAGGATCTCATCTCATAGAAACTTCTACCCATTACCATGTTTCCAACTCTTGGGATTATTTTAAGCAGACCTTTTCTAGAGAGGGACAAGACAATGGAGGTATAGAAGTACGGGTTAGGACACAGTGGGATGATCCAGGGGCAAAGTTTAACCCAGGAAATAATAGCCATAATAACTTAACGTTTGGAAGGGATGGAAATGCGCACTATGGAACTGAAGCTTCTATTGTAGGACATGAATACACGCATGGAGTAACATACCACACTTCTAATTTAGCTTACGAAAATGAATCAGGTGCGTTGAATGAATCTTTTAGTGATATTTTTGGAGTCGTAATACAGGCGCAAATGTTAGAAGGTGGAGCAACCGATTGGATAATAGGTAACGATATTCAGATTGATATCCAAAAAACGAGATCTTTAGAAGACCCAAAGTCACGTGGTGAGCATTTAGACAACGGTGTTTTTGCTTTAGGACAACCAGATACTTATGAGGAAGAATTTTGGTACACTGGAAATCAAGACAATGGAGGAGTGCATATTAATTCAGGGGTACCCAACAAATGGTTTTATATATTGGCAAATGGAGAGTCTGATTGGAACGATTTAAACGACTTTTATGATGTTGACGGAATTGGAATGCATAATGCTTCATGGATTGCTCATCTTGCAAACACCTCAATACTTATGAGCTCTAGTCAATTTACTGATGCAAGACAGGCAACAATAACTGTAGCACAATTATTACTTGGAGATTGTTCCGTTGAGCACCAGGCAACTGTTGATGCCTGGTATGCTGTAGGGGTTGGTGATGAACATGATTGTACATTTACTGCATCAATTAAAGAGATAGAGAATGCTGATTTATTAATCTATCCGAATCCTGCCAATCAGGTTTTAAATGTAGAGCTACCTCACACAACTGAGGAAAACATTCAGGTATTGGATATGACAGGTAAAATGGTTAAATCATTTAAAAACAACAATAGGGTTTTTAAAACAGACATCCGTTCATTAGAGGAGGGAATGTATATCATTCGTTTTAGATTTGATGGGCAAGTGGTAAACAAACGATTTATAGTACAAAAATGAAAAAACAAACTTTTATTCTATTTATGCTTGGGGTGCTTTGCACCTCAGGCTTTGCTTTAGGGCAATCAAAAAATAGAATTACAGCTCAAACAGGGTTGTTTCATTATTTTTTTGATGACGCTCCTATTTTGAATGTTAATTATCAACATGAAAAAAGTGAAGAGGTTTTTAAAGGATTGCTTATTAATTCTTTGGGGCTTAAATACAGCAGGTTCCTTGATAAAAAAAACTTTCTAAGCACTGAGTTTAATATGTTTTATGAGTCGTATAGAAAACATTATAAGACCTATCCTCTTAAAGAACCTATGGTTGGGGAACGTGGGTTTTCCACTTATAATGTTAGTTATGGTCGCATATTACGTCTAAATAATCAATTTAATATGGTGTATGGTGCGGGCTTAAATTATAGAAGAGGTACAGAGTCAATAATTATCTCTAGTTATCCTTTTGGTGTGTCGCCCTCAGGTGAATTCGTGATGGAGCATTATTTAACAACTGTAGTAAGAAACGACATAGGTATCAATGCTTTTGGCGGAATAGAGTACACCCCTTTAAAATGGTTAACACTTTCAACAAAAATTGATCTTTTAGGATTTGTATACATTCATGACAAGGAGAATACACGAAAAATGAAAGAAGTATATGATTCACCGCAATATCCAAGCAGGCTGGATTTATCGTTTAATTTGGGGTTGGGATTTAATTTTTAACGTGAATTTGGATATATGGTAAGTTAATGCTTTATTGTAGAATGACTAGAAAGCTTTGTTTTTATGCATTTTTATTTGGGTTGTTCTGCACCTCAGGCTTTGCATTAGGACAGACAAAGAATAGAATAACCGTTCAAACAGGATTGTTTCATTATTATTTTGATCAAGCACCTATTTTGAATGTTAATTATCAAAGTGACGCAGGCTCTAACCCGTTTAATGGTCTTCTTCTTAATTCGTTGGGAATTAAGTATACTAGAAACATTAATACAAATAGTTTTTTTAGTGTTGAGTACAATATGTTTGAAGAGCAATATGTTAAGCACTATAAAACCTATCCTCTTAAAGAACCAATGGTTGGGAACAGGGGGTTTTCGACTTATAATGTCAGTTATGGTCGCATATTACCTCTAAACAACCAATTTAATTTCGTTTACGGTGGGGGGGTAAATTATAGGAGAGGACTAGAAGTAATAATTGTCTCTAACCACCCTTTAGGCGGCTCTCTATCTGGAAATTCTGAGTATAATACTCCTTTAATGGAATCTTCAGTGGTAACTGTAGTAAGAAACGACATAGGTATCAACGCTTTTGGTGGAATAGAGTACACCCCTTTAAAATGGTTAACACTTTCAACAAAGATTGATCTTTTAGGATTTATATACATTAATGACAAGGAGAAAACACGAAAAATGAAAGAAGTATATGATTCACCACAATACCCTACAAGGTTTGATTTATCTTTTAACTTGGGGTTGGGTTTTAATTTTTAAGTGTTTGTGGGTTTTTGGTGTTATTTTAATCTGCACCTCTCTTCAAAGGAACAAACAACCAAACGACAATCAATAAAATACCTGCAAGTGATAGATATTCCGCATTTTTAATATGAACCTGAACAAGTGAAAAGCCATAAATAATGCTGAGAACACTTAACAAGATGATTGCTGTTGTTAAGGTGAGATTTTTAGATTGCACGCTGTTTATTAGATGAATAATAACACCAACTGTGACTAAAATAATCGATAAAACAGGCCAAAAGTAAATGTTGTTCAACCATTCAAAATAGTCAAGTATAAAAGGGATAAGCATGCCAATTGTTGCTCCAGCTATAAAATAATTTGCCCACTTTACCATCGTTAATGAATTTAGATCAAAGGTAGTATTTAAAGCGAGTAGGATAAAGCTTTTGTCTGGAGAACTGGTTGTTATTCAAGTTTTAACCTGCATTATTCATGGGTTTTCGTAATGAAAAGTCAAAATGTCAATAGAT
>JBBEBO010000093.1:0-26680 GCA_040882265.1 Brumimicrobium sp. | reverse complement strand
TTCAATTTTACTAATTTACGATTATAACTGTTACTTTTTCCCAGTTTTAACCGCACGCAAAGTACCGACTGTTCGGTAAAGTGCCGACCGTTCGGTAATGAACGCCATGTTTGCGCAAAGCACGCCATGAAATCCTCTTTGCGACCCTTTAGTTTGTAAAAAAGATTTCTAATAATAATTGGTAAGCCTACCGAATCCGTCGGCACAAGTGCGAACGCTGTCACTCGTCACTAAAAGCACCTACTTATCATTTAATCCCCAATCATATTCTAAGTAATCAATTTTAGCTTTCTCGCTAAGTTTAACATCAGAATATTTGTTGATGTAGTCTATAACTGAATCTGCGTTATTTTTAAAATCACCAGAGAACCATTTAAACAATTTTGAAAGATTAGCGCTTTCTTCATTGATTTCATTCTTTGTTTTATCATTTACAAAGATTCGCATTTGTTCATCCAACTGTTTATCCAGTTTACTTGCAACAAAAGCTTCGGCCCTTAATTTTGGACAAGAAACAGAAGCGCAATTCACAGCTGCATGAATACGGGCATCTTCCCATTCTTTTCTAAGAATATTGTGTTCCAAATCATTTAAATGATATTTTTTATCTTCAATTTCAATAAACTTAATATCCCAAGGCGTATTTACTCTATAAATCGCTCCTCCTAAATCTTTAATTGATTCAACTGGATAATTATCAACGATTAATTTTACTGTAAAAGCATTGTAAGCATTTATCCAATATGCTTTACGCTCATTTGAAGTCCACGACTTGTTTGGATGCTTGGAAGATAATTGGTCAAGGTATTTGTTAAGTTTCACGGAATCTTTAATCATTCCCTTGTAATCCATGTAGCCATTTGAAGCAACATGTTTTTTTGTTAACTCAGTCCAAAGTGAATGGTTGTGAAATTCATCTGAAGTGGATTTTTTTTGTGTTTTAGAAACACCTTCCTTTTTCATCGATTTTTTATCTTGAAGACTACTTTCTATCTCAGAAGAATTTTCTGCTTCTTCATCATCTTTAATCGAAGTACTATTTGATTCAGTATTAACTTCAGTTTCTTCACTTTTTTTTACTTTTTTTGAGTCAGTAACATCCTTGTTAGAATTACATGCGTATGTGTTTGCAACGAGAAGTAAACAAATTACATTTAAAACAATTAATCTTTTCATATCAATAATATTTATTTTTTTATAAATTCGGAACAATGAAAATATCCATAATCATTCCAACCTTAAACGAAGAGGAAAATATTCCTCAACTATTAGACGTATTGTCCAAATATACTTACACTTACGAAGAAATCATAGTTGTGGATGCTAAAAGTGAAGATAAAACTGTAGAAATAGCAAAATCTTATTCAAATGTAAAAGTAATTGAAGACCAGAAACCTAGTAGAGCGAATCAAATGAACACAGGAGCAAACATGGCGAAAGGAAATATTTTATATTTTATTCATGCCGATGTATTACCGCCAACTTCATTTGAAAACGATATTGAACAAGCAATAAAAAAAGGAGCGGATTTTGGATGTTATCGCTTTCAATTTGATAAAAATGCGCTTCCTTTAAAGTTTAATGCTTGGTGGACAAGATTTGATTTCATGTTTTGCCGTGGTGGGGATCAAACATTATTTGTAAAAAAAGATGTATTTAAAGCTTTGAACGGGTATGACACAGAATATGTAATCATGGAAGATTTTGATTTTATACGACGTGCAAGGAAAAAGTACAATTTCAAGATAATCCCTAAAAATGTGATCGTTTCAGCTCGAAAGTATAAAAACAACTCATACTTCAAAGTAAACATCGTCAACCTATGGAGTTATTGGTGTTTTATGTTGGGTGATTCACCAGAAAAAATAAAAATCAATTACAAAAAATGGTTGAAATTTGAATAAGCTTAAGTTAAACCATCACGAATTGATAGTCTTCCAAAAGTGCTTTTAAAGATGGGTCAGGACCTAAAAACTGTTTACCAAAATCGTCCATTTCCTCTTTCGTTTCAGGAGACAAATTTTCTTGAATATATTCAATCATTTCCTGTCCAATAACAAAAGGCGTTAAATGTGGAATTATCTTACCGTTTTGAAAATGACCAACGATGTGATATTCATCATTCAATTTAATCTGATTATCTGAAAAAATGCAGCGTTCTTTCCAGTCATCTCTCCAGTTTGTATTCCACATTGCCTGACGTTTTTGAAAGAAATTCTGATTACCCATTGCTTTCGCCAAAAAATCTCGTGATTCTTTGCTCATCTTCTCAGATTGTTTTTCAGCACAAGGGATACAAATTGCAACTTCAAAAAGTGTGACATCTTCACCATCGGGAGTTCTTTTATAAGCCTTTTCTACTGTATAAGGAGTTTTTCCATCAGTGAGATCATTATCACATATTTTACAAGATACAAATGGTTTTTCGTCACTATCTGAATTAAATTCTGATGGAATATCTAAGCTCATGTTTTGAATGTACTAAATTTTTATGTCTTTAGGAAGGTTGTTTTTAACTAATTCCAAGTATTTCTTAAGATTCTGTTCGTCTTTTTTGTCCAGAATAAGTAATCGATTATCAGATTCTACGACAATATGGTTTTTTAGCCCTTGAACTATAGCAACTTTGTCGTCTGGAAGATTTACTAAGCAATCATGTGAGTCAATCATAAATGTGTTTTTACCAACGACACTATTTCCATTAACATCTCTGTCTAAATGTTCATTTAAGCTACACCATGTTCCTAAATCAGACCAATCAAAATCTGATAGTACAACATCTACATTTTTTGCTTTTTCCATCACTGCAAAATCAATCGAAATATTCTCGCATTCTTGAAATGCTTTGTTGACATATTCATGCTCCCCTGGAGTATTATACACGTTATAATTATCGCAAAACAAGTTATACAAATCAGGCTTAAACTTTTGAATCGCCTCTAGAATAGTTTTAGCTCTCCACACAAAAATCCCGGAATTCCAGTAATAATCACCGCTTTTCAGAAAAATCACTGCTAATTCTCTGTTTGGTTTCTCAGTAAACTGTTTTACTTTCATTATTTGACCACCGACTAAATCACCATCCTGATGAAACTGAATATAACCATATCCTGTATCAGGTCGTGTAGGCTTAATCCCTAAAGTCAAAATTCGATCTTGTTTCTTTGCTTTTTCAATGGCTTTCTTTACAATTGCAACAAAACGATCCTCTTTGAGTATTAAATGATCTGATGGAGCAACAATCAAGTTTGCGTCCTTATTGATAGAATATATTTTAGCTGCAGCATAAGTGATACAAGGAGCTGTGTTTTTGCGTTCTGGTTCTGTTAAAATCTGGGAAGACTTTAACATTGGTAACTGCGTTTTAACCAAATCAGTGTAAGACTCATTTGTTAAAATATATATGTTTTCAACTGGAGCAATTTTCAACAACCTTTCAAACGTTAATTGAATTAGCGTTTTACCAATACCCAAAACATCTAAAAATTGTTTAGGTCTTGACTCAACTGACATCGGCCAAAACCTACTGCCAACACCCCCTGCCATTATTAATGCATAATTATTCTCCATTTTCTTTTTCTTCATTAAATTTCTCCACCTCTGCTAACCCACTCACTAAATATAATTTTCCTGTAGTAATTTCAGAACAAAGAAAGCGACTTCGACGTAAAACCCCGCGTTTAAATACTTTATTTCCTAATTTAAACTGGTCGTTATTCTTCAACTGTTCCAAAAGTACTGAATTCTTTGAAGAATCATCAAATTCTTTAAGTGCACGGTACAATTTAATATCAGTACAACTTGAAGCCTTTAAGTTATTTAAACTCCATATCAGTGCACGATGAATGGATTCTGGCAATTCATTACTTTCTAAAATAGGCAATAATAATCGTTTAAACTCTGATTTCCATTCAATACCATGCGACTGAACGCGTTGTCCATATTTAATATGAGTAGTCATATGAGCAAATTCGTGAATAGTGGTAATTAAAAATGAATAAGGATTTAAATCACTATTCACTGTTATTCTATGAGGCTTTCCATCATGTGGGGGACGATAATCTCCATGTTTTGTTTTGCGCGGCTTTGTTATTCTAAAATTTACTTTTTCAGAAAACAAAAGCTCTACAACATAAGGTACATATATTGCTGGAATATATTTCTCAAGTGATTCACTTATTTTTATTTTTGACTTTATCACAATACAAATTTAAAACGAATCCTTTATTTTTTAATAAAAATTCAACTTGTTTAGGAATAACTATTAATTTAGCAGAAGTCAATGAACTATATTGTAAACATAGGAAGATACTTCGGTATGGTTGGTCAGGTTTTTTCAAAGCCTGAGCGATTTAAGGTATATTATTCAAGAACAATGAGTGAAATCCAAACTATTGGAGTTAATTCATTAGGAATTGTCGCTATTTTATCTGTTTTTATGGGAGCAGTTATTGCGCTTCAAACCGCTTCAAACATGGATAGCCCTTTTTTACCAAAGTACACTATCGGTTATATCACTCGTTCAAGTACAATATTAGAGTTTTCTCCTACAATTATCTCGCTTATATTAGCAGGTAAAGTTGGATCCAATATTGCTTCTGAAATAGGTACAATGCGAGTCACAGAACAAATTGATGCATTAGAAATAATGGGAGTTAACTCACTAAGTTTTCTTGTATTGCCAAAAATTGTTGCTGCAATTTTCTTCTTTCCTTTTTTAATTATTATTTCAATGGGATTAAGTCTCTTAGGAGGATATGTGTCTGTAGTTTATTCAGGATTATCATCTCACGAAGAGTTCGTATTTGGAATAAGGTCTTTTTTTAAAATAAGTGATATTGTTTATGCACTTGTAAAAACAGTCTGTTTTGCATACATTATTGTTTCAGTTTCATCTTATTTCGGTTATTTTACGAAAGGAGGCGCTTTAGATGTCGGGAAATCTTCAACTCAAGCCGTTGTCTGGAGCAGTATTGCAATATTACTCGCAAACTTTGTCCTTACACAATTAATTCTTCTTTAAATGATTGAAGTTAAAAACGTCAATAAATCTTTTGGAGATCTTCATGTATTAAAAGATTTCTCAGCTCAATTTGAAGCAGGGCAGGTAAATTTAATAATTGGTCAATCTGGACAAGGGAAATCTGTGCTTGCTAAATGTATAGTAGGATTATTAGAGATTGATTCTGGAAGTGTTCTTTACGATGGTCGAGATTTTTCTAGAATGAACCGCAAAGATCGAAAAGAAATCAGAAAAGAAATTGGAATGCTTTTCCAAGGTTCGGCACTCTTTGATTCATTAACTGTGGAAGAAAATGTGATGTTTCCTCTCAAGATGTTTACCAATCAATCTAAAGCCGAAATGCAAAAACGAGCTGATTTTTGTCTTGACAGAGTCAATTTATCGGGAAAAAACAAACTTCTTCCAGCTGAATGTAGTGGTGGAATGAAAAAAAGAATCGCTATCGCTCGAGCGATTTCAATGAATCCTAAATATTTATTTTGTGACGAACCCAATTCAGGCTTAGACCCAAGTACCTCTATATTAGTTGATAATCTTATTAAAGAAATAACTAAGGAATATAACATGAATACTGTAGTAATTACACACGATATGAACAGTGTAATTGAAATTGGAGATCATATTGTTTTTATTCATACAGGACAAAATTGGTGGCAAGGAACCAAAGAAGAAATTATTAAGACAGACAATCAAGAGATTATCGATTTCGTTTATGCAGCAGAGTTTATGAAAAACTTGAAAGGTAAATTAATTGATGGATAAATTATTCAAATTAAGATACAATGAAATTTTATCACAACCCAAGATGTTCAAAAAGTAGGCAAACATTACAATTACTTAAAGAAAAAGGTGTTTCACCAGAAGTTGTTTTATATCTTGAGAATACTCCAACTGTTTCTGAATTAAAAAATATTCTTGAAAAGCTAAACATCCCAGCTGAAAAACTTATTCGTAAGGGAGAAAGTGACTTTAAAGAAAATTTCAAAGGAAAAGAATTAAGTTCACAAGAGTGGATCAATGCAATGATTAAATACCCTAAATTGATCGAACGTCCAATTTTGGTGAATGGAGATAAAGCTAAGATAGGAAGACCTCCTGAAAATGTTTTAGAAATTATTTAGGAATTGTAAAGTAAATAGTAGTTCCTTTATTTAGCTCAGATTCAATCCAAACTTTACCATTTAATTTTTCGATGATTTGACTTACAATTGACAAACCTATCCCACTCCCCTCATTTTGAGAACCTTCATCTACTCGGTGATAGCGGTCAAAAATCTTTTTGTGATTTGCTAAATCTATGCCTATACCTTCATCTTTGACATAAAAAGTCCAGTTTTCTTCTGATTTTGAATCTAAAGTCCCAACCGTAACAACTGGCGACTCATTATTTTTACTGTACTTAATAGCGTTGTCAATCAAGTTTTGAAAAACTTGGTATAATAATGTTTTAGAAGAATTTATTTTTGGAAATTCCTCGACTTTAATCACAGCATTTTTATCGCTAATATTCGTTTCAAAATCCTTAATAATATTTTGAACAATTAAATTTAAATCAACTGTTTCAAACATTTCTTCTGTATGATGCATTTTAGAAAACCGAAGTGTGTCATCAATTTTGTTGTATAGTTTTTTTGAACTATTTTCAATAATTTCTAAATATTCACTAGACTCATCTGTCAAATGATCTTCAAACTTAGTTTTAAAACGTTGAATTAATGTAGAAATCGTTCTCAATGGGCTCTTTAAATCGTGTGAAGCAACATCAGCAAAATGCTCCAATTGTTCATTCGAAATTTTCATCTTTTTTTGCTCTTCCTTTAATTTGATATTTAATTGTTCAAGTTCTTTTATTTTTTCATCTTCTTTAATTTTAAACTTTCTTATTAAAACATAAAGAAGCACTCCAGTAACTAAAACATATGAAACACCTTTTATGATTTGAAAGTAATGCTTATCGATAACTTCGGAGTCATCAAAATAAAAGTTCAGCAGGTTGTCACTAAGTAATATCCATAAGGTACCGAACAGCAAGTAAACTAAAGTAATTTTAATAGTAGTCTTCACAGTTTAAAAATATCTTTAAAAGTAATTCATTTAATTTAAAATTTACAAATTCATAAAAATCTTAACATTTCACAGTATAAAATTGTTTAAATTAACAACTCCTTATTTTAAATTACTATTTTTCGACATAAATTAAGACTTCTTGCGATACTACCAATGACGTGTTTTTATATGTATTTATAATCAATAAGTAATGTGTAAAGAGTTTAGTTCTGCCATACTCAATTTGACGTGAGTTCTTATATCAAGTATTGACGAACGGCCGTTCGTCCCTATTTCAACAATCATCGTCATTTCAACTTATGTTGTTTTTAAAAAAGTTAACCCTCTAGTTGATATAGGATTCTGGTTGTTTTCGAATGAAATGAGGGGTCTCTATTTATAGAACAAAAATACTTCTCATATTTCTCTTCATTTTGAAAATCTTATCTTTGCCTAAAATCAGATTTTATGACATTGACAGAAATTCAACAAGACATTCGAGCAGGTGTTCCAAAAGAAGTCCCACAAAAAAAAGACTATGACACAACGGTAAATCATGCTCCAAAGAGAAAACAGATTTTATCAGAGGAAGAGCGAAAGCTAGCCCTTAAGAATGCACTTCGTTACTTTCCAAGTGAACAACATGCTGAATTAATAGCCGATTTCAAATCAGAGTTAAATACTTATGGACGAATTTATATGTATAGATATCGTCCAGATTACAAACTACACGCAAGAAATATAAACGATTTCCCTGGAAAATGTGATCAAGCAAAAGCAATAATGCTAATGATTCACAACAACTTGGATTATGCAGTAGCACAACATCCGCACGAATTAATTACTTACGGAGGAAATGGAGCAGTATTCCAAAATTGGATTCAATACCGCTTGACAATGAAGTATCTTGCTGAGATGACGGATGAACAAACGTTAGTGATGTACTCTGGACATCCCATGGGACTTTTTCCTTCTCACAAAGATGCTCCAAGAGTTGTGGTGACAAATGGTATGATGATTCCTAATTATTCAAAACCGGACGATTGGGAAAAATACAATGCACTTGGTGTTACGCAATATGGTCAAATGACGGCTGGGTCTTATATGTACATCGGTCCACAGGGTATTGTGCATGGAACAACCATCACTGTATTGAATGCAGGTAGAATGATTTCCAAAAAAGGGGAAGATCTTGCAGGTAAGTTGTTTGTAACCGCAGGATTAGGCGGAATGTCTGGTGCACAGCCAAAAGCAGCTTCTATTGCAGGGTGTATTTCAGTTACTGCTGAAATTAATCCCAAAGCAACTGAGACACGCCATTCTCAAAATTGGGTAGATGAAGTAATTCATGATCTCGATGAACTCTGTTCGCGTGTTCAACATGCAAAAGCAAACAAGGAAGTTGTTTCTATTGCGTATCAAGGGAATGTAGTTGATGTCTGGGAAAAATTTGACGAAAAAAACATCTATATCGATCTCGGTTCTGATCAAACATCATTGCATAATCCCTGGGCTGGTGGATATTATCCAGTTGGTTTATCACTAGAAGAAGCAAATGAGATGATGTCAAGTGATCCAGAAAAGTTCAAGGAATTTGTTCACCAAAGTTTGATTCGTCAAACAAATGCAATTAACAATCACACGGCAAAAGGAACGTATTTCTTTGATTATGGAAATGCTTTTTTACTGGAGGCATCAAGAGCTGGTGCTAATATTATGGCTGAAAATGATATCGATTTTAGATATCCTTCTTATGTTCAAGACATCATGGGGCCTATGTGTTTTGATTTTGGATTTGGTCCTTTCCGCTGGGTTTGCGCCTCGAACGATCCCGCCGACTTACAAAAGACCGACGATATTGCTTGTGCTGTCTTGGAAGAGTTGAAAAAAGACAGCCCTGAAGAAATTCAACAGCAAATGACGGATAACATCACATGGATTCGTGGAGCTCAAGAAAATAAGTTGGTTGTTGGATCACAAGCGAGAATTCTATATGCTGACGCAATTGGCAGAATGAAAATTGCTGAAGCTTTTAATAATGCAATTGCTTCAGGAGAGATTGGTCCAGTAGTTTTGGGACGAGATCACCACGATGTTTCAGGAACAGACTCTCCATATCGAGAAACATCCAATATCTACGACGGATCTCAGTTTACGGCAGATATGGCAATCCAAAACGTAATTGGCGATAGTTTCCGCGGTGCAACTTGGGTTTCAATTCACAACGGCGGCGGAGTTGGCTGGGGAGAAGTTATAAATGGAGGATTCGGAATGCTCCTCGACGGAACAAAAGACGCCGATCGAAGATTAAAAATGATGCTTCACTGGGATGTAAATAACGGAATAGCAAGAAGAAATTGGGCGAGAAATAAAGGCGCAATTTTCGCAATTAAACGCGCGATGGAAATTGAACCAAGATTAAAAGTTACTGTTCCGAATTTGGTTGATGAAAAACTGTTTGAATAGATTATTAATTCAAATCCAATGTTCTCCGTAGAGACAGCCGTCCGTCTGTCTCTACGGTTTAATTTTTTTGGAACCTTAAATATATTCACCAACGTCATAAGTAAACGTTATTTTTACGTATATTAATACCAAAAATAACAACATGGGAATTTTAATCGCAGTTATCATTGGAGCCGTTGCTGGTTGGTTGGCAGGTTTAATAATGAAGTCGAACACTGGAGGACTTTTATTCAATATAATTCTAGGAATCGTTGGTGGATTTGTGGGGAATTGGCTTTTCCGAGAATTAAATGTCTCGACTGAATCTAGTTTTTTGGGTGAACTCATTACAGCAACTGTTGGAGCAATTATCTTGATTTTAATCGCTCGAATATTGTTTGGAGGGAAGAAAAGGAAGAGGTGAATTGTTTCGAATGATTATTTGTTTGGGTTTTGAAAAATTATTATATGGTAGGGACGCACGGCCGTGCGTCCCTACCATATAATACACCAAATTTATTTCAAACCACTCCCCTTTTCCGATTCCGAAAATACGTATTCCCTAAGACCCCAATCAAAATTAAAACCATACCGGCAATGCCATACATCGAAATTACTTCATCGAAGAAAAATAGTCCAAGGAAAAAGGCATAGATTGAACCAAGGTATTTAAAAGGCGTAATCGTTGCAGTATTATCTGCGTGAAGCGCTTTTGTCATTAAAAGTTGAGCAAATTGGGTAAAAACACCAATAATCAACAACAACCACCATTCGTTTCCTTTGGGGACTACATAGTCAAATGCGCAAAGCACTGCCATTACTGGTGTCGCTATTATTGGGAAATACATTACAATGGTAATTGGATGATCTGTTCTTCTGCATTTTACAATTGCATTGTATGCTACACCTGCACACAAAGCGGAGCCAATTCCGACTGCAATCCACCAAGGATTGATAAGTGAAACACTTTGGTCTTCACTCAAGAATTTGGACATTCCCATACAAGCGATGCCAATAAAGGCGATTGCAAAAAATAGCCACTGAATGGGATTCACTTTTTCTTTCAATAGGAAAATAGCGATGATCACAGTAAATAATGGACTTAAATATTGAACTGTCGTTGCAATTGCGATTGGCAGATGATCTAATGTGTAGAAAAATAAAGTAAGTGCCGTTGTACCAAAAATCCCTCTAACAATAAGCCATTTTTTATTGTTCCCTAAAAAAGGAATACCCTTGGCTCTGATAATTACATAACACATCACAAAAGTTATGATCGATCGGAACAATATTATCTCGGGGATTGGGTATCTTTGTACCTCAGAAATTAGGTTTTGCTCTGGACCAAGTCCCAGTATTTTAACAAAAGCATTCACGACTATAAAACATAGCCCTGAAAGTATCATATAAAGTATACCTTTGTTCATGAGCGCAAAGATAGAATTACATTAGAAAAGAAATAATGCCACTAGAAAAGAATAAAACGGAATTTTATAAAAGTCGATTAGAGACACTTGAGGTTGAACGAAAAAAGTATTCCAATAAAGCCAAGCAATGGGTGGTAATTCGTCTATTCACATTTTTAGCAATTCCAATCACTGTGTTTTTTGGATACCCGATTGGAGGATATTCAGCACTCATTTTAGTTGCTGAAGTTGTACTTTTCCTAATTTTTGTAAGAAAGAGTGCAGAAAACAAAGACAAACTCAATTTTGTAAAACATTTAATTCAAATCAACGAAAATGAATTGAATGGGCTCGATGGAGATTATTCGAATTTTTCTGATGGAAAACAATGGATTGACCCAAAACATGCCTTTAGTTACGATATGGATGTTTTTGGACCGAATAGTTTTTTCCCTATTTTCAATAGAACTGTAACACTCATTGGCGAAAAAATGCTCGCTAATAATCTATTGAATGGAGACATCGCACCAAAAGAAAAAAACGAAGCGGTTGAGGAGCTAACCGATCACATTTCGTGGTCACAGAAATATCGTGCACACGGAATGACCTTGGAAAAGGAACAAGCTGCTGTGCTTATTGGCGATTGGTCTAAAAACACTGTTCAACCTAAAAGCTGGATGAAGGTTTTAAAATGGATAATTCCAATAGTAGCTTTCGCTGCTTCGATACTTTATTACTTTGAGTTTATCAGTGGCATTCAGTTTGTAATTGCTGCAATCATAATTTTGTTACCTGTTCGTCAAACATTAAAGAAAACGAATCAATTACATCAAGCGCTATCTAAGATTGGTCCACGCGTACAAGCAATGAAAGAACAACTGCGCATATTAGAGGAAGTGAATTTTAAATCATCACTTTTAAGTCAGTATCAATCAAAACTTTTTAAGGAAGCAGAAAATGGACGTGAGGGATTGAAAAGCTTAGGACAACTTGTGAAAGAAATAGAATATAGAAATAATATCCTCGTAGCAATTTTATTGAATTTTTTCTTTGCTTGGGATTCCAGAGTAACACTTAAAGCAAGAGAATGGCAGGATAAATACGATAAACATATCCGCGAATGGGAACATATCGTTTATGAAATGGAAAGTCTTATTTCTGGAGCAAACTTCAGGTATAATTATCAATCTAAATCTACCTATGCCGATTTGAAAGATGATGTGAAATCGGCAATAATTTTGGAACAAGTGGGACATCCAATCATAGAGATCGACAAACTTGTAAGCAATGATTTTAGTCTTAAAAATGGGGAGCAATTTGCAATTATCACAGGTCCAAACATGGCGGGGAAGAGTACTTTCTTAAGAAGTGTTGGTATAAATTTAATGCTCGCAAAAGCTGGTTTTCCCGTGATGGCAGAAAAGTTTGTGTTTCCAAATATGAATTTATATTCCAGTATGCGAACCAGCGACAATTTAAGTGATGAAACATCGTATTTCCACGCTGAATTGTTGCGTTTGAGATTTATAATGGACGCTATAGAAAGAGGTGAGTCCGTATTTATCATTTTAGACGAAATTCTAAAAGGAACCAACTCAAAAGACAAAGAAGAAGGCTCTGCGAAATTCTTACAAAAACTAAGCGATCTAGGAGCAAGAGGAATCATTGCAACACACGATTTATCACTCACAAACTTGGCAGACCAAGACAAACAAATGATCAATTTATATTTCGATACAAAAATAGAAGGAGAAGATATTTCATTCGACTACATTATGCGCGATGGCGTAGCAAAAAACATGAACGCAAGCTTCCTCCTCAAAAAAATGAAATTAACTGATTAATGAGTGAATTCAAATGATGCTTTTAGACAAAGCACCGTAGGTGCGCATCATTCTTAGCCTAGGAAATGATTTATCTCCACGAAAAAAAGAGTGCTGTAAGCACGACCCATTAATAATCGTGATTATAATCAACAATAAAATGTACAACCCAAATAATCCCAAAACAACCAAACACCTCCTTTGTAAGGAATTATTCTTTCATCTGTCATAATGACAAGAAAAAAGATTTGGCAAAATGTTTGACATTAAAGGCTTGAACAATTACTTTTAAAAACCGTTTTAGAAAACGGATAAAACAGAAATAAATAAAATAGTTATGGCAGTAGAAATAACAGATGCAAATTTTGACGAAGTAGTATTAAAATCAGATAAACCAGTCGTAGTTGACTTTTGGGCAGCTTGGTGTGGACCTTGTAGAATGGTTGGACCAATCATTGATGAAATGCACAGTGAATACGAAGGAAAGGCAATAATCGGAAAAGTAGACGTTGATGCAAATCCCGGCGTTTCAGCTAAGTTTGGTGTGAGAAACATCCCGACAGTCCTTTTTGTTAAAGGCGGAGAAGTAGCTGACAAATCAGTTGGTGCAGTACCAAAAGCACAACTCACTGCAAAATTAGATGCATTATTGTAATCGAAGAGATTGCTTAAAAAAAATAAAATCCTTGTCAGTATGGCAGGGATTTTTTTTATTTGATTAACTACCAAACACTTCATCTAAAGCATCACAGAATGCAACAGCAGCTTTATCAAGAACTTCTTCAGAATGAACTAAAGAAACAAAACCAACCTCATAACCGCTTGGTCCAACATACACATTGCGTTCTAACAATGCTTTATGCAGTAATTTAAATGGAGTCATATCACTTCCTATTTCATCTGCACGACGAATAGCAAGTTTATCAGAAAACGCCAACCAAAAAATAGAGCCTACAGAAAATATTTCAAAAGTATATCCCTTTTCTTTTGCGTAAACATTGATTGAATCAACCATTCCTTTAGTTCTCTTTTCTTGATCTTCGTAGAATCCCTTTTGCGAACAAACCGTTAATTGTGCAATTCCTGCAGACATCGCTACCGGATTTCCGCTTAATGTTCCTGCTTGATATACTGGTCCGTCAGGGGAAACACTTTTCATGATATGATTTTTAGCTCCATAGGCTCCAACAGGCAAACCACCGCCAATTATCTTCCCATAAGAAACAATATCTGGAGTGATGTCATAATATTCAGCGGCTCCAGAAAAAGCTACTCTAAAACCTGAAATAACCTCATCAAAGAATAGCAATACATCATTTTCCGTACAAAGTTCTCTTAGTTTTAAAAGAAAAGATTTTTCTTGTAAAAGCAGCCCATTATTTGCAGGAATAGGTTCAATGATTGCACAAGCAAGTTCATTTTTATATTTATTAAAACACTCTTCTAGTGCCGCTTCATCGTTTAAAGGAATAACTATAGTATCAGCAACAACATTTTCGGGAACTCCTGCGCTTGAACTTTCGCCAAAAGTCACTAATCCTGAACCTGCTTTAACGAGAAGTGAGTCTACATGACCGTGATAACAACCTTCAAACTTGATAATCTTGTTTTTACCCGTATAGCCTCTTGCCAGTCTAATTCCTGACATTACAGCTTCTGTTCCTGAACTTACAAAACGAATTTTATCAATGTAGGGGTTTCTGGATAATATGATCTCTGCCAATTCATTTTCTAGCTTTGTGGGTGCGCCAAAGCTTGTTCCATTTTGCAAGTTTTCTGTAATATTATCATAAACTTCTGGGTGATTGTGTCCTAGAATCAAAGGTCCAAAACTGCAACAAAAGTCAATAAATTTATTATCATCCTCATCCCAGATATATGGCCCTTCACCTTTTTTTATAAATAAGGGAGCCCCTTCTACAGCTTTAAAAGCCCGAACTGGTGAATTTACACCACCTGGAAAATAGTTTTTTGCAGTTTCATATAATGCTTCTGAGTTGGAACGTTTCATCTTAAAATATTTATTGTTTTACGCAAAGTTAGTGTTATCTGATAAACAAAAGTATATTGCTTAACACTATTGTCCGATATAAATTGAGACTTATCATTTCATTCGAGGTGACGATAGGTAAGTAGGGCAGTGCGACATTTAAAAAACTCAGGGAAAACCCTAAACATTAACGAATGAAGTTAAATTTTAACGTTAAACCTTTTAAAGAAAAAAAATAACTAATATTTTGTGATCAATTTAAAACGGTTTTAGAATATGCTACGCTACTTTATTTACAATCAAAACAGTATTCAATTTATTATACTTTTATTTCTATCGTTAGTAATACATTCAGGGTGTTCGACAAGGGGTAATGATAAAACTTTAGCCGCTTACGACCACAGTATGCCTACAGAAATCGCTAAACTTATTCCTTTACCAGAAAACTCTACTTTAACAGCACAAATTGAAGAAGAAGAAAAGAAAAAGTATTCTGTAATGTATAGACCTAATTTAACCTACCCGGAAATGGTTTCATTTGTATCAGAAAACTTGTCCGATTATGATTGGCATATAATTGATGAAACAATTGTAGAAGGTGAAGGAGAGCGACAAAGTGTTTGGGAAATAAAGAGGAAAAACTACGCTGGAAAAATAATAGTTTCAGCATTAGGAGATGAAAATGGAACAGGCGTAAATGGAATAATGATTATCACTGAAGAGTAGAGTGAATTGACTGCAAATATAATTTAAGTGTGGCTGAAGCAAGAAGAAGAAGAAGAAGAAGAAGAAGAAGACTTGCATTTGATGAGTAACATAAAAAATATTGTATTCAAAAAATGTAAATATTATACAGTGTTTTACGATAGCTGAGCTTTCTAAGAAAATAGAAATATTTTCACACAACACAAGTGATAAAGTTTCTCAGACACGAAACCAAACCTTGAACTGTAGGCAAAATGTAGAAGATTCAAAAAATTATTCTTCTTTTTGACCTCTAAATGAATTCCAGCCTTGAGCCTTTAGTTTAATTGCAGCACCTTGTTTATCTATCATATAAACGCCTGAATCTTTAGATGTGAAGTGACCAATAATGGACATGTGTGGATTTCCTTTGATTTTATCAAAATCCTCTTGAGCAACTGAAAAAAGTAACTCATAATCCTCTCCCCCATTTAAGACACATGTTGCTGGATCGATATTGAAATCAATTGCAGTTGTAGATACTAATGTGTCAATTGGTAATTTATCATCATAGATTTGAGCGCCCAAATCAGAGTGTTTACACAAATGAAATATTTCCGAAGCTAATCCATCTGAGACATCGATCATTGAAGTGGGTTTAACATCTAGCTCTTTTAAAAATTGAATCACGTCTTTTCGAGCTTCTGGTTTTAATTGTCTTTCGAGCAAATAATCAAACCCATCTAAGTCTGGTTGAATATCAGGGTTAGCTTTGTAAACTGATTTTTCTCTTTCTAAAACTTGTAGCCCCATATAAGCAGCTCCCAAATCTCCAGTTACAACGAGTAAATCATTCTCTTTAGCACCACTTCGGTAAACGACATCATTCTTTTTAGCGCTTCCAATAGCAGTAATAGAAATAACCAATCCTGCTAATGATGAAGTGGTATCTCCACCAACTAAATCAACATTATAGATATTACAAGCAGCATTAATTCCTTCATACAACTCTTCTAGTGCTTCCTTAGGGAATCGATTTGAAACTGCAATCGAAACAGTAATTTGCTCAGGAGTGCCATTCATTGCATAAATATCAGATAGATTAACAACAACTGATTTATACCCTAGATGTTTTAAAGGTGTATACATCAAATTAAAATGCACACCTTCAATTAAAAAATCAGTTGTAATTAATGTTACATTTTCCTCGTCTTTTTTAATTACAGCAGCATCATCTCCTATCCCAAAAATTGTTGAGTCTTGTTTAGTTTTGAAGTCTTTAGTTAAAACCTCAATCAAGCCAAACTCACCCAAAGTTTCTAATTCTGTCCTTTTATCTTCACTCATACTACTGCAATTTAATATTTCAACTTATCATTTAATGACGCAAATTTAAGCCCTTTATCACGAACAATAGTGATTATTTCAGGTATAATTTGCTTTAATCGTTCTTTTGATTTTTCGTTTTCGTGAAAGACTATAATATCTCCACCTTTAACATCAGTTGAAAACTTTCTAAGAATTGACTTTACTGGCACTTCTTTGTCCCAATCATAGCTCAACCAATTCCACATTATTAACGGCCCGTTTTGTAAAGCATATTTAGCTTGTGTTTTTTTAATATCACCATAAGGTGGTCGGTAAACTTTATGTGGAACCAAAGATTTAGATTTTTCAAAATTGGCTTTAAAGTCTTCAAAAGACTGCTTTTTAGGAGAAATATGATCATAACCGTGATGTCCAATGGTATGACCATCCTTAATGGCTTTTTCAACAAACTCTTTGTTTTGTTCGATTTGAGTACCAAGCCAAAAAAAAGTAGACCTAATATTCTTTTCCTTTAAAATTTGTAAAAGCCAAGATGTAGTTTCAGGGTGAGGACCGTCATCAAAAGTCAAATAAATTGATTTATCTTTTTTAAAGCCCCAAACGCGGCGTGGATAAAACCACGCCACCATATTTGGAACTCTAAATAGTCTATTCTCCTGTCGCTGGTCCCGACTCATCAGCTAACCCGTTTTCTTGAAGGAGTGAATTATATAAGTTTTCGAATTCACGAGCTTCTCTCTCCATTGAACGAACTTTAGTACGTCCACCTCTTGTGTCACTAATTTCACGAGACCTTAATTCTGCTGCAATGTTAGGAACAACTTCATTTGAAAGTCGGTTCTCTAATTGAAGCGCATACTCTCCAATTTCATTGTCCTCATTTTCTACGTAAACAGATCGGAAAGTTCTTAAGAAATTCATTCCAAAAGCAATAAAATCATTTTGATTATTGTATGCAATCATTGGGTCACTAAACTGGAAGTAATTAATCATAGTTTCCAATTGCCCTAAGTACTCTTTTGCAAGTTTATTTCCTGTTTCTGTTTTACCAACTTCATAAAGCGCATTGATAAACTCTGGTAATACTCCATCAGTATGGATCTGCCTTCCATTTGGCAACCTTCTTCCAATAGCTCTTGGCTCACCAAAATCATATACTTTATCAATTGGGAGTTTTTCCAAAGAATACTGAATGATTTCTTCTACCTTATCAGCGTAAAAGTCAGCATCTTTATTTGAATCATCGTTTAATGAATCAACATTGTTTTTTGACGCAGCTCTATATTCGTTTACATATTTAGAAGCTAGTTCTATAAAGTTATTACGATACTGATCTGTATGTCTTCGTACATAATAATCAACTAATACACTTTCTTCATGCAAGTTAGCATAATCATAAGTCTCCATGACATTTTTATACATTCTATCACGTGCATCATCTTCAAAAGATTCATCTTTCAACGGTGAGAGTCCATGTATTTGTCCTAAGTTTTGAAGAAGTCCTTCTGCATACAAAGCTTTTGCGACATCTGATCCACCAGGGCTTGAAAAGTACACTCCTCTAGTCCAATCAAAATTAGCTAGAATATCAAGCATCATTGTTTCTTCACGACTCAAGCCATTCACATCGCTTCGGAATATTCGTCCTTTTCTGAAGTTAAAACGAATTTTATTTACACAGTTATCAACTTGATCTTCTGAAATAATACCAGCTTTAGCTGCATTTTCAGGGTCAACATCTAAAACAAAACCAGAAGCAGGGAAAAATCTCAGTTTTCTACCACCACGTTGTTCAATCATATTATCATCATTTCGAACAAATTTCATTGCGTAATCAAGTGGTAAATAATCCCACTCATTTGTCCAAGTACTAGCTACTGATTGCAATTGCTTGACAAGGTTTTCATCTGCAGTCAGGTTTTTACTTCTCAACTCTGTAAATAGTCTACGGATGATTAAATCAGTTCTTTTATATTCTTCAAAACCTGGGTTCTCAACTGGAGTTTCAAGTTCCTCAACAACTTTAGCCATTAACTCTTCAGTACTAGCATTATTAGAAGTCATTGATTTTATAGCACCAACGAGACCATTATTCAACCTTTTTAATGATTGTGCGAAAATAGATTGATTTCCTCTAATTTTTTCACGCAATATTTCATCCGCTACTTTTGGAGATATTCTAGATTTATAAGTTTCATAATCAATGAATAGCGTATAATCAGTATTACCCGCACCCATCAATATTTGATCTTCTCTAAATTTAATAGGTAATGGTTCAGATTCATATGCTTTCATCATCATTTGTTCTGTATACCAATCTGTTTGCATTAGAGACAAGTTTGCCACACGAACATCTGTTCTAACGCCTTCAACTTCTTGTAAATACCATAATGGGAAAGTATCGTTATCTCCATTGGTGTATAAAATAGAATTTGGAGCACACCCAATTAAATAATTGTATGCCAACGATTTTGCTGGATCTCTATTACTTCTATCGTGGTCATCCCATCCTTGATTTCCAAGTAGAAACGGTGCTACTAATCCTAACAATGTAGCAATACCTGCTGCTCCATTACCAGAAAAATTTGCTTTTCTAAGCATTGTCATAAATGCCATAGAGCCAATTCCTATAGCTCCAATTATAAGGGCAGACATAGTTGCGGCCATTCCTCCGCTGCTTGTAGCGTCTGTGATTAAACATAAAAGCAAAATAATACCATAAGCAACACCTAATTTTTTGTACTCTTCTTTTGCAAATGATCTGAAAGCTTCAAAAAGTCCGTAAACTCCTAACCCTATCCATATTGCAAAGGCGTAAAAGGAGGCAGCATAAGCATAATCTCGTTCTCTCGGCTCAAAGGGTTTCTGATTCAAATAAACGACTATCGCCAAACCAGTAAACAGGAAGAGCAGTAAGACGACAAATGCATCTTTTGGTGCTTTCATAAAATGAAAGAAAAGTCCAATTAAACCTAAGATTAAGGGTATGAAATAAAATTTGTTATTACTTGGATTTGTTTGAGTGAAGTAAGGAGCATTATCCCCTTGGGCACCTAACCTTGCTTCATCGACTGCTTCAAAACCGGAGAGCCAATTTCCCCTAAACTCATCTCCATGACCTTGAATATCATTCTGTCTTCCAGTAAAATTCCACATAAAGTAACGCCAATACATCCAGTTCACTTGATAACTCATGAAAAAAGTTAGGTTTTCTCCAAAGGAAGGAATGGGCTTACCATCTTCACCTTTTGGTCCTCGCCTGTTTGCATCATAACCTGACCATTGACGATAACCGCTAGCACGGTTTGCATCTCCCCTGAAGAACATTCTTGGAAAAAACGTATTTTGAGTATATACTGGTACTTGATTCTTTCGTGTATTCTTATTTGTTTCAAAATATTTTTGCACTAAATCATAAGATTTGCCACTGTTCTTAACGTAGTTCTCAGCTATTTCTTTATCGCGAAAAGCAGCAATTTCAGAACCAGAACTTGTTGTCACAACCCATCTTTTATCATAAAATGGTGAACGGTCTTCAAATTGATCAGTTGGCGCTGTTTTAGAGTTAAAATACTCACCATATAAAATTGGCCAAGACCCATATTGCTCACGTTTTAGATATGCGTGAAGTGTTACTAAATTTTCAGGATTATTTTCATCGAGTGGTGGATTCGCATTTGAACGTATAACAATCGTTGCAAACGAACCATAACCTATAAAAAGCATAATTAGCCCGAGCATTGCTGTATTAGCTAATTTCATTTTGCGTTTACGTGTAATATTTAAACCTATAGCTAATAATGCTATTAGCACAATAAAGAAAAATGCCGCACCAGAAGCAAAAGGTAGACCTAATGAATTTACAAAGAAAACTTCAAGACTTGACGCTAGTGCAATTGTACCCGGAATTACTCCATTTTGAATAAATGCCAATACTAAAATTCCAATTACACCAGTTAAAATAAATAATGTTGGAGATACCTTTTCGTTGTATTGATACATTATCATATAAGCCATACATGGCAACACAAGCAATCCTAGTAAGTGAACACCAATAGCTAAACCAAATAAGAACATGATTAAAACTAACCATCTCATAGGTCTTATTTCAGGGGATAATTCACCCCGTTTAATTCTAGTGACTTCTTCATCCCACTTTAAAATCGCCCAGAAAATAACCGCAGTAAACAATGAAGACATTGCATAAACCTCACCTTCTACAGCTGAAAACCAGAAAGACTCAGTAAAAGTATAAGCCATTGCACCGACAAAACCAGCACCTAATATTGCAATTTCTTGTGCTTTAGTCATAATTGCACCCTCTTTTTGAGCAATTTTCTTACCGAGCATTGTGATGGACCAAAACAAAAACAAAATAGAAAATGAGCTACATAAGGCAGACATCCTGTTGACCCACAGTGCTACATCTGCTGTATCTCCTCCTGCAAAGAGAGAAAAGACTCTACCGATTAACATAAAGAATGGTGCACCTGGAGGGTGACCTACTTCAAGTTTATATGCTGCAGTGATGTACTCCCCACAATCCCAGAGAGATGCAGTATCTTCAACTGTTATAAAATATACGATTGTAGCAAGTAAAAAAGCTAACCAACCGAGCGATACATTTAATTTTCTATAGTTCATAATCTAAAATTGAATCGCACGAAGTTAAGAATATTCAACTATTGAACGAAAATATGGTTTTAAAATTTCTTAAAATTTTAAAATTATGGTTTTCAGCCACTAATTTAAATGATTTATTTTTTTTTGCTTTCATGGTTGTAGACAAAAAAAATAATTATAACTTTGCACTCGCATTTACAGAAAAGCTTTTTTGCTAAATTGCAAGTACAATGACCCATGGTGTAACTGGCAACACATCTGTTTTTGGTACAGAAGAGTCTAGGTTCGAGCCCTAGTGGGTCAACAGAGTAAAAAAAAGCGAGCCTTATTTTAAAAGGCTCGCTTTTTTTATGAATTATTTGGTGCGAGAAGATCAGTTTTAAAACCAAGAACATGATCTAACCTGCATTATTCATGAATTTCCTATTCCAAAGCCAAACTGCTCCGCCAAAGGTCGGACAGGCTGCTACCTTTGGAAATGCTCAAAATTTTTAATACCCAAAAGTGGGTTGCAATTCTGAGAATTAAAAATGTCTGTGCTTCCCAAGTTTATCCCGATTTAGAAAATATTTCAATTATCATAAATAATTGATTAGATTTTGTTAATCGTTGGATCTATTGACATTTTGACTTTTCATTACGAAAACCCATGAATAATGCAGGCTAAACCACAAAAGTCTCCAGTAAAGATTGATAATTCATGTATTGAATTTATTTCGAATTTAAATGTTAAATGCTAACCTTTAAACCTTAATGCATAAATCGACTTATACTTTTGGGTTTTATTAAAGTATTTATCAAGTTCGCTTTTTGTTTCTTCATCTAAGAATAAGAGTAATGGCTGGTCTACATCATTAAATTTTGATAGGGATTTTTGGATTTTCTTATCCCACTCACTGTAATAACTATCAAAGTCACTAGGTTTGATTTTTTTACGGCAGTTTTCATTGCTACAAGTGATGTCCATTTCAACAGTTAAGTTAAAAGCTCCATATTCATCAGTGATTTGTTCTCCTTTTAAAATATCTCTCACTGCAATTTCAAAACCATACCCCGTACTAATTGTATTAAAATTACAACAGTGATTAACAAACTTTGCGAAATCCCAACTGATAACTCTATCGCCTTTTGGATCAATGTAAGAATATTTTTCAATTACTTCTTTAATCGAATCATTGTGTTTTTCATAATCTTCTATGTTAATCACAATTTCTAAACTATCTTTTACATAAATAATTGTTCCTTCTGGAATGTTTTCTGTAGCAAAAACCCCGTAGCCTACAAGGTCATTAATAAACCTAAGTTCTGTTTTCGAATGAATCATAAAACCATCAATTTTAAATAATCAATGCCCCCTCGGCTTCATCCCTTATTAAGGTGATTTTGGCTTACTCAGCGCTTTTAATTTTTAATCGAAATTATGACATTTTATTATTAAAAAATCATTTTATGAAAAATATTTTTTAGCATCCCAGCTAACTATACGAAATTACACTTACTCTTGCTAAAACATTTGAATGCTCATAACAAAAACACTTATGACCCAGGTTAGATTTTTTCAATATATTGATCGTATTCCATTTTAATTTGTTTGATTTTTTTAGCGTTTTTATTAGGATAAATCGCTTCACCTTTTTGCAATTTTAATGCACCCACAATTTCTGCACCTAATAAAACCATGATCGTAGAAAAGAAAACCCAAATTAAAATTATAATAATTGACCCTGCTGCTTGATAGGTTTCAGAAAAATTACTGTTATCAATATATATTCCCAATAAAAATTTTCCTAGCACAAAAAACGTCGTAGTTATTAAAGATGCTTTAAAAACATCTTTCCATTTAATTTTTGCATCTGGTAGAAATTTAAAAATAAACATGAAGACAATTAATACCATTCCAAAAGAAGCGATATGCTCTATATAAACAAGAATTTTCGCTATAGTTTCTCCAAAGTAACTTTCAATTTTATTGAAGAAAAAATTAAAGATAGTGTCAAGCAATAAAGATACAATCATGATAAATCCTAAACAAACAACCATTCCAAAAGATAGCAACCTATCTAAAACTAACTTTATAAAATTTTTTTTTGGTGTTGCAACAATATCCCAAGCCTTATTTAGTGCGTTTTGTAATGAAACAAAAACAGTAGTTGCAGAAAACAATAATACACAAACACCAATTATGGTTCTGAAAGTATGATCTTCCGAAAAATCAATATTTTCAACGGTCTCATCAATTGATTTTATTGCGGAATCACTTAAAAAAGTACTTAACTGATAACTCAATTCAAGTTGTGCTGAGTCTTGACCAATAAAAACCCCTGCAACTGCTATACTTGTTATTAACAACCCTGGAAGTGAAAATATCATATAAAAGGCTATAGAACCTGCATGTGCCATTGTGTTATGAGATTCAAATCCTTTAACAACAATTTTAATAACATCAATTATCGATTTCAAAAACTTTTTCATAATTATTCTAAATAATACTCTGTATTAGTGTGTTAAGTCAGCATGATTTTAACACTCAAACTTGCAATATTGTTTGTTTTAATGAAATAAAAAGGATTGCAACAAATATGAAGGCACAATAAAATTTAACACAAATATCTACATATCAAAACAGTATATTTAAAAAAAACTGTAATTTTATCAAAAATTTAAAAAAATGAAATTAATTACTACTCTTTTTCTAACAACATTGATGTGTGTAGCGCTTTCTCAAGACTTCATTGATACTAGTTACACTATTAATACAGAAACTAATATCGAATATGGTACAGCAACTAGTTTTGCTGGTGCTGACATTACATTAGAAATGGATATTTCACACCCAACTAATGATGTGATTCCTTCATGTGGTAGACCACTAGCGCTTATTATACACGGTGGAGCTTGGGCAGCAGGGAGTAAAGAAGACGGAAATATAAAACGAATGCGTGAAGATTTTGCAAAACGTGGTTATGTTACAGCTGCAATCAATTATAGATTAGGATACTTCCATACAGATTTAAACAAACATTGTAACATTGAAAACTGGGACTGTATGAATTTAGCAGATTCTTCAGAATGGATTCGCGCATGGTACAGAGGGGTGCAAGATGCAAAAGGAGCGCTTAGGTATTTAATTAACAACCAATTGATTTACGACATCGATCCTTCGAACGTCTTTGTTTTTGGAGAAAGCGCTGGAGCATACATTTCGATGGGAGTTGCCTTTATGGATGTTGAAGCTGAAAAACCAGCTAGTTGTGGTAGTTTAAGCAGTGTTAACCCACCTCATCAAAATTTATACGGAACTTGTATTGAAGGCACTGCATTTGAAATAGAAATTGATGACATGGATTTAACAAGACCTGATTTAGGTTCAGTCGATGGCTCATTAAATCCATCGTCTTCTCCTTATATAATTAAAGGCGCTGGTTCATTATACGGTGGTGTTTTTACGGATTTATTTTCTGAAAAAGATTATTTTGATGTCCCTAAATTATACTTGTATCACCAACCAAATGATCTTATTGTACCTTTTGGAAGGAACAAGCTTCTTCAGGGTTTTAACTCATGCTCGGTAAACCCAGGTAATTGCGCTCATATTCAAGACAGACCACTAACTTACGGCGGATCTGGTATTTATAATTTGATAGACACATTGAGCATTAACTCAAGTTGGAAACCTGAAATTCGTGATGAATTCACATCAAATAATGCAGACTGTTTGCAACAAATTGCAACACCTTCTACTGGAGGCCATCAATTTGACAGTTACTGGAACAGAACTTTAAGTATGGCTGAGTTTTTTGCTGAAGATATTGGCCCTAATGACTGCCAAACGCTTTCTACTTCTTCAAATAATAAAGATTTAAGTAAGGTTAACGTTCACCCAAATCCAACTGACAATTATTTATATTTTACTTTTAATGAAAAAGAAGCGAGTGTTTATATTTTTGATACACAAGGAAAGTTATTAAAAGAAAAGAACGTAATTAAAAGTGGAGATACTATTTCAATTGGTAACTTGCATAATGGTGTTTACTATGTGAAAGTAAAAACAGCTTCGCAGAATACAACTCATAAAATTATCAAGTCAGACCGATAATTATAGCTTCAAGCAAATAATAATTCACTATTCAAAGTTACAATCCAACAGAATCTTTATTTTTGTAAAGACAGATGGAGAATTCTATGAATAAAATTGGTGTTATTGGAGGTGGTAGTTGGGCTACTGCTTTGGTAAAAATCCTATGTAATAATGTGCCTAAAGTAAGTTGGTGGATGCGCAGTGAGGATGCTGTAGAACACATTTTAAAGTACAAACACAATTTGCGTTATTTACAGTCGGTAGAATTTGACACTTCTAAAATTGATGTTAGCACCGATTTAGTAGAGACCGTTAAAAATTCTGAGATTATTTTAATTGCGGCTCCTTCGGCATTTCTTACAGATATATTTAAAGATTTCCCAACTGAATTATTTGAGGGAAAAACCGTTTTTTCTGCCGTAAAAGGAATCGTTCCAGAATATCATGCAATTCCAGCTCGTTTTATCCACAAAACGTTCGGAACACCTTATGATCAAATAGGAATAGTTTGTGGACCTTGTCATGCGGAAGAGGTGGCGTTAGAACGATTGTCTTATTTGACAATTGCTTGTCAAGACGAAGATATCGCTGATGATGTTGCAGAACTTTTTGCTTGTCGCTACATTAAAACTACAACTTCTGACGACTTATTTGGAACAGAATTATCCGCTGTTTTAAAAAATGTATACTCTATTGCGTCGGGAATTTGTTCAGGATTAGGTTATGGAGATAACTTCCAAGCAGTTTTAATCTCAAATGCGATACAAGAAATTGAAAACTTTATCGATGAAGTGAGTCCGATCCACAGAGATGTGAAGTCGAGTGCTTACTTAGGGGATTTACTGGTTACTGCTTATTCCAAATTTTCAAGAAACCGAACGTTTGGTTTTATGATTGGGAAAGGGTACTCCGTCAAAACGGCCCAAATGGAAATGGATATGATCGCTGAAGGATATTACGCCGTGCGATCTGTAATGGAAATCAACGAAAAGTTCCAAGTTGAAATGCCGATTGTTGAAGCGGTGAATAATATTCTTTACGAAAAGATCTCTCCAGTGATTGAGATGAAAATTCTTACGGATAAACTTACTTAGCTTTATAGTGACTAGTGACGTCATATCGCAGAGCGATATTTAGTGACGAATAGTAAGGTTAAATGAAGTGCGTGATTATTTATATTAAATGCGTATCGGATACTTTACCAGTAAGTTTTTAACCGCAATGGGCGCTAAG
>JBBEBO010000092.1:759-4198 GCA_040882265.1 Brumimicrobium sp. | reverse complement strand
GCCTACATATTTAATCACAGAAAAGATCGTAGAACAGGTTGTGAATGATTAAAATTACTCATATTTAGTAGGCGCTTTATTCAACTCTCCCTTCACAAAAAAATATGCTGTTTCTTCATTCTTCATAAGGGGAGTTTCTTTACCATCTTCTTCTTTTAAAAGTTCAACTGTTTCAGTCAGAATACCCTTTTCATAATCATAATGTTGAGTAATGCGGTATTTATTATAAGGCATAAAGATATTGGTTTCGGGATACATTGTTATTACTGATTCACGAAACTCTTCATCTGTTTTAACCTCACCATCACCTAAAGTGGAAGTTACATTAGCATAAACAGTATCATCTTTCTTTTCATAGTAATCCACTTCAAAATACATCGTTTGATTTCGATCTCCGAAAGTTTCATTAAAATCAGGATGAACCCTGTGTAAAGTCTTTACTGACTCCCAACGGTTTTTGAATCGTTTTTGCGTCACTGTAAAACTATAATCATTTTCTTCAGTTCTAACCCATTTCCCATCGCTATACCTGTAAACTTCACTTTTACCATACCAAATTATAGTGTAAGCTTCATCCAAGTCAATACTTTCTGAATATGGTATTATCGAGTCTTTACTCGATCCACAGCTTAGTAGTGTGAAAAATAAAATTGCTAATCCTAAATGTCTTTTTTTAATCATTATAAGTGTTCATTTAAAAGTTAAACACCATTAAATTACAAAATATTATCTAGAACTTATAATTTCCTGCCGAATCTACTTTAAAATCAAACGCTTTACCGTGCTTTTCAAAGTCATCGAATCCAGTTTTAAGATTCTTCCAGAGTTTTAGTAGTTTTTCTTCGTGATTATATTTAGCAAAATAAGTCATATTGTTTATTTCAGTCATACGATATGGATAAATATAAACAGGTATTTTAGATTGACCATTATTTTTTGCGTGAACTGCATACAGGTATATTTCTTTAATTTTATCTGTAGTCATTGGCAAACAGCCGATTGTCACACAAGAACCATGAATAAAAATATCACCACCCAAATCAGAAGCATTACTTTTCAATTTATCTGATTGATTTGGATAGTTTATTCCAAGTGACAAATAAAAGCTACTCGAAGGATTAAATCGATCAATATGATAAAAACCTTCAGGTACTTGACCGTCACCTTGCTTTCTTTTTGGTCCTAATTCTCCAGATTTTGCACAAATATCATAGGTAATTAATCGCTGATATTTTTCTTCTGATTTTTTCTTTACAAATAACTCTAGTTCATCTGAAGCTTTATATGCGACCATCAATAGATGAAAGTTATTCAACTCTAAGCCCCTTTCATTCAATTTTTTATCAATAAAATCTTCCTTTTCATCTATGGCTACTCGAACGCGCTTATATCTTTTTTGGTCGTCCAAAAAATCAGAAGGCAAGATAAAAGCCAACAAAAGTGATGTTGTAAACAACAATAATATTTTTCTCATATGCTTTTTTTAATCACAACATTAAACTTAGTCAAAAACTAAAAAAATCTATTATTTATTTTAACTAAAAATAGCTTATGTGTTAATAAACAGCTTTATCGATAAACCATCAATAAAGTTTTTATACTTTTGAACGAAATAGTAAAATGTTCAAATATTAAAGTATGGCAAAATCGCAAAATTCAATATTGACAAAATCACAAGAATTATTCCAACAATATGGGTACAATAAAACAACTCTAACAGATATTGCTAAGTCGGTTGGAAAAGTAAAATCCGCTATATATTATTATTTCAGTGGAAAAGAAGAAATTTTCGCCAAAATTGTTAGGATTGAATCTGAACAGTTTTGGTCTGAGCTCAAAAAAAATATAGAACAACACGCTACGGTTGAAGAAAAACTTCACGCTTATATTGAAACTCGTGTAAAATTAATGCAAAAAATATCACAACGATATAGTTTCTTAAAGCAAGAGTTCTTTGAATTAATGCCTCTCGTTGAAACAAACAGAAAGAAAGCCGATTACGAAGAAAAAGAATATATCACAAAGTTATTGGTTTCACATAAAAAATATAAAGACACACAGGATGAAATCATTCGTTTTAAAGCAGAAATGTTGGTAAACACGATAAAAGGATTAGAAATTCAAATGTATGTTACAGACGAAGTTTTAATTGATAAAAAGTCGCTTCCGATATTTAGTGATGTTTTACTAAATGGAATCTTATAAAAAATTAAATAAAATGAAAAAACTACTACTTGCTTGTTCTCTTTTAATGACTATTACAGTTTTTAGTCAAAGCTATCCAATTGGACATACGACAATAATGTTTGAGGATCCAAACCGTGGGAATCGACAAATTGAAACTGAAATATATTATCCTGCAAGTTCTGCAGGCATAGACACACCGGGTGCATCTGGAGAGTTCCCAGTAATTGTTTTCGGACATGGATTCGTAATGGCTTGGAGCGCTTATGAAAATTTATGGGAAGAGTTTGTTCCACGCGGTTATATCATGGCGTTTCCAAGAACTGAAGGAAATATTTTTTCTACCAATCATCAAGAATTCGGTTGGGATTTACAGTTTTTAGTAACTGAAATACAACAAGAAGGTGATGATTCTAATAGCATATTATTTGACCTGGTGGCTTCAGAAACTGCACTGATGGGTCATTCAATGGGAGGAGGAGCAGCGTTTCTTGCTGCTGATTCTTTATGCACAAATGGTAACACCAATTTAAAAACACTCGTAGGATTAGCACCAGCCGAATCTACTACAAACGGTGTTTCCTCTATTGCTTCAGCAACTAAAGTATCAGTCCCATCTCTTGTTCTTTCGGGTGTTCAAGATGGTGTGACTCCTCCTATTGACCATCATATTCCTATGTATGATAGTCTAGTAAGTGATTGTAAGTCAATAATACATATAATTGGTGGAGCTCACTGCTACTTTGCTGACCCTAATGGAAATTGTGACTTCGGTGAGTCTACCTCCTCTTCAGGAATCTCTATAACAAGACAAGAGCAACATCAGGTCACATTCGATTTTGTAAATCTATGGCTTGATTATGCATTGAAATCCAACTGCATTGACTTTACTACATTTAATGATTCACTCACCTCTTCTCAACGGATAAACTTTGATCAAGAATGCAATGGTCCTAAAACTTTTGAATCATTCGAAACTGCAACAATTTGTCAGGGCAACACTTACACCTTCCCAGATGGAACAACAAGTTCAACAGCTACTACTCATACAAGCAATCTATCTTCTGTGAATGGTTGTGACAGCATTATTGAAACAACACTTGACATTGTCAACACTTTCAACACATCAGAAACTGCGAGCATTTGTCAGGACGATACTTACACATTCCCAGATGGCACAACAAGTTCAACAGCTACTAGTCATACAAGCAATCTATCTTCTGTGAATGGTTGTGACAGCATTATTGAAACAACA
>JBBEBO010000092.1:0-659 GCA_040882265.1 Brumimicrobium sp. | reverse complement strand
CTTGACGTTATAATAATCGACACAAGTGTTATGGTAAATAATTCTAGCTTAATTGCTAATCAAACTGGAGCAACATATCAATGGATTAACTGTAGTAACTCTACACCAATTATCGGAGAGACAAATGTTGTTTTTGAACCCCAAACGACTGGTGATTATGCTGTTGAAATCGGTTTAAGTGGTTGCTCTTCTACTTCAAATTGTTATAATTTTAATATAGCAAGTCTTGAAAGTGAAAACAATGACTTACTCTTCAAACTATATCCAAACCCTTCTAACGGCAATATTAATATTAAGTCAAACGCTATCTATAGCATTGAAATCTATGACATCAAAGGCAGATTGGCTCATAAAAATGAAATAAATGTAGGCAATAATAGCTTTGAACTTAGTTTAAAACCAGGACTATACCTATGGAAAGCTTTTAGTGACAATCAATCACAATCTGGTAAGTTAGTTCTAAAATAGCGCAAAAATTTAGGGCTCTTCTAAACTCAAAACGGGTATATTACGATATGCCCGTTTTTTATTGATATATTAGATACGGTAATGAAAAACACGTTTGAATAATAGAATCTGTTGTAACAATTTTATGCATATCCGCTTGTTTACCCTATTTTCTTTAGAGAATAAAAATGCAGGCTTCTTCGCTAATATCT
>JBBEBO010000091.1:0-4265 GCA_040882265.1 Brumimicrobium sp. | reverse complement strand
ACAGTATATTCAACGTACGCATCCAGGAATGGAATGGTAGGGGAAATGTAGAATTGGAAATTATGAATTATGAATTGCATTCCTAATTCATAATTTTTCATTCCTAATTCATAATTCAATCTATGACAAAAGAAATAACAGCAGAACAAATTTGGGAAATGCTTGAGGACGTAAAAGACCCTGAAGTTCCTGTATTAACTGTTGTTGACCTTGGAGTTGTACGCGAAGTAAATATGCAAGAGAATGGCCGTTGGGAAATAGTTATTACTCCTACCTATTCTGGTTGTCCTGCAATGCAAGTGATTGAAGAAGATATCAAAACTCGTTTAAAAGAAGAAGGATTAGAAGTTGATGTTAAACTCGTGCTCTCTCCCGCCTGGACTACCGACTGGCTTTCAGAAGCAGGGAAACGCAAATTAGAAGAATACGGCATTGCGCCACCTCAAGATGAAGTTGATAAATCTGTTTTATTCGGAGATAAGACTGTTGTTCCTTGCCCTTTATGTAAGTCCAAAAACACTAAAATGGTTTCACAATTTGGGAGTACGGCTTGTAAAGCACATTATAAATGCCTCGATTGTCAGGAGCCGTTTGATTATTTTAAGTGTTTGAAGTGATGGTTGGTTAACGGTTTAAAAATAGGTATAGCCCGCTACCACGAGTTAACGTTTGCCGCTTGTATTTATTTGTTGTTATGAACTTTTTATTCATTCTTTATTATTAGATTTTAAATTATTAAATGAATATCCCAAGCCAATTGAAAAAGTGGTAGATAGACTAATTGTTCCATAACTGGCTGAAGTTATCGTGAAATCATCATTATTTTTTAAATAGGTAAAACCTACTCCACCATGAAGGTTAAAAAATAGATTATTTGTTAAATTTCCTTTAAGTAATATACCCAATGTGTTGTCAAAGGAAAACAACGGTCCAAATTTATCTGTATTAATTGTAACAGCGTAATCTTCTATACCTTGTGGTTCTGGGACTAAAGCTGCATAATTTTGGAAAAATTTAAAATAAGTATCCATTGATGATAAGCTTCCTTTGTATACTCCAAATAAATCAAAATGATCATTATTATATATCATATAGCCTATATTGTACTGGAAACCAAAGTGCTGTTTAAAGCTTGTAGGAGATCCTCTATCTTTATAAAATGCACTAAACGATACATTATCCTTATTAATACCTGGAAAATAAACCACTCCAAATGACAATAGGATATTATCAAGATTATAATCGAAATCAATGCTTATATTGTTTCCTACATAAACTTCATTATAGTTTATTTTAAGGGAAGATTGCGCCACACAAATGTATGGCACAATCATTAATGTTAAGATTAACTTTTTCATTTAGCTCGGTACTATTGTTATAGAAGATTTCCAACTTTCAAATTTAATAGATGTTTCCCAACCAAACCAGTTGTAAGGGAAACTATGGTCTCTTGTTGTGCTTGGTACCCATTGATACCAGTCACCAGCATATCGCATATTTCCTTCAATATACCAAGTATACGGATATGAAGGGTTACTATATCCAAGAAATTCTCTACTTCTATTCCAATCCCTTTCAAAAGTATTCCAGTAAACCCCAACATAAGCGTTATTGTTGCTATAATCAGGTGAGAAAGAGTAGTCGACGTTTATCAGCGACCCGTGCATAGCCTCTACAGTTTGTATCTCAGCTAATTTCTTAGAATAATCTCCATTTAGTGCACGATTAATACCTGTTTGTTGATAGTAAATATAGTTAGCATTACCGTTATCATATACTACAACCGCATTAATACAAAACTCCGAATGCCAATTAAAAGCCCCTTGTTCATAAGGATATCCATTTATTGAAACTTGAGACACTCTTGCTCCAGTATTCGTTTTCAGATTATTCGAAGAACTCCCTCGCTTATTGTTCTTCAAAAAATCTCCTAACTTTTTCATTTCCTTATATGGCATAGCATTATTTAGAATAAAAATAGAATTACTAGTTTTTAAAGAAGTTTCTTCATCAATTAAAGTTGAATCTATTTCCTTTAACTCATTGTAAAACCAACACTTAATGTGCGCCGTTTTTCAAATAGGCGTATGCGGCTAACACTTATGAACGTTTACCTTTTAGTGTTTATTTGTTGTTATGAACTTTTTATTTATTCTTTGTTATTAGATTTTAAATTATTAAATGAATATCCCAAGCCAATTGAAAAAGTGGTAGATAGACTAATTGTTCCATAACTGGCTGAAGTTATCGTGAAATCATCATTATTTTTTAAATAGGTAAAACCTACTCCACCATGAAGGTTAAAAAATAGATTATTTGTTAAATTTCCTTTAAGTAATATACCCAATGTGTTGTCAAAGGAAAACAACGGTCCAAATTTATCTGTATTAATTGTAACAGCGTAATCTTCTATACCTTGTGGTTCTGGGACTAAAGCTGCATAATTTTGGAAAAATTTAAAATAAGTATCCATTGATGATAAGCTTCCTTTGTATACTCCAAATAAATCAAAATGATCATTATTATATATCATATAGCCTATATTGTACTGGAAACCAAAGTGCTGTTTAAAGCTTGTAGGAGATCCTCTATCTTTATAAAATGCACTAAACGATACATTATCCTTATTAATACCTGGAAAATAAACCACTCCAAATGACAATAGGATATTATCAAGATTATAATCGAAATCAATGCTTATATTGTTTCCTACATAAACTTCATTATAGTTTATTTTAAGGGAAGATTGCGCCACACAAATGTATGGCACAATCATTAATGTTAAGATTAACTTTTTCATTTAGCTCGGTACTATTGTTATAGAAGATTTCCAACTTTCAAATTTAATAGATGTTTCCCAACCAAACCAGTTGTAAGGGAAACTATGGTCTCTTGTTGTGCTTGGTACCCATTGATACCAGTCACCAGCATATCGCATATTTCCTTCAATATACCAAGTATACGGATATGAAGGGTTACTATATCCAAGAAATTCTCTACTTCTATTCCAATCCCTTTCAAAAGTATTCCAGTAAACCCCAACATAAGCGTTATTGTTGCTATAATCAGGTGAGAAAGAGTAGTCGACGTTTATCAGCGACCCGTGCATAGCCTCTACAGTTTGTATCTCAGCTAATTTCTTAGAATAATCTCCATTTAGTGCACGATTAATACCTGTTTGTTGATAGTAAATATAGTTAGCATTACCGTTATCATATACTACAACCGCATTAATACAAAACTCCGAATGCCAATTAAAAGCCCCTTGTTCATAAGGATATCCATTTATTGAAACTTGAGACACTCTTGCTCCAGTATTCGTTTTCAGATTATTCGAAGAACTCCCTCGCTTATTGTTCTTCAAAAAATCTCCTAACTTTTTCATTTCCTTATATGGCATAGCATGATTAAGAATAAAAATTGGGTTACTTGTTTTAAAAGTCGTCTCTTCACCTATTAATGTAGAGTCAATTTCTGATGATTCTTTGTAAAAATAACTCTTTATGTAAACCTTATTCTTAAAAACTTTTTCAACATTTGGCGAAATTAAAGGAATCTTTTTAGGATCTAAAATCTCAGTATTTGGAACCATAATAGCTGGTTCATAAACCTCAAGTTCTTCCGTTTCGGGATATTTTGGGTTTGGGTTTAGAGGTTCATGAGTCATATTCGTTGTTATTTCCTCAATACTTGTGCCCAATCCTCTCAAATTTTGATTGATTCTATTGTAATATTCGGGTGCTTCTTGTTTTAGTTGTGAGTAATATACAGACTCTGTTCCAGACTCCTTAGCTAATTTAATTATAATTCTGTTGAACTCTAAATCATTAATAAACTCTTTAGTCGATATAGCTAAATCTTTAAGTTGTTTATTCAACTTTATTTCATCTTTGTCATTTTTATTAACATTTGTTTTCCCTTCGGAGGTACTTATCAATGGAATATTATCAATTTCATAGTTTATTTTTGTTCTATTTGATTGTAATTCTTTTTTGCAACCTGCTAATCCAATTCCTACTGTGGCAAGGAATAAACCTCCATAAATTAACGTTTTCATCTTTCTATATTTAATTTAGTAAAGTGGGAAAGTCAATCTTTTTGACTTTCAGTGGTTCTAAATTGATTCGTAAGGCCTCACTTTTCGATTAGAACGATACAAACGACTAAATAAAAAATAACCTATCCAAATAAACATGTAATTATTTTTAGAAAAGCAAATTATTTAACTTTTTTTGTACGAAATATGTTAATTTATTTGTTAAAAA
>JBBEBO010000090.1:0-4307 GCA_040882265.1 Brumimicrobium sp. | reverse complement strand
GGATTATTCTGGAGGGAGTAATCTTACGCTTGGGCAGTGGGAGGAGTTGAGGAAGCTGAAGTTGGTGCCTAGTTTTTGGGATGGGGAAGAGGATGCGATGAGTGTGTCCATGTCTATTTCTGATTTATATCCTCTGATTGATGAAGATTCTACCTTTACATTTTTTACTGTTAATGGAAGGTATATTACCCTACCAAGCAATATTAATAAAGTATCTTTCTCAACTTTAGATAGGTGGAGTAAAAGTGATTTAAGCTTTGCACCAATTGGTTCCTTAATTAGTTTTGTTGATAAGGATAATCAATATTATTTAACAAATAATAAAGGAGTATTTAAACCTTATGATTTAGCATCAAAGGTGTTTTCAAGTGAAACGCCCTATGAAGATAGCTTAACCCAAATAAAAGAGCCTACAGAAGGGATATCTACTTTTTACAATTACTTAAATGAGGAGTTAATTCCAGTAGCATTTAAATGTGAATCACCGATAAGTCAAACTGATTACGGTACAAGTAATTCAACAGCAAGCGATAAGTTTATTCTATTTGAAAAAAACGCTAATGATAGATTTATTTATAAAAGTATTAATGCTTACACAGAGAATTATGCTTCTGGAGCGGTTGTTAACTTAGAAAGTGCTGAAATTTGGCATCCTAATAGTGATATTTCACTCATATATAGAACTGATACAACGACAGATTTTAGTTCATTATTCTCAACGCCCCTTTCTGAACTTAAAATAAAAGATTTGTTTTTTGACTCAGATTTTAATGTATCAGGCTTACTTTTTTATTTCAGATTGATGCACTTAAAGAGAGAGGATATATCCAATTTTAAACTATGTTTCGAAGAGGAAAATGACGAAGAAATTCGAATTGAAGCTAGAAGAATGGAATATGAGATAGATGCTATCATATCTCAACAAGAATATATGAATTCTTCAAAATTAGGAGAAGCTAAAGCAGAATTTGATAATGAATTCAGAATAAAAACTGCGGAAACTCTCGCTAAAGCGATTGCGCAAAGTACAGATCCTCAATTGCTAGATGATTTGGAGACTAGTTATGATGAGGGGGTTTCTCAATCTGAGTTTGCTACTGAAATTTTAACAATGAACAGTTGTATATTTTATAGACTTACCTCAGAATCAAGGGTTAATTATCTAAAATACTTAAATAATTCGACTGATGGAATTAAGTGTAAAAAAATATTGTTAGAGCAAATTCATGAAGAAGATAAATCTGACTTTTACGAACTTCTTACTCAAAATAATGATGAAAATCTTAGACAACTAGTCCATAGAGGACAGAATTCATTTGAGATTATAGAACTACTATCTAGCCTAGTTTTAAAGTTTAATAAAAATTTAGATGTAAATGAGTTGATTAATAATGACTTGTTGATCAACGTACATTATAAATATACATCTGGTTATGGGGCTTCTTCTTTATCAAAAACCCTAATAGAACCAGACTATTTAAACGGAGAGTTTGTATTTAAAATTTGTACAGTTACTCAGTCTAGTGCTGCTGGTGGATCTCCAGGAGAAGACAACAACTGTGATGGTCTCTTCGACGGTCTTATTAATAGGAAAGAAGTTAAACTCAACCCGTCTGATTTTGTTTTAATTAGATTTACTGATACGCATCCAGATTATCAAAAATTGGTTGGTTTTGCTTCAGAAACAGTAGATGGAGAAGTTTATTATCTAGTACCAGCTCTTTATGCGGATCTATTGTTCAATGAAGTGTATCAAAACTATGTATCAGAGAATCAAAATAAATACATAACTGTTGCTGCACTTGCTTTTGGAATAGGAGAATTAGGCTTGGCGTTAGAAACAGCAAATGCTATACGTTTAACTTTAGCAGCTGTTGATTTATTTCTAACTACTGGAGAACTTGCTTTGACCAGCAGTTTGAGAAATGAAATTGCACTTTTACAAGGTGGTAATGATTTTCTAAACACATGGGATAATGTTATTAACATCTATGCACTAGGAAGAATTGGGACAGAACTTTTAACGCCTCAATTATTGCAAAACACTCGAAATGTTACAAATAATTTAAAAAATCAAAACCCTAATGTTGCAAATAATATCGAGGAGTACGTTGATAATGTGTTAACAAAGTTAGATGAATTAGGTGGTGTTGTTGTTAGTGAGGCGGGGAAGTTAGTTGAAAACCTCAGTTTAGGAAGTTTTGTAAAGAAAATAGGAGATTATGAGGTGTATAATAATGGAGAAGTTTTTTATAGGGCAATTTCTAAAGATCATTATGATGTACTGATTCAGACAAATAGGATGCCTGGAACAGGGGAGTGTACGACGTCCCCGAATCAAGCATTTTCGGAAGATTATTCAGGCTATTTGATAAAGTTTAAAGTCAAAACTGGAACGATTGATGAATTGAAAAATATAGGAGTAACAGATGGGCATGTTCTTGTTGAGCAACAATTCGGTAATATGCCTACTAATGCAGATATTGGCGGTGGATGGAATCAAACTAGAGCTCGATTTAAAGTTGAAACTTTAACTTCCACTAATGTTCCACAGGTTAATATAGCATTAGGTCAAGGAACTGCTCTTAATATATTCAATGATAATATACTGGAATTCCAGCTTATTCAAATAAAGCCTTAGTTATGAACGATAATGATAAAAAAATAGTATTGGATTTTGCATGTAAAAAAATTTCGAGAGATGAACTATTTCAAAACCTCCCAAACTACTTAAAAGAACCCTTTTTATTAGAAAAGTACAACGAGGTAATTACTTCAAAAGATAAACGAGAATTAGAGTTTTTAAGGATGATACCTTTAGATAATATACAATTACTATTGCCAATTTACAGAAAATTAATTTTGGAAGACTGGCATACTGAAAATGAAGATATTGCACGTTATTTTCAAAATGAATTTAATGAAGATATAGAAAATATACCAATTCTAATAAAGGCTATTAACTCCGTACCTAAATATTTGCAGTATGACGTCATGAAATATCCATATATACGAAAAATAATCTATGCTATTGGAGCACAGCCTGAGCCAAATAATATAAAGGCATTAGAAAGGTTATCAATTGAAACGGAAGACGAACAAATTAAGGAGTTAGCCTTACATCAAATTGAAAAACGTAAAAAATTAGGTAGATGGGAAGCATTTAACAACTACCAATAACTTTTTTCAATTCGTCAGATAATGGATAAATATTTTCAGGTGGAAGCAAAGATTTTGCTTCCACTATATTTTTTTCTAAAACCAAAGAATATATTCGTTTGCAAAGTGGAGTAATATCATCAATAGCAACAATCCAATCATTTACATAATACTCAACAGCAATACCAGTTAGTCCGATTTGTATACTGCGATAGTTTAAGTTTTGTGAAAAAATATCTTTTTCAGGATCCCATTGGAGACGAACAGGAGAATTTTCGAGTTTACTTTTCCATTCTTCATTTGAAGCGAAAAGGGAACTATCAAAATGAGAAAGACAGCAATTTTTTAAAGCCCAATCAAAACCTGCACGTTTAATTTTAATAGATAATATATGTTCTTGTCCTTTTTTTTGACTCCAACCAGAACGATACATCATCCAAAGAAATGATGGTTTAATCCAAGTCATCCTGTCCATTTTAAAAGGAGAAACAAACCTTTGGTTTTTAACTGCGGGAATAGCAATAGCAGCTCTGTAAGCTTGATAAACAGTTATAGTTTCTTCATCATAAACAGCACGAATTTGTTTTTCTAGCATAAATTAAATCTAAATCCATGAAACATAAATCGATTACAAAAATATATTTAATTATATAGATACAATATTTATATGGCTTTTTGATGCTAATCACAACCTCTAACACTATCTCAGAAAACTCCCACAAAAATTCGTATCTATCCCAAAAACAACCATACTTCCAATTCCCCAAAAACAATTACCTTTACCCCCATGCGCATCACGCTCCTCATAATATTCCTATTGAGCATATTACCGCTTTTCGGTCAGGAGAACGATACGCTAAAGTCTACTCCAAAATTTGTAACTGGAAGTGTTGATCAAATTAAAGTAGACACAACAACAGGCTCAGCATGGATAACAATCGGTGGTGATTCAACAGAGTACACATTTGACCCACCTGATGGAGCACAACAAAATTACGACAGCGCGCGACATGCCGATCGACCTATTAGCACAAAAGACACTTCACTTGGGGAAAAGTTGTCGCATCGGCGCTATCCAATCATCATCCACGACGACGAAGGAAACTCCTACACGATCTACCCAGATGGAACAGTGGTAAATGGGACTT
>JBBEBO010000089.1:0-4331 GCA_040882265.1 Brumimicrobium sp. | reverse complement strand
ATACAATGTATACCAGTATTTTAAGTATCTGATTTTACTTTTTCAGTAGACCCTACTTATAACTAAAAATCTATTTATGAAAAATTTAATTCTACCCCTATTACTAGCTGGAAGTTTGTTTTTATACTCTTGCGGTAAAGACCCTGCAGATGCTTACCCTGAATACTTAGGTGAATGGGATAGCGAAAGTGACGGAGGTTTTCCATCTATATCTATCAATGATGGCATTTCTACTTATCAAGGTTATGATGGTGGCATGGTTAAAACTGCAACTGGAAAAGCTCGAATCAAAAGAAAAGAAAAAAAACTTAAAATAGGAATTAAAGGTTTTAAAATTGACACTCCTCCATACACAGAAACAGTTTCTGGATCTTCTTATGAACAACACTATATGGTTTTAGACGGCGTTAAGTACCGTAAGTGGTAGTTACTGATTGCATTATAACTTGATTTTTAACTGAAACCTAAAAGAAAAGTCAGACCGAAGTAAATCCTCTGACTTCGACTCCTTTCGGTTTATATCAACGCAAACCACTCATTATCAAAGTGTTTAATGCTTATTAGTGAAGCTGAAGAAACGCATCGCATGCGATGCGTTTCTTCAGAAAGAGTTACTTCACTGGTAAACCACCACTATTACCATTTTCCTTTTTCTTTTCGTGTTTCTCTTTTTCCATACCTCCCGGTTGACAGCATGCAGGTAACTCACTTTGAGATTTTGAATCAGCTTTCACCTCATCTGCATCATAACCAATCTCAGAAATAATTTGTTTTATTTCCTGTTCAGTTATTTTTTTAGAATTATACTTCACTTCCACTTTTTTATTGTCTAAATTCAACTCTGCATAAACAACACCTTTTGTATAATTCAGTCCTTCTTCAATACGCTCTTTACAATCTCCACATTCTGCATTTGTCTGAATGGAAATTGTTTTTTTTGAGCTCTGCCCATTCATGATTCCACATGCTGATAAACCCACTATTATTGTTAACATTAATATACTTTTCATAATCTATACTTTTTAATTATTATTATTTTACACTACTCTTTTTTCTCATTCTAATATTTATAAATTCAATTCCCAAGGAGAATACTATTGCAAAGTACAAATATCCTTTAGGTATTGCACCGATCGATTTTTCGAATACCACTGTATGCGATAAATGTGCCCCTTCTGTAATTAACAAAAATCCAATCAGCATCAAAAATGAAAGCCCTAAAATTTGCATACTTGGGTTTTCTTCAATAAATACACGGATCTTATTTGCAAATACAATCATAATTACCATCGAAATAACTACTGCTATAATCATAATTGCAAGCGCATGATTTGGATTTGGAGAAATACCATTTGTCATACCGACCGCAGTCAAAATGGAATCTATTGAAAAAATGAAGTCAATCAATATGATTTGAATCAAGACCTTTTGTAATGAAACTGTTGGTTTCACCTTTCTTTCGACCTCATCATGCCTTCCAACATCAACTTTTTCCATGATTTCAGTAGTACTTTTATACAAAAGAAAAATACCACCTAAAATCAAAATAATGCTTTGCCAACTTAGGGCAAATGTGATCCAATTATCGGTCACTACAAGAAAAGGTTCCTTTAACTGCGTTAAAAACGATACAAAGAACAAAAGTATCACTCTTTGCACCAAAGCTAAAGTAAGTCCTACATTTGTTGCCTTTGCTCTTTTTTCACCTGGAAGTTTACTGGCAGCTATTGAAATAAACACAATGTTATCGATACCCAATACAACCTCCAAAAATGTTAAGGTTAACAAAGCTAGCAACGCATCTCCTGAAAGCAAAAAATCAATCATTTTATTACTATTAAATTTGGGTCAAAACTAAATCTAATTTTTGGATTTTTCTAAACTTATTCTTATTCCTGCATAAATATTTATTCCGATGATTGGCGCATACACTCGCGTTGCGTCAAACCTTTCTCCAAAGGGGTTTTCAACGTCAATTATCGGGTTTTCCAATCGGTAATCCAGCAAGTTTTCACCGCCAACGTAAACCTCAAATTTCTTAAATACATGTGTAACTTGAGCAGACAACATTGGAACTGTTTCACTCGTATTATTTGAGCTGATTTCTCCATTCGGCAAAGCAACTGTAGCCAATCTTCTTGGACCAAAAACAGATCCTGTTAAATCGTATTCCCATCGCTTGTTTCGTGTTTGATAACCAAAATTGATAAACCCACGGTGTGTTGGCACCATGATTTTTGACATTAGCTCGCCTCCCATCGTTGCGCGAACATCAAGAAACTTATAGGCCATTTTAATTTCAAAATCTCTCGCTGGCTCAAATTTAAAATCTGTTTGTAGCGCATTTGAAAACGATTGTCCATCCAGATTTCGCATAATAATTGCATTTGGCGTTTCATCACGATCCGTAATTAACTGATTTTCGAAGAGTGTATGATAATAATCGATCGACCAAGTTGCTTTTCGATCAAACATTTTAAATTCGTAAAACCAACTCGCTCCAAAATTCCAAGAAACCTCGGGTTGGATATCACTGCTCACCATCCACGGTGTATTTGTCGCCATTAAAGACATGTTATCAACGGCATAATTTGAAACTCTAAAGCCTCTCCCTGCTGTTAGACGCACATCCATATCTTCGGTAAATAAATATTTAAGGTTTGCTCTCGGCGAATATTGTAACCCATATAAATTGTGGTAATCTAATCGCATCCCTAATACTCCAGTTGTAACCAAACCTTTATACGTATATTCACTATAAATGCCAGGAACTAACTCTAGTCTATTCAAGTCTCTGTAAGTCGCTCCCACGTCAAAATCATCAATCATGCGCTGACTTAAATCGTCGTAGACAAAACTCGCTCCACTTTTTAATGTATGCAGGGTAGAACCAAGAATGGTTTCATACATTAAGTTAACGTAACCTCGTTGCTCCGTTGCATCAAGTGTACGTTTACCAAAAACAGTATTCAACTCCTGATATTTGGCATAGTAAACGAGTCCAAGCGAACTAAATTCATGTTCTTCAAACAAAAAACCCGTTTTACCAAAAGCTTCGACATTAAGATTTCGAACACCTACACCATAAAGATCATTGCTTTGTGAGGAATAGCGATCAAATCCCATTTGTCCACCACTTTTATCGGTGTAACTTGCTTTAACACCAAATTGCGCTCTAAACAGTTCACTTTTGTATTTCCATCTATTCAGGGCAGTAAATTCTTCGCCAATTGGAATATCTCTAAAACCGTCGTTGTTTCTATCGTTCTCCATCATCATGGAAGAACCGTGTAAGAACCAAGCTGAACTCCATTTTTCATTTAACTCTTTACCACCGTGCAAATTCAGTTCCGCTCTGCCTTGAATGTTTCCATAAGCATTAACATAAAGTCGCTCAATAGCATCTGGTTTTTTGTATTCTAGGTTGATTAATCCAGCCATAGATTCATAGCCATTTGCGACGGTTCCTGTACCTTTTGTAATTTGAATCGATTCTATCCACGTTCCAGGAATGGAAGTCAAACCAAAAGCTTGATCTAAATTTTGAAGCACTGGTATATTTTCGAACTGGATTTGTGTATATCTTCCGCTAAGCCCCATCATTTCTATTCTTTTAGAGCCCGAAACACCATCGGCTATACTTACATCAACCGTTGCATTGGTCTCAAAAGATTCAGAAAGATTACAACAAGCTGCTTTTCGCAATTCACCGCTGTTTAAACGTTCTGTATTTCTCGGATCTAACCGTAGGATGCTCGAATTTTCACGTTTTTGGCGAATCACAACTTCCTCCAACACATGATCGGGATAAAGTGTAATTTCTACATTGAGATTCTTGTCTTTTTTAGTTAGAACCAAGGTATCCTCATAATATCCACTTGCGCGAATAAACAAAGTATCGGGAAACTCAAACTTACCAGAAATTTTAAAATTCCCTTCTTCATCTGTTTGGTCACCAATCCCCGCTTTTTTTAAGAAAACTGTAGCGTTAAAGAGTGGACTTTTGTCACCGTCTTCAATTTCACCGTAAATCCGCCCTTGAATTGTATTTTGGGCGAAAACGATTGGGATTGAAAATAATCCCAGCATTATTAATATTATTGATTTCATTTTTTGCTATTTATGATTTTATTGAGATGTTAGACTATAAGATGTTAGATGTTAGACTTTGAGATATTAGATAAAGCGCTAACATCTTCATGTCTTATCAAGTCTAAAACTTCGTAGCCCATCATATTATTTTTGGCAGAAATTATTCTACCAATAAAAAGCTTGACTGATTTAGTAATCAGTATTTAAAAAAAAATCATATCAAATAGCTCTGTAAAAGA
>JBBEBO010000088.1:0-28246 GCA_040882265.1 Brumimicrobium sp. | reverse complement strand
GGCTATCCATTTAAGTCGCATTGCATTTAATTGATTTATAAGTAATTGGTGAATGGGCTATCATTCTGTTTAAAAGCTTTTCGAGAATCGTGGTTCTAAAATTCAAGCGATTGAATCTGAAGAAATACTCTTGAATGTATTGATTTATATGGTTTTCATGGCAATATGAGTGAACCCCTCGTAGCCAATTTTTAAAATTTCTGATTTGAATATGAAGCATCTTAAAATTTCGTCCTTTATCCGATAATTTTTGTTCAAAATGAGGATACGACTTTTTTAAAGGAGCGTATCCGGTCCAGCCATCAGTTGTGATCTTGGCTTCCTTATCAATATGAATATCGAAAATAGTTTTTAGCGATTTTGAGCTGTAATCATCAATTACTTTTGCATAACCTCGACCTGGTTTTCCATTGCGATATTCCAATGCAATTACGATTCTTATTTTCTTTTCAGATTTACTTCTTCCTTGCTCTCCTTTTTGAGGAGTTCCAATTTCAAATTCATCAACGTGAACTTCATCTTCAAGAGGAAATTGTTCGCTACTTTTCATCGCTTCCTGCACTTTTCTTCGAAACAACCACGCCGTAGTTTGTTTTACACCAAAGCGTTCCGCTAACCAAATGCTATTTGCGCCTTTTTTGCTCGTAGCAATATCATATGCCATTTCAAAACCATTTTCTACACCAAATTTAATTTTGTGAAACAAAGTATGAGAGGTTGGCGACTCGTCATATCCACAACGAGAACAACGTCTATTGAACTTCTTTTTTCCAGCGCTAAATCGTTTGTTTTTACATTTTCGACAACTATATTCATCGCCCCATTTTGTCGCTGATAAGTAAGCTAAACATTGATCTTCCGTCCCAAATTTAGTCCTAAACTCTTTTCTAGATAATTCTTTAAGTATTTTCATTTGTGCTATTTTTACACAAAGAAACACATGCAGAACATAATCTATTTACGTTTTGCGATTTAAAGGGGTAACCCTATAAAATAATTACTATTTATATACTCTGTTCCTCGTCCAAAATATGCTCCATGAACAACAAACCACTGATCGCCCCAAAGCAATGAATAACCAATTAAACTCTCTAAATAATTTATTCTAACGTCTTCATTTAATTTATATCTTGTCGTTCTTCCTTTTATAGAAGGTGCAAGCATAAAATTTTCATGTTTCTGAAGTAAATCATAACCAATCCCCAAATTTAATTGTGGACTAAACGTACTCTGAAAATAAGTTTTTGTTATGTTTAAACCAATTGCCGACTCTACTTGAAGCATATTAAACAACTTCGTATTCATCTGAATATTATGAAAATAGTCTAACTTGCCTCCTTCAAATGTCATCGAAAGGTATATATTCTTACTTTCAACGGAATCAGATTGACTATCTGTTTGAGATAATAATAGGCTATTCATCAATAGAATTAAAAAAGAAAAACAGATGCTATACTTATTCATTTTTAGTTAAATACATTAATTTACTGAAAAATAGTTTCTATCAATAAAAAAATATCATAAAATATCTAAAATTATTCTCCTCAGCATATTTGCTGAATACAATTGTGTTTTTTCTAGGTTTCGACCTCTATGTTCACCAAACAGAAATTTTTTCGCTTTAACTCCACTTGGATGAGCAACAGCAATCCATACAGTTCCAACAGGCTTTTCCTCAGAACCACCATCTGGACCAGCTATTCCAGAAACTGCAATCGTATAATCGACACCTAAATTTTTCTGACCTCCCATAGCCATTTCAATTACAGTTTCTTCAGAAACAGCACCATATTTATTTAAGGTTTCCTCTCTAACACCAACTAATTTTATTTTTAAAGCATTGGAATACGTAACAAAACCACCCTGAAAAAAATCTGAAGAGCCTGATTTTTGAATAAATGCATTAGCTATACCTCCACCTGTACAACTTTCAACAGTACCTAATGTTTTTCTGCGTTCCCGCAAAAGATTTCCAACAACTTCATATACTGTTTCAGCATTCATTCCATAAGCGTACTTCGGAAAACGATCTCGCAATTCGACAAAGTATTTCTCAATTTTTTCGGCATCTACAGCGCCTTTTTTAGATGTAAGTCTAAGTTTTACAACTCCAGGAGAAGGCAAGTATGCTAAAAACAATCCATCTGCATAGATTCGGTCTTCCCAATCTGCAATTTTTTCAGCTAAAAAGGACTCGCCTAACCCCTGGGTCATCAGTGTTTGATGATACATACCAGTAACGCCAAATTTTGCCTTTGCTCTGGGTAAAACTTCTTCAGTCATAATCTCTTTCATTTCATAAGGCACTCCTGGAATAGAAACGAGTACCTTACCTCCTTTTTCAAACCACATTCCAGATGCTGTACCGTGATGGTTGTCCAAAATTATTGCATCTTTAGGCAACTCCGCTTGTTGAATATTACTTGGGAGCATCTCCTTTCCTCTAGCATTGAAGTAAACTTTAATACGCTCAAGAACTTGTTTGTCTAATTCTAACGTTGTTTTAAAATATTCGCACAATGTTTCCTTCGTAATATCATCTTTTGTTGGACCTAATCCACCTGTTACTATAATCAAATCAGCGTGATTAAAATAATCGTCAACGACATCTAAAATGTCTTTCCTTTCATCCCGAATTGTGACAGAACGGTAAATACTAATTCCTTGATTGCTTAATTCCTGACCAATCCACGCTGCATTTGTATTGATTGTTTGACCAATTAATAATTCATCTCCGATTGTAATAATTGCTGCTTGCATATACTTGGTATAACTTTTGAATAAAACAGTAAAATTATTCGTATGTTTGGAAAAAATAGAAAAGAAATGAAAAAACTTATAAAAACTATTCTACTATCTTGTTTAACAATCACTTTAACAAGCTGTGATGTGTTAAATGAAACAGCTGGAACACTAGTAGACAGCACAGATACAAGTGGAGATCGAAATACTCCAAAGCTAACCAATGATGAAGTCATTGCAGGTTTAAAAGAAGCGTTAACTGTAGGGATAAACAATGCGGTTGATATGACATCTGTTACAGATGGATTTTTAGAAAATCAACAGATAAAATTGCCATTTCCTCCAAGTGCTGAAAACATGAAAGAAAAAGCATTAGAATGGGGACTTGATAGTCAAGTAGAGAAAATTGTGACTACTTTAAACCGCGCAGCAGAAGATGCATCAAAAGAAGCAGCGCCTATTTTTGTGAATGCTATAAAAAACATGAGTGTAAATGATGGTTTTTCAATCTTAAATGGTGGTGAAGGTGCTGCAACAGATTTTTTAAGAGAAAAAACTACAGCAGACTTGATTAAAGCTTTTTCTCCAAAAGTTGAAAAGTCAATCGAAAAAGTTAAACTTACCGATTATTGGAACCCTGTAATGACTAGATATAATCAAGCAACAACATTTACAGGTGGTGAAAAGGTAGATACAGATTTAACTCAATTTGTCACTGAGCGAGCTGTTACAGGATTGTTTCTAATGGTTGAGAAAGAAGAAAATAAAATTAGAAAAGATCCTGCTGCACGTGTAACTGATCTCCTGACTAAAGTATTTGGTAACGCTGGAAATTAGAAATGAATAGCGTTTAAATCTCAAATTTTAAGATTTAACTTATAAAAAGCTACAAGTTTAAATACTTGTGGCTATTTTTGTTGTTATGGCAGATTTTTTACCATCAGAGTTAGTGCTTACTCCAAAGGGAGAAGTTTATCATTTAGGTCTTCGCCCAGAACAATTGGCGCACAAAATCATTATTGTTGGTGATCAATATCGTGTAGCTACAGTTTCAAATTATTTTGATACGATAAAACACAAAAGTCAACACCGTGAGTTTGCTTGTCATACCGGCACATACAAGGGAAAAGATATATCTGTAGTTTCCACAGGAATAGGAACCGACAATATCGATATTGTACTTAACGAATTAGATGCTCTTGTAAACATTAATTTAGAAACAAGAGAGGTTAAAAAAGACATAACATCACTCGAAATTGTACGCGTTGGAACTTGCGGAATTTTGCAAGATGATATTCCAATTGACAGTTTTATTTTATCCACACATGCAATGGGAATTGATAATGTTGGTCATTATTACGAATTAATTAAAGATGAAAATACTGAGCAACTACTCGATAAAATAAAACAACAAATTTCACTCCCAAAAGAAGTTATTCCATACATTACTCCAGCATCTAAAACGATTAATAAACGTTTATATTCACATGAAGTAAGACAGGGAATCACAGTTACAAGCTCTGGTTTTTACGGCCCTCAAGGCAGAAAGCTTAGACTACCGCTAACAGTACCAGATATGCTCGAATCTTTTCATGATTTTAAGCATGAAGAATACCGTTTTTCAAATTTAGAAATGGAATGTTCTGCGCTTTTTGCTTTATCCAAATCCATGGGACACGAAGCAACTGCCATTTGTCTTGGGTTGGCTAATAGAAGAAAAAAAGAGTTTACTGAAAACTACGATACAAAAATTTTAGAACTGATAGAATATGTGCTCGACAGAATTTAAAAACAAATCACTTTCATTTTTCACACTTCTTTTAATGTCACTCTCAGTGCTTTTTTCATGCTCTGAAGAAGAAAAGAAAGCTACAAAGGACAAGAAAAGTAAAATGAGCTTTGAAGAACGAGCAAAACGTGCTGTAGAAGCTGAGCTAGACATCAACGCCACGGAGGAATATGGTATTGAAATTCACAAAAAACACCTTGACAGAGATACTATTGAAGATGCTGTAATTTTAGTTAATCGAGAAAAATGGGCTTATATAAGAGCTGAAAAGCAAGGGAATATGAAGTTTTTAAAGAAACTTGGCTATGTAGGTCCTTATAATAATGTGTTTGTTTACATTGGTAAAAGTGACAAATTTGTGCCCACACCTACAATTGGATCGGCTGCTAAACATCCACTTGATATTGGCTTCAAATCAATAACAACACCCTCCCAAAATGATTTCTATGTCAATTATAGAATACGGAATAGTATGCACCGAAATTACTATACCATAAGAGGCGACAGAGTGTATTTAACTTTTAATTGTCCTGTATTTGATAGTATTGGAGAAGAAAATCCAGTTATTTATGATATTAAACACACTGAAAGTTCAATCCGTTTAGCAAAAGATATTGGATTATTTAAAGCCGAAATCCCAAACTATAACCCTCAACAAATTGAAGATCCTAATAGTTACAAACCTGACAGTATTGTTGGTACAGATGAGTTATTTGTCTTCTTTATTTTTGATGAAAGTAAAATGAGTTATGTTACACCCATGACTAGGGAAAAATAAATTACCACTCCCCTTTCTTCCCCGCTCTTTCATTTTCTTCCTCTATCAACTTTTTCCAATCATTAGCCCCATCATCCGAGTCTTCGATAATGTTTTTATAGTCTGATTTTGAAAGGTCATAAACAGGAATTTCATGTCCAATATAAGCTTCAATATCCACAAGTAAAGGAAGTTCGTCTTCACTACAAAATGATATTGCAGCACCTTTTTCTTTCCCTCTACCAGTCCTCCCAACTCGGTGAACATAATTATCAGATTGCTCCGGCATATCGTAATTTACCACGGCGTGTACTCCTGGAATATCGATTCCTCGTGCAGCAACATCAGTTGTTATTAAAACTTTTAATGCATTATTTTTGAATTCGTTTAAAATTTCAAATCGGTCTTTTTGTTCAACATCACCATGAATTGTTTTGGAATGTATTGCTACACGCTCCATTGCTTTCACCACACGTTCAGCACGTACTTTTGTTCTCACAAAAACAAGTATTTTTTTATCTTCATTTTCTTTTATGATATTTTCCAAAAAGAATCTTTTATCGTCCATCTCAACATGAGCAACAGCGTGATCTATGTTTTTAGCAACAGGATTGTTTGGAGAAATTTGAATTCGAATGGCATTTCTAACTAAGTCGTAAGCAATTTTTTTAATGTCCTTATCTATAGTTGCAGAAAAGAAAAGCGTTTGTCTTTTTTGTGGAATATGTCGCATTAAATCTCGAATATCCTTAACAAATCCTAAATCTAGCATGTGATCTGCCTCATCTAAAACAAGTGTTTGTAATTTATCTAGTTTTAAAAAACCTTGAGAACACAAATCAAATAGTCTCCCAGGCGTTGAAATAACTATATCTACTCCACTCTCCAATTGTTTGATTTGATTATCTTGTTCCACACCGCCCAATAAAGCTAATATTTTAACATCCGTTTCTTTTCCAACATCCTTGTAAACATCAAAAATTTGTACAGCCAGCTCACGAGTAGGTACCATTACTAAACAACGAACAAAGTGAAAACTATTCTTGCCTAAATCCGAATGAATCATATTTAAAGTAGGGATCACAAAACTTGCCGTTTTACCAGTCCCAGTTTGCGCAATTGCAAGAACATCTTCCCCTTCCAAAATTGGCTTAATCGCCTTAAACTGTATATCTGTCGGACGTGTCCAACCAAGCTCTTTTATTTGAGACTTGATAACTTTAGCTATAGGATAATCCTTGAATTTCATTCGATTCGATTTTTTTGGCAAAGTTAGTGAAAAGAGAGTCGATATTATTACAATATGCGTTTAATCATTAAAGCAAACGAACTCTTTGTGTTCAAGGCATAAGGATGAACATCTTTGAATTTTTGAACTGTGAACTAATATAGAGATGTAACTAAGTCTAGTGTTTCCAAAGTTGAAACTTTACGCGCTTTTACATCATTTCTTGACGAACTATCTTTAAGACTTTTTTTCGAAACCGATCTCAACGCTTCTTGTTCAGCCATTGACATTTCATCTTGACTATTATCTAAATCATCTGCTGTTGGCAAAACTGTTTCTTCAGCCTCTTCTCTAACTTCATTTTCAACTCTATCTTGGTCTGATAATCTCCATCCGCTACTTTTATCATTTTCTTGAAGTGGTGCTTTTTCAGCGATAATACGATCAGATTTATTTCTATTTTCCTCCAATGGTTCCTCAATATCTTCTTGTGGCATATCTAATTCTTCACTTTTCTCTTCTGGTTTATCGACCAAATCCTCACTTTTAACTTCTTCCTCTGATTTTGTTTTGTCCTCTTTTTGACTCTCTTTCTTTAAAGGTGTTTCATTTACAGCAAGTTGTTGTTTAGTTGGGTTTGGAATAAACTGAACAGCTATCACAACAATTATTGCAATTGATAAAAACTGAATCAATGGCTTTTTATAAGCTGGCGTATCTGCTGGCCAGAAAAAATGACCTAGTTGATTGTACCAGGCCAATCGTGTTTTGCTATATTTTTCAGCAAATTTCACATCGAGTCTTTGCTTGATTGTCTCATTCAATTCTTGCTTATTACTAGTAGCAAACTTCTCTGAAGCTAAAAGTGTTGTTTTAATTGCATCAAATTCTTCACTATTTGAAGCCCAATCTGCAATAATTTCTTTCTGCTTATTATCAAGCTCAAAAAATTGATTATTCTTAATTATATGTTCAATTTGTTTATTCATTTCTATTTATTTAATTCAGGGTTATAAGCGTGTAATGCACTAGCTATCTTTTTAGTTGCATAAAACAACCTCGATTTAACAGTGCCTTCACTGACTTCTAAAATTTCAGCTACTTCCTTTACTGACAAACCATCAATATGTCGCATACAAAAAACTGAGCGGTGTTTTTCTTCCAAATAGGTCAACTGTTCTTCGAGTGCACTTGAAAAATGCTTGTCTGAAACTTGATCAACAATAGAGTTATCATTTGATGCTATTGGAATTTCAGTTGACATTCCATTAGACGTATTTGAGCGCACAGCCATTTTTTTGTACTCATTAATACACATATTATTTGCGACAGAGTAGATCCATGTTTTAAAAGTTCTTTGCACATCAAACAATTCTGGACGATCGATAAGCTTAGCAAATAAATCATGGACAAAGTCTTCACCTTTTTCTTTATCGTGTTTTAATTTCCTACTAAAAAAATAGCAAAGTTTAGATGCGTAACGATCGTAAATTTCATCAAAAGCTTTCTGATCACCTTTACCAAGCAAGTTCATCAGTTGCTCGTCGCTTTGTTTTTGATAATTTACGTTAAACAATCGCATAATTTACTTTAACAAGTTTTGCACCATTTCAGATTTACCAGTATATTTTCCTATTTCGAGGATATAGTTTTCTATTTCTTTTACCTCAGAGTCGTCTTTTTCATCTATCCAGTAATTTCTGATCTCAAATAATAATGGTAAATAATTAGCCAACAACTTATTTGATTTCTTCTCATCTAATTTTGTCTTAAGTTTATTTTCAATCTCACTTTCAAAAGTCTTAACCAACTGACGTTTGTGTCCTTTTTGTTCTCTTCCAAACGAATAACCAAGTCCATCCACTATAATTTCAGAAGAAATTGAGGTGATGTAATCTTTAGGAATTGTAGTTGCAACCACAATATTCCTTCCATTATTTAATGAAACAAACTCATTAAAAAATGAAGTGTTTACTTTATCTTTCGAAGGAAGTTTAAATCCTTTAGCTTTAAGTTTGTTTCTGTAGTCACTTGATTGAAGGTGATCCAAACTTACTATATGAATATCAGTTCTTGTTTTATTAATAACTTGTTCAATAAGAAGTGGATAAGTATCCTCGTCTCCATGTGTAATAAAAACAGCGTTTTTTGGTAGCGAGTTCAATACATCATTTGCAAAGCTGGAAAGTTGGTTTGAAAAATGCTTAGCCGAATGCATTGATTTCAATGATTCTTTTAACTCTATATCTTTGTTATTTATATAATAATATGCCGCTAACGATTTTAAAACTTCAGGATGATTGGGTTTGAGTTTATGCGCTTTTTTTAAATCTGAGATCCTATTAAAGTCATAATTTCCAATTTTATAGCGATACAGAAAATACTCAAAAGTATTTTGATTTACTGATTCAATTTTAGAAAGTTCGAAGTTTAGCGTTTGTTGTTGTTCTGTAGTTGGATATTTTTGATTCGTCAAATAACTAACTTCTTTCAACGTTTCTTTTATTTTTGAAGCTGATTCTTGTACAGCGTAAGATTCAACTCCAAAGTAGGCGTTTCCAGCAGGAGCTGCATCGATTTGTATCTCTTCCATTGAAGGTTCTACTCTTGTAGGTGCATTCGAATTACTCTTAACTTCATTTTCTCGTTCTCTTTGTATGGATTTCTCCTTTTTCTCAGTTTCGGCTTGAGAAAAAACAGAGAACGAAAAGACAAGTGTCAATAAAAACAAAAATACTTTCATTTAATTTTATTATTTTATGCCTGTACAATTCAAATATACATTGGTTCAATCATTATAAAAAATTAATGGATAAACTTAGTCAAAAAGAATTTCAAAAACTCCCAAACAGCAAACGTTGTTTTTTATTAAAAAAATTTGGTGAGCATATTGCTGTAAGACAAAATGGATTGCACCTAGTACATCTTTATTCAATCTACGGGTTTTATGTTGAGGTCTGGATCATAATCAGCTTAAACCAAATACATTGGGTTGAAATACAAAACAATAAAGACATCATTAAATCTTATAGTGAAACTGTAAATATCAAAAAAGATTTGGGTTTGAATTAATTAAGTATTTTGCTTATCCTCTAATCTTTTCTATCTTTCCATTTTTTTAAGAAGGATGATATCTAAAGATAAAAATGTTAGAAACCAGAATTATCTGAATCTAGAGATTAACGAAAGTTTTCTAATCGTTTCAGTTGAAGGTGAATTGGATCTATGGGATAAAATGTATAATAAAAGTAACCTTCCCGTTCCTTTAGATTTTCTTCAAAAAAAAATAAAATACATTTTACTTCATGGAATTAGCAAAATGGAACTTTCAGGTGTTTCAATGTTGACGCTTGACTCTTCGTACATTCAAAAACATCATATAACCGATTTTAATACCATAACATTTAAAACCGTTACAGCTGATGACAAATTAACTTTTAAAATAAACATTGCTAATTCTGATGCCAACAAAACTATAAAGCAAGATTTTTCAGCGATTAAATCAAGTAATGACAATCAATTTAAAAGTTTCTTTGAGCGCATAGAAAAAGTAAACTCTGAAATTGACAAAAGAAACAAGGTAAATAATGAGCTTGTATCTTTAAATAAACAGTTATTACTAAAAGATCAACTTTTAGAACGAAATAAAAACAACGTTGAAGCGCTTCTAAACAATAACCTTCAAGCTTTTATATTAGTAGACACTTTTTACTCTATACAAGCTTTCAATAACAAAGCGAGAGAGTTATTTCTTTCGATTAGCAAGAAAACAATTGAAAAAAATGCATTTTTCTATGATTACTTTAATTCTACAAACCTTCCTTCTATAAAGGAAGATTTTAAAAGAATTAATAATGAAGGAGATCATCAATTCACCGTCAATAGAAACTATTTTAATGAAACTCAAAACAAAATGTGTTCTTTTCAAGTGAATTATACGGCTGTACTTGACAAGAAACATGAATTGAGATCAATATCAATTGGTTTTTTAGATGTTACCGAATTTATTGAAACCCAAAAAGAACTTGCTTCATCTCAAAATTTAATTTCTTCAGTCTTTAATACCACTTCTATGGGTATAATGATTGTAAATCAAAATGGAGAAATTAAAGACGCAAATACTAGCCTTTGTAAACATATTGAAAAGACTCAGAAGCAGATTAAGAAAAGCTTAATTACAGATATTTTCAACGAATCATTAGAATACAAAGAGTTTCCTTTTTTTGATATAAAAAAAAGCGAACAAGTCATTGAATGGAAATCAAAAAAGATAAAGAATAACAAAATATTTAGCATTAGAGCTGAGCTCCTAAACAACACAGCTGATGAAAAGCTAATCGTTATTACAGTCAGGGATATTTCAACTGAAATATTGATGAAGGAGCGTTTAAAAAATATAACGAATAATGTTCCCGGAACAGTCTTTCGATATCACCAAAAACACGATGGTACAGATGAATTGCTATATGTTAGTGAAGGAGCTTTTGATCTGTGGGGAATGGATCACAAATCAGTAATTGATAATAAGCAACCTATTTGGGATAGATACCACCCAGATGATATTTATGAGCACAAAGATTCTATTTCCAAATCTAAAAGAGAAATGAGCGACTGGTATCATGAATGGAGGTATTTACACCCAACAAAAGGACTTCGCTGGCATAGAGGAGTTGGAAAACCAACGCTATTACCAGACAAAAGTGTTGCATGGGACGCTATAATAATAGATATAACTGAAGAGAAAAAGACGCAACATGAATCTAGGAAGTTAAAAGAAGAGTTAGAAATTATTTTAACTCAGTCGCCTGATATTATTTGTACCATAAATCCAAATGGTGAATTTGTCAAAGTTAGCTCTGCATCGTTTAATGTATTAGGATATTTTCCAGATGAATTAATTGGAAGAAAATTCATGGATTTTATTATTAAAGAAGACATTCCAAAAACGAAAAAAATAGATCAAAAATTATTAAAAGGAGGCGCTACAAGTAATTTTGAAAACAGATACATTCACAAAAATGGACAGTTAGTACCGCTTATATGGTCTGCAAGGTGGGATGATAGCACAAACTTGCTTTATTGTATTGCTAGGGATGGTTCTGAAAAGAAAAAAAATGAAGAAGCTTTAAAGTTAATGAATCACCGTTATGCATTGGCTACAAAAGCTACAAATGAAATTATTTGGGAGTATGAAGTCAGTAATGGTAACCTTTTCTTTACAGACAACTTTAAACGAGTATTTAAATTTGACCTTCCTGGGTTAAGTAAAAATTTTATTTTTTATAATGGTTTAATCCACCCTACTGATAGACAAAAAGTAAGGATGAGTTTTGAAAATACTTTATACAAAAGTAAAAGAGATAAATGGCAATATAAATATGACATTGTTAAAAAGAACAATGAATTAATAACTGTACAAGACTCTGCAACAATTATTAGAGATAAAAATAATAAAGCAATTAAAGTAGTTGGTGCAATTAAGAATATCACAGAACTAGAAAAAGCTCATAAAATAGAACGATTTGAAAAAATTATTCTATCTAAAAGCTTGCAACCAAATACAACACTTTCTGAGGTTACTGAACTTTTTGCAAAAGGTATTGATAAAATTATGCCTAATTCATTTTGCTCCGTTTCAGTAATTAAAAACAATAAATTCTCAAATATTAGTGCTCCATCATTACCACCTCAATTCGTAAAACAATTTAATGGTCTAGAAGTAAAGCCAGAAAATGGTGCTTGTGGTTATGCAGCTTACCATAATAAAACCTTTATCTCAACCAATATTTCAGATGACAAGATTTGGAAAACCAACGCCGATATTTTCAAAGAATATAATTTGAATTCTTGTTGGTCTACACCAGTTTTGAATAGTAAAAGTGAGGTTATTGGTACGATTTGTATTTTTAAAAGCGAACATAAAAAACCATCAGAATGGGAAACTAAATTGATACAGCGATTTGCTAACTTATTTGGAATATTGATAGAAAAACATGTAAATGAAGAAAAGCTAAGCAAAAGCAATGAAGTTTATGAACTCGTAAACAAGGCCTCTCGCGATGCAATTTATGAGTTAGATTTTGAAAAAAACCACATAGATTGGGGAGAGAGTTATACTAATATATTTGGCTACAAAATCAACAAAAATGATGATTTCCCACTAGAAAAATGGCTTATAAATGTTCATCCTGATGATCAAAAACATGTCAATTGGTCTTGGCACAAATTTCTTGCGTCAAATGAAATTAAATGGTCTTGTTCATATCGCTATAAAAGAAAAAATCAAACTTATGCAGAGGTAATTGAAAATGGCTACTTAATAAGAGGCAAAAAGAACAAGCCTATTAGAATGATCGGGGTACTTCGTGATATTTCAGAGCAAAAGCAACTCGAGTCATTAATTACGAGGTCTTCTAAATTAGCCAAAATTGGAAGTTGGGAAGTTGATTTAATCAATGATAGTATTTATTGGTCTCCAATGACCAGAGAAATTCATGAGGTAAGCGAAGATTTCGTTCCTGATACAAGTAATACTTTAGAGGATTTCTTCATTGACGAAAATAAAAACACCATTTACAATGCCTTCGATAATGCGGTTAATAAAAATCATCCCATTGATATCGAAATAGAAATATTAACAGCAAACAATACAAAAAAGTGGATTAGAATAAATGGTGAAACTGAATTAATGCTAGGCAAAGTTGTTAAGATATTCGGCAGTATTCAGGATATTGATGCTCGAAAAAATGCTGAACTTGAACTAATTGAAAAAACAAAGTTCTTAACCTTACTTTCAGAAATAAATCAAGAATTGCTTAATTATGATCATTGGGAGTCGGTAATACAAAAGATATTTAAATTAATTGGATTAGCAATTGGCGTAGATAGGGTTTATTTCTTCAAAATCTTTAATGAAAATAATGTTGAAAAATTAAGTCATAGATTTGAATGGTGCAGTAAGAATACCTTCCCACAAATTGATGACCCAAAATTATTATCGTTAGAAGCATCAAAAATACCTTCAGTGATGCGTGCCATGCATAAGAATGTCCCCTATAAAGCTATAATTAGTAACCTTGAAGAAAGTAATGAAAAAAAGATATTCACTGAAAGTGAAATAAAGTCACTTTACAATATTCCAATTTATATCAAACAAAAATTATTCGGAATTTTAGGGTTTGATGACTGTATGAAAGAAAGAGATTGGACAGACCAAGAAACTGCTTTTCTTACAACGGTTACCCAACATATTTCAATTGCTTATGAAGGACATGTTGCAGAGTTAAAAATAATAAAGTCGAAAAAATCAAGAGATATTATATTAAATAGTATCAAGGATGGTTTTTTATCAACAGATAATCAATGGAAAATTAAATATTGGAATGGGGAAGCTGAAAAACTGACTGGCTTAAATAAATCTGATGCTTTAGATACTTCGTTTTGGAATATTTTTAATGAACTCCCGAATGAGGTAAAAAAGAAATTTAAGAGTTGTATTAAGAAGAACAAAACGACAATTATTGAACATTACTTCAAAAATATAGATAAATGGCTTGAGTTTAATTTATATCCATCGGAAGAAGGAGCTTCACTCTATTTTAAAGACATCACAGATAGAAAAGTGAAAGAACAAGAACTTATTTTATCTAATCAACGGTTTGAAAAAGTTACTGAAGCAACAAATGATGCTATTTGGGAATGGGATGTTGTAAATGATTCTTTATACTGGGGACTTGGATATCAAAAGCAATTTGGACACACCATTAGCAACACAGAAATTAACATTAAAAAATGGAAAAAATACCTTCATCCAGATGATAAAGAAATTGTTTACAAGAGCTTAAAAGAAATTGTTAAAGACCCTCAAAAAACAAGCTGGACACAAGAGTATAGGTATCAAAATTTTGATTTAAGTTATTCTTACGTTATGGATCGCGGATATATTATTCGTGATGAAAAAGGGAATGCCTTGAGAATGATTGGTGCTATGACAGACATTACTCACAGAAAAGAGTACGAAGAGTCTTTGGAGTATCTTAATGCAGTATTAAAAAATCGTGCAGAAGAACTCACTGAAATGAACTTAGAACTTGAACGGTTTGCATATATTGCTTCTCATGATTTACAAGAACCCCTTAGAATGGTTACTGGTTTTCTAACGCAATTAGAAAAAAAATATGCTGATAAATTAGATGAAAAAGCTAATCAATACATCCATTTTGCTGTAGATGGTGCTAAAAGAATGCGTAAAATAATCTTAGACCTACTCCAGTATTCAAAATCAGGAAGAATAGACGAAGAAGAAATTACAACTTTAAATATTAAAGAAATCGTTGAGGAAGTTGTTAATATATTAGACGTAAGTATCAAAGAATCGAATGCTAAAATAACGATAGGAAAGTTACCTAAATTAAAGGGAGTTAAACTATCATTCACACAGATTTTTCAAAATTTAATAAGTAATGCATTAAAATACAAACAGGATGATATAACTCCAGAAATAAATATCAAATGCACAACAAATGATAAAGAATATATTTTCAGTATAAGCGATAACGGAATTGGTATTGAGCCAAAATATCACGACAAAATATTTGTGATTTTCCAGCGCTTACACAACAAGGATAGTTACTCTGGAACTGGTGTTGGACTCGCAATTGTTAAAAAAATAGTCGATCAAATCGACGGGAAAATATGGGTGGAATCTACTAAAAATAATGGTTCTACTTTTTACTTTTCAGTTCCAAGAATTACTGATTAAGTAGTGAAGATAAATCACTTATAATTCGGAATGAATTTACGAGATCTTTTAGCGAAACATTTTTTGTAATTAATTGTATATTAGAATAGAATACTTTTACTTAGTTTTAATTACGTGTTTATACATAAATATGACAAAAAAACACCTAAGTTATTGAACAATATGTCTAATTCAATTTTGTTTTGCTAACTTTAAACCCACGCTGTTAAAACTTAAGCTTAAATTAATAAATTGCTATTTATTGGAATAAAATGAAAAATTACAATATCTTATTGGTTGAGGACAACGAAGGTGATGTGCTACTAACAAGAGAAGCTTTTGAAGAAAGTGGTTTTAAAAACAACTTAGCCATAGTAAACGACGGTCAAGAAGCAATCAATTACTTAGAAAGAATATCACCTTTTCTTGAAGTTGATTTACCCGATATAATATTATTAGACATTAACCTACCAAAACTAAACGGTCACGAAGTTTTAAAGTATATTAAAACCAATAACAATTACAAGCATATACCTGTAATTATGTTAACTACCTCTTCTTCTGATGTCGATGTAAGCGCATGTTATGCAAATTACGCAAATTGTTATATCACCAAACCAACTGATGTTACCGATTTTTTTAACGTTATTAACGAGTTAAACCGATTTTGGTTAAAAACTGCTCGTCTTACGAAATAATCACGTTTCATGACTGAAAAAATTAACATACTACTAGTTGATGATAATCCTGCGGATATCTTTTTAATTAAAGATCTTCTTTTAGATTCTGATTTGCTAATTCCGACTTTTTTTGAAACAGATTCTGTGCAAGGGGCTTTGAATATTCTTAAAAAAGAGCGGATTGATTTGATTCTCTTGGATATGTTTCTTCCTGATTCTTCTGGAGTTGAGACATTCAACTCGGTTTACGAAAAACATCCAGAAACCAGCATCATAATACTCTCTGGATTGTCAGATAAAAACATTGCTTTTAAAACAGTTCAGGCTGGTGCTCAAGATTTTTTATTAAAAGGAGAATTCGATGAGAGGTTGTTAGAAAAATCTATCATTTATAGCATTGAACGTAAAAAAAACATTCAACTTATAGAAGATTCTGAAAAAAAGTATCGAGCGCTCTTCGAAGTTACTCCTCTACCTCTTTTCATTGTTTCACTTAAAGATTATAAAATTATAAACATCAATGATGAGGCAAAATGTGTTTTTGGTTATTCAGAAAGTGAGTTTCATTTAAAAAAGTTAAATGAACTGTTTTATAATAATCACAATCTAGAAGAAGTAACAAATAAGGCAAAAACAAAAGATCAACAATTTAGGACGATTACAAAAAGAAAGAATGGATCTGAAATATTGGTTGATGTCACCCTAAAAAATGTTGTTTTAGCGGATGAAAGCTTCCTGCTTGTTCAAATGGAAGATGTAACTGAACGCGTGAATTTCGAAAAAAACAAACTTGATATCATTAATTCGATTCAAGACAGTGAAAGAAGTAATTTCGCTATGGAACTACATGATGGATTAGCTCAAGAACTTGTGCTTTTAAACATCTATATTGATCAAATTAATGAAAAATGTAATTCTGTTCCTGAAATTCAACAATCAAAAAAAATTGTAAATGATGCGCTCAAACAAACAAGACGATTGACTTATAATGTTAGTCCACCATTGTTAAATAAAGGTTTTTTTAAAGGCTTAATTGTACTTTTTGAACGTTTTAACGATGTGAACGATATGAGTATTTCTTTACATTTAGATCGCAAACTTGAAATGTCTGAAAATTATTTAGCGGATGAAGTGAGCTATAATTCATTTAGAATCATTCAAGAGTTTTTAAATAATTCCATAAAGCACGCTGATGCAAACGAAATTAAAGGTCAAATTGACGAGTATGCAGACTATTATGAAATTAAAATCAGTGACAACGGAAAAGGTTTTAATGAAAACACTTCCAAAAGTGCTGGGATGGGAATAACGAATATGCATAAAAGAGCTAATCTCTTTCAAATAAAAATTAAAATTACAAGCGAGGAAAAAACTGGTACTACATTGTTGCTTAAAATCCCTAAATCAGACGCTGATCAAAAAATGTAAGAGTTCTTAAACATTTTTGTTAATAGTTTTAAATTGATTAAAGCGCAATTTTCCACACTTTCTCATTAATTTAGCAAAAAAAAACAATGAAATTTTTTATCGATACAGCAAATATTAAGGATATTAAAGAAGCTAATGACCTTGGAGTTCTTGACGGTGTTACAACCAATCCTTCATTAATGGCTAAAGAAAATATAACTGGCAAGGAAAATATTATAAAACATTACAAAGATATTTGCCACATCGTAAATGGTCCTGTTAGTGCTGAAGTTATTTCAACAGACTACAAAGGGATTATTGAAGAAGGTGTAAAATTAGCTGATTTACACGACAATATAGTTGTCAAGGTTCCAATGATACCTGAAGGGATTAAAGCAATACGCTATTTTTCTGATAACAATATAAAAACAAATTGCACACTTATTTTTTCTGCTGGACAAGCACTACTTGCAGCAAAAGCAGGAGCCACATACGTTTCTCCTTTCATTGGACGTTTAGACGATATTTCGGCCGATGGGATTGCATTAATCGCACAAATTAGACGTATATTCGACAATTATAATTTTGAAACTCAAATATTAGCCGCTTCTGTACGTCATCCAATGCACATCATAGATTGCGCTGAAGTTGGTGCTGATGTCATGACTGGACCTCTAAAAGCCATTATGCAACTTGCTAATCACCCACTTACTGATTCAGGTTTAGAACAGTTTTTAGCAGATTATAAAAAAGGGAACAGTTAAACATTTTTCGTCATTTTGTGTTAACCATTTTCTGTGCAAATTGTGCAGGAATAAATACAGTAAATGAGCTATAGATATATAATTGCTTTTTCTGTAATCATTGGTATCCTAGTGATTCTGGATGTTTACACATGGCAAGGAATAAAAAGAACAGTAAAAAACAGAACCGTTTATTTATTATTTAAATGGTTTATTCCACTAACCACTGTTCTATTTATTTTTGGATTTGTCTTAAATATTTTTCGTGGAGGACAAGGGATTCATAATGCTCATTATTTGCTAAACCTCATTACTGGATTTACTTTCGGTGTATTTATTGCTAAATTAATCATTGCCACTCCATTTTTAATAGAAGATTTAATTCGATATAGCTGGTTTTTTATATCAAAATTAAAATCAAAAAAGTCAACCGAAATTCAAATCCCAAGCCGAAGGAAGTTTGTTAGAAATATTTCCTTATCTATTGCTGCTATTCCATTATCAGGAGCTATTTATGCAATTACAAGAGGGAAACACAATTATGTAGTAAAACAAATTCCACTCAAGTTTAAAAATTTACCAAGTGCTTTCAACGGATTAAGAATTGTTCAATTTACGGATTTCCATGCTGGGAGTTTTGGCGATTACGAAGCTGTAGAAAAAGGCTTATCACTTATCAACGAGCAAAAACCTGATCTTATACTTTTCACTGGTGACCTTGTCAATAATAGAGCTGTAGAAAGCAAACCTTTTATCAAAATGTTACAGAAATTAGAAGCTCCACTTGGTAAATTTGCTGTTCTCGGCAACCATGACTATGGTGAATACATGCCTTTTAAAAATGAAAAAGAAAAGTCTGATAACTTTCAGCAGTTAAAAAGTATTTTTGATGAATGTGGATTTAATTTACTTTTAAATGAGCATTTCATAATTAAAAAAGGTAGTGAGTTTATAAACTTGTTAGGTGTAGAAAACTGGGGCAAACCTCCATTTCCTCAATACGGAAATTTGGACATCGCCACAAAAGGAATCGAACCCAATTGTTTTACAATTTTAATGTCACATGACCCAGATCATTGGGAATACGAAGCAAGACACCACACTCAAAAATTTGACCTCACATTAAGCGGGCACACCCATGGAGCTCAGTTCGGCATTGACATTCCTGGCTGGAAATGGAGTCCTGTAAAATACCGTTATAAAAGATGGCTTGGGCTTTACAAAGAAAACGATCAATATTTATACGTGAGTAAAGGGTTTGGCTTTTTAGGTTTCCCTGGAAGAATTGGAATGTCTCCAGAAATTGTTGTTTTCAATCTTGAAAAAGAAATTTGAATTATTCGTAACCTTTGATAAGACCTTGAATAAAATCAAAAGAATACTGTATAAATCAAAGTTGTAACTACAATAATTGTAACCAAATTCAACAACAACCCTATTCGTAACATATTACTCACTTTTATCATGTTCGAGGAGTAAACAATAGCATTTGGAGGCGTTGCAACAGGTAACATAAAAGCACAGCTAGCACTCAAAGCGATACCTGCTGCAATCCCAAACAATGGAAGGTTCATTTCTACAGCAAACTCTCCCATCAGCGGAACGATTACACTAACCAAAGCTAAATTAGACATAAGTTCGGTTGAAAAAATAGCAATAGCGAATATAATTGCAATCAATAAAATAATAGGCATTACAATGAGTGGTTTCATTTCATTGACAAGTGCACTAACAATATTAGCGTTTGCCAATATCCCTGCCAAAGCGAGTCCTCCACCAAATAAAAACAAAATTCCCCAAGGTAGGCGTTGTAAATCTTCCCATAGTAATATTGGCTGTTTTTTATCTGATGGAATAATAAACAAAAGTGAAGATCCCATTAGTGCAATTCCAGTATCGCTTAATTCGAAAGGTAAAATGGTGTTTAGTAATGATCTTCCCATCCAGAGAAGAACGACAAAGCTAAATAATGCTAATATTCGCTTTTGATTAATATTCAACTTCTCGGGAACAAACTCACCAATAATAAATGTCGCGTTTCGTGTAAAAAAGTGTCTCAAAAGAAAAAAAGTAATTGTCAACATCACTATCATAAAAGGAAATCCTATTATAAACCATTCAAAAAAATCAATGGTCATATTAAACTCTTGATCTAAAATACCTGCCATTTGAATATTTGGTGGAGTTCCTATTAATGTTGCTGTACCACCAATATTTGCAGCAAAAGCAATACTCAGAAGTAAACCTACTGCAAATAATCTTTTCTCTCGAAATCGAGGGATGGTTCGTATTACAGATAGTACAATTGGTAACATCATTAGAGCAGTTGCTGTGTTGCTAATCCACATACTTAAAAAAGCAGTTGCTACCATAAAGCCGCCTAATAACATTGTTGGAGTTTTTCCAAATGAGCTAATAATTGAAAAAGCAATTTTCTCATGCAAGTTCCATTTTTCAATTGCTAAAGCAATAACAAACCCTCCAAAAAACAAGAAAATCATTTGATTCCCATAAGCTTGGGCTAAACTTTCATGCGAGAGCATTTCAGCAGGTAAACCAATAATGATAGGTAAGAGTGCAGTAATATATAATGGAAACGGTTGTGTGATCCACCAATAAACCATCCAAATCGCTAACCCTAAAGCTGATACATCAAAAAGTTCGTTCTCAAACAAATTTGAGATTGAGAAAATAATTATTCCCACACAAGTATGTATCAATTTCATAAGCATAGAACAAACATACAAAGCAATTTGAGATAATTTTTAAAAAAATAAAAGGTCTATACCTAATCCACTTTTTCGTGTACTCTTATAGAGTCCCATAACGCATCAAAAGATATTTTTAAAAAATTTCTATCCCCCATAAAAGTAGGATTGTGTATCATAAAGCAAACAGTATTTAATATTTGAACCACAACTAATTCATATAGAAAGTCATAAGGCATGTTTTTTAATTCATTTTTTTTCATACCATAATCTATAAAATCATGATACTCTTTTGATTGTTCTATAATGAAATTTCTATCTTCAAAATAATACTTTGAGCTCCTAAACTGTTGATAGAACTTGAACCCACAAGAATTATTTAACCACCAGGCAATCGTATTAAACCAAACTTTTCGACTTAATTCTCTATATGACAGCCCATCTTCTAAGCTTGAAATAAACTCTCTATTTGATTCTAGTAATTCCTTGACAATAACTTTATAACAATCTTTTGCGAATTTTTCAGGTGTATCAAAGAATTCAAAAAAACTTCCTTTCCTAACATCAGAAAGTTGTTCTAATTCTTTTACATTAAAATCATCAAACCCTTTATCTCCAAATAATTTTATTCCTCCTTTAATTAATTCAGTTTCTTTGTAATTCATTAGTCAGCGTACTCTAAAATATTTATAAATAAGATCATAAAAATAACTCAATTTAATTAAAACGAAGACTTTAACTAGTTTAAATTTACAAACTAAATTCATTCGAACTAGAATAAAACAGATGCTCCTTATTTCTTTCTATTTTTGAATAAAATTAAATTTCATCGATGAGGTTACTAATATCAGTTATCGTCTTAATTACACTATTAAATTCTTGCTACAAAGGCAAAAAGGTTGATTTAATAATACACAATGCCCAAATACATGTAATGAATGAAAAAATGCAAGTATTTGATGCAATTGCCATTAAAGATGGTGAAATTGTTCAAGTTGGACCCGAAAGAGAAATATTAAATGAATATTCAGCAGAAAAGATTATTAATGCTAAACAAAAAGACATTTTCCCTGGGTTACATGATGCTCACGGTCATATCATGAGTCTAGCTGAACAAATGCAATCAGTAGATTTAAGAGGTACACGTTCTTATAATGAACTCATCTTAAAGCTCAGTAAATATCATCAAAAACACAACAAAAAATTCATAATTGGAAGGGGTTGGGATCAAAGTTTATGGAATGAAAGTAATTTACCAAACAACAAATTGTTAAATGAAACTTTTCCGAATACTCCCGTTGCATTAACACGTATTGATGGACACGCAATGCTGGTAAACGATGCCATGTTAAAGTATGCTGGTATAGATGAAGACACTGAAGTTGAAGGCGGAATTATAAATAAAAAAGGTGAAAAGTTAACAGGAATACTACTTGACAACGCAATTGATTTAATAAAAACAAAGCTTCCGAAATCCAACAAAGAAGACCTTAAAAAAGCAATTTTAAATATTCAGAAGGAACTCTTTAGCTTAGGAATCACTCATGTTCATGAAGCTGGATTGAAAAATAATCAACTTGATCTTTTTATAGAGCTCACTAATGAAAATAAATTAAATTTAAATGTCTACGCAATGCTTTTCCCAACAGAAAAGAATATTGAATTTGCGAAAAAACATGGACATTATAAAAGTGGTTCACTTTCCGTTAGAAGTTTCAAACTTATAGTCGATGGATCGTTAGGATCTCATGGTGCTTGCATGCTAGAACCTTATTCTGATTCTACGACTCATGGAATTTTGCTTGAATCTCATTCTAGAATTCAAACTGTTTTAAACACTGCCAAAGAATTAAACTACCAGTTGAATAGTCATTGCATAGGAGATTCTGCCAACAGGATTATGCTTAAAGCTATCGATACAACAATGAAGCAAACATCTGATCATCGATGGAGAATAGAACACGCACAAGTTGTACACCCTAATGACTTTGAATTGTTTCATTCATCAAAAGTGATTCCATCTGTTCAACCTACTCACGCAACAACTGATCAACGTTGGGCAGAAAAACATATTGGAGGAGAACGCTTATCAGGTGCATATGCTTATCGCTCATTAAAGGAAAAATGTGGACTTATTCTATTTGGCACCGATTTTCCAGTAGAATCGTTTGATCCTTTTGCTACAATTCACGCCGCAGTAAATAGAAAAGACACTAAAAACAAACCTATTAATGGATTTCATACAAAAGAATCGCTAGATCTAAACACAACTTTAAAAGCCATGACTTCTTGGGCTGCAATTGGTTGCTTTGAAGAAAATAATGTAGGAACACTAGAAAAAGGAAAAAGTGCAACTTTAGTGATACTCGATCATAAAATGGAAATCAACTCTGAATACTTACCAAATTACGCTTATATGACTATAGTTAATGGAGATATTGTATTTAGCATGGAGTAATTAAAAAAAATTTAAAAACAAGGTGGTTTTAATTCATACTAGTCACTAAACGATAGCATTTAAAAACTAACCTGCATTATTTGTTAATGCGTTGAGGTAAATAATCATTAACTAATTTATCTATTTTATAAAATGTAATTTGATTTGGTTGTAAATGCACTTTCAAATAGGGTACAATTCGGATATCATTATTATCTCTCACAAAAACTTTAAGCTGATTTATTTTATCTAAAGTGTCTGGAGGATTATTTTTAGTAGGTCTGCCCTCAAATACAATTAGCTCATAAAGCACACCTTTTGTCAATTCAAAATCCAACCAATTCTTAACTTTTTCTTTTACTTTACTCAACCTGATTTCTTTAAAATCATAAATCATCGGCATAGAATCGACCTCTATTGGGTTAAGCTCAACCAATATAATCAATCGCATTTTTGCAAACTTAAAGGAATTGAGAAGTTTTGATAGGTTCTCATCCATTTCCTTTTCTAATATATAAAGTAAACGCGTTTCCATGAAGTACAAAATTCATTTTTTTTGTCTTCAAAAAGAATGATAAATTGTAGGTAAAAAGACTGACTTATATCAGTTTTGTGGTTATTGTTTATTGTGAGCAAGTCTTATTGAAATTACTTTTAGAATCACTATTGTCAGTAATAAATTGAGACCTCTTATTTCATTCGAGGTAACGTTAGGTAAATAGGGAGATGCGATGTCTAAGGATATCAAGTAGGGACGAACGGCCGTTCGTCCCTACTTGATATGTTTACATCAAATTGAAACACTAAGGTTCCTCACTATTGTTTCAAAATAGTTTTTTCAAAATACTCACATCATCATCAGTTAATTTCAGCTTACGCCTCTTCATCATATTATTAGCAACTTCAAGAGACTTATCAAATTGAAATTTTTCAGCATTATCATGTCCTCCCCAGCTAAAATTAGGTATATATTTAGGTGGGAAATCGGCACCAAAAACATTTGCCGATACACCAACAACAGTTGCCGTATTAAACATTGTATTTATGCCCGTTTTTGAATGATCTCCCATACAAACTCCCATAAATTGGACATCTGTTTGATCGAGTTTCTCCAGTTTATAGTTATAGGTTTTTACTGTACCATAATTGTTCTTTAAGTTGGAACAATTTGTATCAGCACCAATATTACACCATTCACCGATCAGTGAGTTTCCGATAAACCCTTCATGTCCTTTATTTGAGAAACCTTGAAAAATAACATTATTCACCTCCCCTCCTACTTTACAATGCGGACCAATTGATGTACAACCATATATTTTCGCTGCCATTTTTAATACGGCACATTCAGCCATCGCTAACCCGCCACGAATTAAGCTTCCCTCCATCACTTCAGCATTTTTACCTATATAAACGGGACCGTCATTAACATTAATAACAGCACCTTCAACAATTGCTCCTTCTTCAATAAATACATTTTCACTTGCGCCTATTAATGTATTTGAATTACTGAGGATAAAACCTTTTTTGTCTTTAGTATAAAAACTAAAATCTGCTTCTAAAACATCGCTATTACATTGATATAAATTCCAACGTTCTTTAATATAAATTAACGAATCCATCGCTAAATGTGTTTTATTTTCAGTAGAGCACTCCTCTCCTCTATGCGCTACAAAAACACCGTTTACAACAAGGGTTTCATCTTTTTTAAGCTTTTCAATATGGGGTATTAACTCTTCATTAGGTATTATTGAGGCATTTACCCAAAAATTATCATTTTCTTTTTTTAATGGGAATTTATTTGCCAAATAATCTTCTGTTTTAAAAGAAATTTCAGCATCAGGGAAATACATCTTCCAACGCTCATCATTTGTCCACATCCCCATTCGTAAATTACCTACAGGTCTAGTAAGTGTTAATGGAGCAAAAGTTAAATGATTGTCTAAATCGTCTAATATGATGTTCATTTCCTTGGTGTTTTAGTTTACATTCTATTTGGCACTTGAATGCCGAGCATTTTCATAGATGAATATATAACTTTTCCTACATTTTCAGATAAAATAATCCGTGCATTTTTAAGTGCTTCATTCGATTCATTCATTATACTGTGTGCTTGATAAAAAGTATTAAACGTTTTTACTAATTCATAAGTATAATTTGCAATCAACGCAGGACTATAATTTTTACCCGCTTCTTTAATTATTGAAGGATACTCTGACAAAATTTTAATCAACTCTTTTTCAGGATTATTTATCGCTAATTGATTATTCAAATTTACAATTTCAAATTTAGATAACAAGGATTGAATTCGGGCGTAAGTATATTGAATAAAAGGCCCCGTATTTCCATTTAACTCTATAGATTCGTCTGGATTAAATTTCATACGCTTATGCGGGTCTACTTTTAGAAGAAAGTACTTCAACCCTCCCATACCGATCATTTCGTATAAAGCTTCACGTTCCTTTTCGTTCATCCCCTCTAAATGCCCTCTTTCTTGGGTACTCTCTTTGGCTATACTTACTACTTCAGCCATTAAATCATCTGCATCAACAACTTTGCCTTCACGAGATTTCATTTTACCATCGGGTAAATCAACCATACCATAGGAAAGGTGATAACAGTTTTCAGCCCATTTATAGCCGAGTTTTTTTAAGATCAAAAATAAGACTTGAAAATGATAATCTTGTTCATTACCCACCGTATAAACAATCCCATTTAAATCTGGAAAATCCTTAAATCGATCTATAGCAGTTCCGATGTCTTGAGTCATATAAACAGCAGTACCATCTCCACGAAGCACAAGTTTTTCATCGAGTCCTTCACTTGTCAAATCAGCCCAAACGGAACCATCTTGTTTCTTAAAAAAAACTCCTTTTTCCAGCCCTTCTGTAACAATGTCCTTACCGATAAGAAAAGTATCAGATTCATAGTAAAGTTTATCAAAATCAACACCCATACGTTCGTAAGTTGCTTCAAATCCTTGATAAACCCATCCGTTCATTGTGCTCCAAAGCAAGTACACTTCTGGATCTCTTGCTTCCCATTTCACAAGCATGTCTTGCGCTTCATTGTTTAGCGTCGTTTCATCTTTAGCAAATTCTGCTATTTTCCTGTAAAGTTTCGTTTTTTTCTTTTCATCAGATTCTTCACCATAAACTTTAAAAAGACCTTTCAGTTTTGTTGTTTGCTCCTCGTCACACCCTTCAAAATCTTCATTTCTCCATTCCTCAACAATTTCAAACGCTTCTTTTGTTAGCTGTTTGTCATATTCAATATAATATTTCCCAACAAAATGATCCCCCTTCATTTCTATAGAAGCAGGTGTTTCACGGTTTCCTTTAGCGTCTGTGGGAGCAAACTTCAACCAAGCCAACATACTTTTACAAATATGAATCCCACGGTCATTAATGATTTGTGTTTTAATCACTTTATGACCATTTGCTTTTAAAATTTCAGCTACGCTATAACCTAAAAAGTTATTTCTCAGATGACCTAAATGCAATGGTTTATTTGTATTTGGAGAAGAATACTCTACCATATATGTTTCACCAGAAGAGTTAGCTGCCAGTCCAAAGTTTTTATTTGCATGAAAGTTTTGCAACTCTTCAAGCCAATACGAAGGTTTTAAAACAATATTTAAAAACCCTTTAATCACATTGTAGCTATCAATCTCTGGCAAGGTCTCTTTTAAAAACTCACCAATTCTTTCCCCCGATTCTTCAGGTGATATTTTTAGTATCTTAACAAAAGGAAATGTAACCAAAGTCAAATCCCCTTCAACATCTTTACGCGTTTTTTGAAACTGAACTTGATTTTCACTAATTTCTCTTCCAAACAGCGAAGTGCTGTATTTCAGAATCAATGCTTTGATCTGATTTTCCATTATTCTAATTATTGACTATGCTTTGTTTTCTACTGTTTCAACTACCTCTTTCATGAGGTCGTATGCAACCTCGGCCATTTTATTTGTTCTTTCATCCAAACACGGATTTACTTCAACAAATTCAATACATTTTACTTTTGGATGATTTGCAAAATGCCTTAAAATTTTAGATGATTCTTCTGGAGACAAACCGTTATCTACTGGAGTTCCTGTTCCATGAGAGACTAATTTAGGATCCATAGAATCGACATCAAAAGATAGGTAGATTTCATCGCAAGATTCAAACTTTTTTTCAAGTCTATCTAAAATTGATTGCACACCGACTTCTCTCATTTCCTCTACAGAAATATTTTTAATTCCTTTTCTTTCCATTAATTCAATCTCTTGTTTTTCAAGATCTCGTAATCCAATGAAAGCTAAATCTTCAGCCTGAATTTTCGGTGCAATCCCTCCAACATTTTTCATCTCATTCCAATACTTTACAGTCTCAGACTTTGGATCATTCTGTTTTGACTCTAAATTATCTTCGTTTAAAGCAGTGGCAAGAGGCATACCGTGCATATTCCCAGATGGAGTTGTGTATGGTGTATGTAAGTCTCCATGCGCATCCACCCAAAGTACACCTAATCTTTTTGAAGGGTTAGCCATTTTTAAACCAGCAATTGTTCCTCCTGAAGAACCATGGTCTGCAGCTACAACTAAAACAAATTCACTATTATTTCTTGCCTTCTGAACAGCTTCAGCTACTCGGTTATATACAGTCGCTAATCCATTCGCTCTTTTCCCCCAAACTAAGTCAGTCGGTTGATCTAACAAATGGTTCTCTGTTTCTATAAATACATTGGGATATTTACCAAATATAAAGTGTTCTTTTTGATGATCTACAACACGCATTGCACCTGGTCCTAAACTCGCTCCTCTTGTTCCAGCAGAAATTTCTGATTCATTAATAATAAAAGTAATTGATTTTGCCATTGCTCAATAATTTGTAACTGATTTAAAAAAGTGAAACAAAGATAAAAAATTAGAATTCACACTGGACTTTAAAGGCAACTTTGTTTATTAAATAACTAATGAAAACTCCAGGGCAAACGCATTTAAAATATAAATCTCGAAAAGAACACATTTTGTCACG
>JBBEBO010000087.1:24529-28269 GCA_040882265.1 Brumimicrobium sp. | reverse complement strand
CCATTGCGGTTAAAAACTTACTGGTAAAGTATCCGATACGCAATTAAGTTTATTTAGCGTTTCCAAACGATTTTTTAAAAAAACGTTTGATTTGCTTGCGGAAAAGGAAGCTTAAAATAATGTATGGAACAGCCATAATGTAAAGAATGGCTGTGTTGATATTGTTACCATTTGAATCTCCTAAAAGCTTATCGTCAGCAGGATTCCCACTCTGCTCTGCTAATAATTTGCACTGTGAACATTGAGAAAAGGCTTCCGTATCAATAAATACGAAAAGTATTAATAGAATAACTACAACTAGCATTTTTCTCATACCACAAATTTAGTGAATTAGAAATGAAAAAGTGAAACCTTACAACTTTACTTTGATGTTTCTGAGCTCAATAATTCTTTCACTTTTGAAACGGCCTTATTTAATCGGATGTCCCAATCTCCAGAAAGTACTGTGTAAGACCTTTTATTTGAGCTCATAATGCGCAAGTACAATTCGAAAAATTCTTCTCTTCTTTCTGGGTGTTCTCTCAATGGATCATCCTCCCACTTAATTCCTTTTGGGTCACAAATAAAGTAATGATCAAAATCCTGTTTTTCTAAAGAATCGATAATGTATGGTGCAACTCTACCAAATTTTATTTCGGACCAAATTTTTAAAACTGTAAATTCTGTATCAAAAAATACTAGGTCTTGATTGTTTACTTTAGTCCAAGTTTTTTCTTGTTCTCTTGCAATAATTTCAAGGTCATCAAAGGTGTATTTGCCCCCAGTATCTTCAAGATATTTACGTGAATACTCAGGAATCCAAATAGTATTAAATTGCTCTGCTAAATCGCTAGCCAAAATTGTCTTCCCAGTACTTTCGGGACCTGTAATCGCAATTTTCATTGAGTTTTCTGCTTTTTGTAATAGTTAAACCATGAATACCATGCAAAGATAGCAACAATGGAAAAAACGACATAATGTAAACCAGTGAGATACAACTCTCTACTGCTATATAAAAATGCTAATCCAACATCAATAATGATCCAGTAGATCCAATTTTCTAAAACACGTTGAGCAACCATGAATGTAGCAGCAAGACTAAAAATTGTTGTGAAAGCATCAAGATAAGGGCTTTTTTGCCCTGTGTATTCCGACATAAAATACCCCAAAAGGATACTTAAAAAACTACTAACTACAACATTTAATAAATGATATTTAATTGGCCATCGTTGAATGGGTAAATTTTTCGATTCATCTTTTCGCCAATTTATCCAGCCGTAAATTGCCATGATAAAATAAAAAACTTGAAGCCAAGATTCAATATATAACTCACTGATGTAACAAATATATATGAAAATACTCGTACTTAACATTGCAAAGAACCAGCAACTATTTTGTTTTTTAGCAGCAAGTAGAACGTATATTACTCCCGATAAAACACCAATCCACTCCAACAAAGATGTTTGAGCAATACCATTTAATAAAGTTGACCAGTACTCCATATTTTGCAAGCGAAATTACTTAAAATATTAAAAAAAAAGACTGTCCCATAAATTAAGGAACAGTCTTCACTTTGTTAGTTATCATTCGTACTAGTGGATAATCACTTTTTTAACAATGTTTCCATTAGAAGTATTTAATCGAATAAAGTAAGTTCCTTTTTCAGCGTTACTTACATTAACTCTTGTTTTATTATCACTTAATGTCATTATATCTATTTGAACAAATCTACCTTCTGCCGACATTAGTTCGATGTTATTGATCGTTATTGAATTATCAAAAACAATATCCAAATAATCTGTTGCAGGGTTTGGCATAATTGATAATTCATTTAAAATATTATTCTCATCAATTGATGCACATCCATCCACTGTTAATGTTATAACATCAGTAGATTCACACCCGTTAGCAGTTTCATAAGTATATGTTATATCATGACTACCTACTCCCGCTTCATTTGGATCGAAATCTAAACCTGTGATACCATTTCCACTATATGTTCCTCCTGATGGATTTCCTGAAAGTGTAATTGGGTCATGATTTGCGCAAAGCGTTTGATCATCACCAGCATTTACTGATGGGTACTCTTCAACCGACACTTCAACTTGATCTGTGTTTTCGCAACCATTAGCATCTGTTCCAGTAACTGTATAAGTTGTTGATCCAACACTTGGTGTGAAAGGGATTCCTTGTGTAATACCATTATCCCAAGTATAGTTGTCTGCACCACTTGCAGTTAAAGTAACATCATCACCTTCGCAAAGAAATTGATCATTCCCAGCATCTACTGTAGGAAGTGGATTAACTGTGATAGTAATAACTGCACTATTTTCACAACCGTTTAAATCTGTTCCGATAACTTCGTATGTAGTTGTAGCTGATGGGTTTGTAGTGTGAGAAGCTCCAGCACCAAGACCGTTGTCCCAAGAATAATTATCTGCACCACTTGCGGACAGTGTTACATCATCTCCATCACAAATTGCTTCGTCTGTTCCTGGATCAACTGCTGGAAGAGGGTTAACTGTAACAACTACTTCATCAGTATTTGTACATCCATTTGTATTTTCTTCACCAGTTACGATATAAGTAGTTGTATTACTTGGGGTAACATTTTGAGATGACCCGCTACCGAGTCCGTTATCCCATGTATAAGAGTCAGCTCCTGAAGCCGTTATCGTTACAGCTTCACCATCACACACTGTTTCATCATTCGAAGCAGTTACTGTAGGAGCGTTATAAACTTGAATTGTTTCAGTCGATGATGCTTGACAAACTCCAGAAGGCGTTAGATATTCAACATCGTAAGAACTTCCTTGTGAAGCATTACTTATTTCTCCTGTGGAACCATCAATTGTAGCGCCATCTGCTGGTGTAGTTACAAAACTAAATGTACCGCCACTCGTTCCAATATTGTATGGTTCAATTGGTAAGTTGTTTCCAAGACATATATCATTATAATCAAAAGTTGGGTCATCATTGGTTTGAACTGTTACTGTTTCAATTGATGAGTCAGGGCAATTACCATTTGTCACGTATTCTACAGAATAAGTAGTTCCCACAACGCCTCCGGAAATCTCACCACTTGTTGCATCAATCGTAGTACCACCTGTTGGAGTAGGATTAAATCCAAATGTTCCACCAGGTGTAGCTATATTCGATGGTCCATTAGAAGTCGCAGCATCACAATAGTCAGTAAAAGTAAAACTAGGGTCATCAATTTGATTTACTGTGATTGTAACTTGATCAGTATTCTCACATCCATTTACATCAGTACCAGTTGCTTCGTAAGTAGTGGTGTTAGTTGGATTAACAGTGTGAGAAATCCCAGCGCCTAGTCCATTGTTCCAAGTATATGAATCAGCACCAGATGCAGATATTGTTGTGTTTTCACCTACGCAAATATCATCATCTGCACTTGTAGTTACTGTAGGTAATGGATTTACAGTAATTTCTACATCATCAGTATTTTCACAACCGTTAGCATCCGTACCCGTCACAGTATAAGTTGCAGTATTTGTAGGATTTATAGTATGTGAAGCTCCTGCACCTAGTCCATTGTCCCAAGAATAAGTAGAACCCCCAGTTGCAGAAATAGTAACATTTTCTCCAGCACAACTAGTAGCATCAGAACTAGCATCAATAGTAGGAAGTGGATTTACAGTAATTGTAACATTATCGGTGTTTTCACAACCATTTATATCAGTACCAGTAACTGTATAAGTTGTATTACTTGTTGGATTAACAGTGTGAGAAGCTCCAGC
>JBBEBO010000087.1:0-24429 GCA_040882265.1 Brumimicrobium sp. | reverse complement strand
GTATAAGTTGTATTACTTGTTGGATTAACAGTGTGAGAAGCTCCAGCACCTAGACCATTGTTCCAAGAATAAGTAGAACCCCCAGTTACAGAAACCGTTGTGGAGTTTCCAGTACACAAATCTTCATCGTTGCCTGCATCAATTGTAGGAAGAGGGTCTACATTTACAGTTACTTGATCAGTATCTTCGCATCCGTTTACATCTGTAAGTACAACATCATAACTAGTTGTTGCTCCAGGAGAAACGGTTATTGAAGTACCAGTTCCTTCCGATGTTGCTCCATCAAACCATTCAATTGTTCCTGTACCTGATGCTGTAATCGTTGCATTATCACCCGAACAAATAGTTTGATCAGATCCAACGGTAATAGTTTCGGGAGGAGTTGCGTTTACTGTAACACTGTATGTTGTCTCACATCCATCACCACCTGAAACAACATAGACTGTATAAGTGGCAGGTGCTAACCCACTAAAAGTTTGATTAGTTTGAAAGTTTGTGCCATCAAGAGAGTATGAATAATTCCCACTACCTCCCGCTTCATTACTAACAGTAATTTCACCGTTGTTGTTACCACATGTTGAGTTTGTAGTGTTTACATCTGCAGTAATCGGATCGAATACATCAGCTAGATATCCATTAACATCAGTTTGACAACCACCATCAGCAATTAAATAAATTTCTTGATCTAAACCTGAAACAGTTGGAGTAAGCACACCATTTAATCCTTCATCATTATCGTGGACAGGAGTTGCTCCAGTACCTGTTAATAGCCAAAGGTATTGATCTACATTTTGAGAAGGACTACCATCAACATTAAATTCACCACCCAAACAAGCTGTAGTATTAAAATTGAATTCAGCAACAGGAGAAGGTGCGGTTGAAGTTAAAACATCTAATTCCCATGCGCTTATAAACGGGTCGCCAGCCATATTATATTCAGCATCTACATTTGACCAAACACCTGCGTAATACATTTGCGTGTAATTTATGCCTCCTGGTTTATGTGTACCAGTTATTGCAAATGTATCTTGTGGAGTATTATAAGTTAGTTCAAAGCCAACAAAAAAGTTGCCATTAACATTAACAGGAGTTAAGAAATCAACTTCTGTGAAAGTATTTTCTGTAAAATCTGCAAGAGGAACTGTTTCAGAACCGAGAACAGCACCTGGCTCACCAGCATTATCGTCATAAACATTAAATGTAACAGATCCGCCTTCATCATGGACTACCCATGGAACAAACCGCAATCTTCTGACTTCAGTTGCAGCAGTTGCTGTATAAGGCTCTGCCCAATTTGTAACGGGATTAGTCCCTCCGTCTAGAATTTCATGTCCTAGGGGGTGACCAGCAACACCTGTAAACTCATAAAATGTGTCGTCCAAATTATAATTTCTTAAAGTATCACAACTTTGAGAAAATGAAAGTTGATGTGAGATTACACTAATGACTATTAGTGTAAAACGTAGTAAGTTACTTTTCATAATTAATGTTTTAGTATAAAAAAATGATAAAATCAATAGTTTTTATTGATCTTCCTTTTTTCTTGTAGCTTCACCTTTTCGAATTTTAGCTTTTGTTGAAACTTTTCCAGATTTTGGACTTGCCTTCTTTTTTTGAGCTTGTTTTAACTCAGAAGGTTTTTTGAGTTCTTCTGCATTCTTTTTAGAAATTTCAGACTTTTCTTTTGATTCAGATTTTTCTGAAGTTTGAGCGATTAATTGTAATGCACCAAACAAGAACACCGTAGTAAGTAAGTATTTAAAAATATTCATAGCACAATTATTTTAGTGCAAATATATATAATTATCGACGAACACAAAAAAATACCCGACAAACACTTCACTTATATTTCAAACTTTGTGTCTTTAACGATAAATGAATTGTGCTGTGAGGACTTTTCTTCTTGGTTTCACTAATATAAATACTGTGATTTGTTAAAACTTTAAGGGTCTTTCATTTAGAAAGAAAATCCTCTATCATTCCATAAATTTGTTCTTAAACCACCATAAATAAGTAAATTTGATTGATAAAGATTGTCATTCATTTGTGAGAACTCAATTCCTGGGCGAATAAAAGAAACTAAAGCTATCTTTTTTAGTATAGGGTAGTTGAGTTCTACGGCAACCCTCAATCGATTAAGCCTCCCATTTGCACCAATATAATAACCGTATTCAAAAGGGCGATCTGTATATGGTTGGTAAATATCGGATCCATAAGTTGTTGTTGCATCTGCATCTTGACCTCCTTGTTGCGCAAACATGATCTGAGTACTTAGAGTCAAGTCATTTTCAAAATGAAGTGTAGCTTCTGTATATGATTCAACAAAATTTGCGCCTAGTGGATGTGCCAAGCTTATTCCTTGATTACCGTAATTTGTTCCTTCACTTAAATGAGTGTATGTGAAAGGTCGTGCAAAATTGATTTCGGAGCGATACCGAAGTTGACTTTTGTTAAGTTGTTTTTTCCCTTTAAAACCAAATTGACCACCGTATTTATTTGCCCACCATCTGCTGCGCTCTACAATTTCATTTAAAACAAAATCATCTAATGTAAATTGACCGTAAATCATCAGGTTTTTGAATGTGTAGCTCAGATTAAGTCCGATTAGCAACCTGTCTTGTGAACCAATGCTGTATTCGGTTGGTCGATAAAAGAGAAAAGGATTCAAATATTCTAATTCATATCCTCGGTTAAGTGAAGTGTCTTTTGGTTCAAAAACAACAGATTCAAACAATCCGATTTGAAGTTTATCAGTTACTTGATAGTTAAGCATGTGTGTTGATGCAAATTTTTTCCTTGCAGTTGATGTTACGTTCTCTCTAAAAAATTGGTAAAGATTTACAAATTCAATTCGCCATAATGAAGAGCGCAATTGAAAAAAAGGATGAGGTGATGAATAATCACTAAGCAACATCGAACGATTTCCTTCTCCAATAAACTGTTGATCTATGCCAGCCTGAAAGTTAAAGTGACGATTTGGTGTGTAACTCAAACGAAATCGTGGTTGCACTTCTCTAAAGCTTCCACCCTTACTGTTGTGGAGGTAGGTGTTTTGAAGCACAGAATTACTTAATTCAGAAGGACTATTGTTTTCGTAATAACTGGCTAAAATGTTACCTCGAAAGTGCAGTTTTGTTCCAATTTTTGATGAAAAACCAAAGCCTGCACCTAACCGATATGAATTTTTCCAGTTGTTTTGATTTTGGAATGCTCCACCTACACTATTCACAGCGGGGAAAAATTTGAGCGAGTTGGTGGTTTCTCCGTCTTTGTTACATAAATCCCACCCTGGTGAAGTTGCATGATCAATAATAAACGGTTTTACAGTGGTTTGTTTGTTAATCACACTATCTTCGAAAAATGGATCATAATTAAGGTAAGTCACCTCAGTTTGACTAAAACCTAAAAAGGAGTTTAGTACTAAAAATATGTAAATAAAAAACCTCATTAAAAGTCCATATATTGATTTCGTATTCCTGTTTTTATACCAAACATTAGTATTCCATTATTGAGATCTCCTTCAAGTGAAGTTGAGCTTATTCGGTATAGTCCTTTTGCGAAAACACTCAAGCGTGTTGCATGATTCAAGATATAACCAAATTCAAAGCTATTGTTGCTCACAATTGTTTCATTAAAGTTTATTGTTGCTTCTTTAGACTCAAACAATGCTGACTTATCCCGCATTGATTGATCAGATCGATAATTAACAGAGGATCCAAATACGTATATTTTTTTCCATTCATAGCCAGCGCGAGTAACTAGTTCTTCAAATCCATTCCCAAGTGTATGTGCAAGAGGAAGGTTGTAATTTGTATAAGATATTCTGCGATTTTCTGCACTAAAAAGACGGTTTGTAGCAAAGTTAAATTCACAATTTATAAATAGATTTTTTACACCAAAAAGGTTGCTGCTTCTCCATCCAATTTGAGCTCCGTATTCTATGTTTTCAAGATCATCCGTTACAAGTTGACCGTAAAGCAAATTTGATTGAGCAATCTTAAAACCAAAATTAAGACCAATTAAATTTTTTATGTTTTCGTTTTCCCATCCACCAACTGTAGTATTAAGTCCAATAATGGGTTGATAGAACATTGGGTCAAGAGATCTAGATGTTACTGCTTCATCTTTTAAATACATTGATGCTTCAAAAAAACCGATTGTAAGGTTAGAAATTGGGTTAAACGTTAGATAATGTGTTCCGAAATACTTGCGTTCAAATGGTGCCTCAACTTGATTTGTAACGGCTCTTCTAAATAAATTAAGTTGCTTTCCTCTGATTAAAGTATAATTTATTTTTGGGCTTATTTTCCAGTCAATTTTCAGGTTTGAAAAGTTAAATGAGTTATCTGAAATTAAAAAAGAACGATGCCCCCAGCCTATAAATTGCGGAGTATTTCCAAATTGAACTGCTAACTTTTTAAAGGGCTGATATCTGATGTAACTAGCGGAAGAGGCATAATCAAACCCTGTAGATTTAAAGGGCTTTGTTCTACCTCCTCCAGGAATCATTGCGTTACTTGTCTGATATACACCATTCTTTAATTTTTGTTCACCACGATCTAAAAAGTATTGATTTTGAAAGTCGGCAAATCTCGCTTGGTTTTCATAGAAAACAGTATAGAATGAAACTTTGTCCAACACCTCACCAAAAGCCTGAACACCTCTTGTGTTTTGAAATACTCTTTCGGTGTTATTTTGTAAAAACTCTTCTCCCAAAGTAAGGTTTAGTAAAGGGTCGATTGCTAAAAAATAATCATTACCTTCAATTTGAATAAAATGTTCATTAAATAACTTACGTCTAATCCATCCTTGAGTTGTGTCTTTATCTGGCAAACGATAACCAGATTCACTATACGTATTTGGAAAGAACCCTGATCCTAAAGTATGCTCACCTTCAGAGTCTTCATTTAATATTAGCTTATCTTTAAAACTACTCCCCAAAGGTGTTAGAATTTGTTGAGCATTTACAGAGTTCACTCCAATAAATAAACTAACAAAATAAGTTAATAGTATGTGTAGTTTTGGAATCACAGGTTAAAACTAATGAATTCTAACTAAAAAGAAGTGAATTTTTTTCAGTTGAATTAACCTGGCTTATTCATAAGGCTTTCTTTCTTCTGAATTAAAATAAACCACTAGTGTCTGGGAAAAATAAAACAGACCTCTCGCAAAGCTCATTTCAACATAGCTCAATGCTTTGCGAGGTGACGGAGGGTTGTGGTTAATTTCGAGGTTGTTGGATATAAGCGCTAATTTGTCAGATGAATAGGGATAATTTTTTTACTTGCAACGAAAAAGGGATTTGTTAAATCTTCTTTGTTGTATGTGAGCGGTTTGCCCGTGCCTCTTTGCAAAACTTCACCACCTACAGCTTCGTAAATCGCTTGTCCTGCTGCAATGTCCCACTCCATAGTTGGGGCAAACCTTGGGTAAATATCTGCCTTTCCCAAGACTAAATCAAAAAACTTCAATGCAGAACCCATTTTTTTTGAAGTTACTTTATCGTATTTTTTTTCGATAAATTCGACAAGCGAAAGCAGGTCACCTGAGTAATGGCTTCGAGAAGAAATTAGAGTGATAGGGTTATTGAGAGAATTAATGGCAGGTAATTTCCTCCAATTTTCAGGATTGTTTTTATCATTATAAGAAAAGTGAAAAGCGCCAAACTCTGGTCCACCCATAATGATCTCCTCCAGTACTGGTGATGCAATGATACCGAAAATTGGTTTTTGATTTTCTATCAAAGCGATGTTAACTACAAACTCTCCATTTTTTTTAATGAATTCTTTGGTACCATCAAGCGGGTCTATGCACCAGCATTTACTCCAGTTTTTCCTTTCAGAAAAGTCAGCTTTTTTAACTTCTTCTCCAGTAATAGGGATATTGGTTTCTTTTAAAAAAGATCGAATAATTTGAGATGACTTTAAATCTGCTTCAGTTAGCGGACTTCCGTCGGCTTTTTTGATTTTTTCAAACTCGTGATTGTAGACATGCATTATTGCTTCTGAAGCTGAAATAATAGCCTTGAGTGGAATTTTGTAGAGCTCTTCGAATTTATTCATTTGTAAGGTTATTTAATAATGAACTCGCACCTATTCTGAATAACTCTGGTTTAATAAAATCAACACCCAAAATATTCTCAACACAATTGATGTATTCAATAGCATGCTCGTAGGTTTTTACTCCACCACTTATTTTAAGTCCAGTATAATTTCTAGTTTTTTTATAGTGTTGTAAAATTACTGAACTCATTATTTCAACCGCCTTAATATCTGCGCCAGGAAAATCTTTACCCGTTGAGGTTTTAATAAAATCTGCCCCACCTTCAATCGCTAATTCAGCTGCTTTTTTAATCAGTTTTTCGTTTTTCAGGAGTCCTGTTTCAAGAATTACTTTCAAGGTTTTATGCCCCATTAAATTTTTAACGGCGCGAACTTCATCAATAACTTGTTGATAGTCTTCGTCCATGAATGCGCCAATATTAAGAACAATATCTAATTCGTCAACACCAGATTCTAATGCTAGTTCACATTCGTGGAGTTTAACAGAAAGAAAACTTTGTGAATTTGGAAAGTTGCCAGCAACTACAGCTATTTTAATTTTTGAAGCACTTAATTTTTTGACTGATTGTGTTGCAAAATTTGGAAAGAGACAAACAGCAGCGACTTGAAATCCCTTTTTTTCTAGAGTCAATGCACGTTTTAAAAACGCATCAACACTTTTCGTTGAGTCGTAAGTATTTAGTGTTGTTAAATCAACAAATCTACAAACATCTTTTTTGGAGAACATTTTCTTTCTTTTGCATAAAAAAAGCCTATCAGCGAGATAGACTTTTATAACTGATATAATTTTTAGTTTATTGTAAAATAAAATTAATTGGAATACGACATCTTGCACGAACTGATTCACCGCTAGATTCAGCTGGTTCCCATTTCGGCATAGACTTAACTACACGTTTAGCTTCTTGGTCGATTTCTCTTGAAACTCCTCTTAAAATTTTAATTTGAGTAATACTTCCGTCTTTTTCAACAACAAACTCAACAAAAACTTTTCCTTGATCACCAAGCTCCATAGCAACTTCTGGATATTTTATGTTTTCAGCTAAAAACTTTTTCATGGCAGCTGTACCACCAGGGAAATTAGCTTCTTGATCTGGATAATCAACAATAGGAGCCTCTGGTTCTGGCTCTTCCTCTTCCTCAATATCAATTGGGGGAGTCTCAACAACTATGTCTTCATCCTCATCAACATTCTCCTCTTCTTCCATATCCTCAGATGGTGGTGGTGGAATATCAGGTTCAGGAAGTTCTTGAACTACTGGTTCGTCTTCTGGTTCCTCTACTTCAACTACCTCTTCAGGTATCTCGCTTTTATCACGATCACCACGATCTAAATTGTCAGATATTGCGGGTGTTTCATATGAGAATGAAAGTGTTATTATCGTGGCAACTACAAAAAAGCCAAGAAATATTAACGGTAATTTCACTTTTTCATTATCAACTTCTGGATTTTTCTTTGACTCCATATTTATCTTTTTATTCTATTCGTGTGCAAAAATCATTCCTTTTTGTCTGCAGTTGTTCTATAAACAAGTTTAAAGAGCAACACTCCAAAAATACAACCAAAACCGTTAGCAATCAAGTCTAAGCCCTCAAAATATCTAGAAATCACAAAAAATTCTTGCAATAATTCTAAAATTAAGCTTAAAACGAAGGCACTAACGGTAACAATTAAAAATGCTTTCGCTCTTAAATTTTTCGATTTATTTTGACGTTTTAATCCTGTTATCCAAAATAGGGTAAGTAAACTATACATCACAAAATGAGCAATTTTATCAAACCCTTCGAACGAAATTTCATTACCCCCTAATTGACTGGAAGGTGATAAACTTAATATAATCACCAAAATGGTCCACAATATACTGGGAGCAATAAAACGTAACAAAATAAAATTAACCTAATAAATCTTTATAAGCATCAGCATCTAGTAAATCATCAAGTTCACTTTTGTTGCTAATTTTAACCTTAACCATCCAGCCATTGCCGTAAGGATCATCGTTTACAAGTTCAGGGCTCGATTCGAGCTCTTCATTGAATTCAATGATTTCACCGCTAATTGGCATAAATAAATCAGAAACAGTTTTAACAGCTTCAATAGAACCGAAGACTTCTTCTTTGTCTAAACTTTCGCCTTCGGTTTCAACTTCGACAAAAACAATGTCACCAAGTTCACTTTGGGCAAAATCTGTAACACCTATGGTTACAACATCACCTTCTACGAGACACCATTCGTGATCTTTTGTGTACTTTAAATTTGCAGGAATATTCATGCTTAGTTTAATTTTGGTTTCAAATGTAAAATTTTTTGAAGAGAACACATTCAGATTTTCACAAAATATTTATAATTGAAAACATGTCTAAGTGCTATTTTTTTAAAATGAAGTGATTAATAATTGCAATTTCTTAAATTTGCAGGATGGTAAATAGTGACCAATTAAAGGAATTGAAAACACGTATTTCAGCACTCTCTGACTATCTAAAAGTCGATGAGAAAAAGGCTGAAATTCACGAAATGGAATTGAAATCTCAAGATCCTACTTTTTGGGATGATCCTAAAACTGCTGAAAAGACTTTAAAACAATCAAGGCAATTGAAATTTTGGGTGGATTCTTGTGAATCAATTCAGGCAAAATTTGATGATTTAGAAGTTCTAATTGAATTTTATAATGATGGTGCTGGATCAGAAAGTGAAATTAACTCACTCTATAACCAACTACTCAAAGAGGTTGAAGAGTTAGAATTGAAAAATATGCTTTCAGGAGAAGAAGATAATCTTAATGCAGTTTTGCAGATAACTGCTGGTGCTGGAGGAACCGAAAGTTGTGATTGGGCGAACATGCTTCTGAGAATGTATATGATGTGGGGCGAAAAAAACGGGTATAAAATCAAAGAGCTGAACTATCAAGAAGGTGAGGTTGCAGGCATTAAAACAGTTACTATTGAGTTTGATGGAGACTTTGCTTTTGGTTACTTAAAAGGCGAAAATGGTGTGCACCGTTTGGTGAGGATCTCACCATTCGACTCTAATGCTAAACGTCATACTTCTTTTGCTTCGGTTTACGTTTATCCATTAGTAGATGATACTATTAATATTGATATCAATCCTGCTGACATTTCTTTTGAAACATTTCGCTCAGGAGGTAAAGGTGGACAGAATGTTAATAAAGTAGAAACTGCTGTAAGATTGAGACATGCTCCTTCAGGAATAGTTATAGAAAATTCAGAATCTAGATCCCAGTTGGGGAATAAAGAAAAAGCCATGCAGCTATTAAAGTCGCAACTTTATGAATTGGAGTTGCGTAAAAGGATGGAAAAAAGAGAGGCTATCGAATCTGAAAAAATGAAAATTGAATGGGGCTCGCAGATTAGAAACTATGTTATGCATCCTTATAAATTAGTTAAAGATGTTCGTACTGGATATGAAACTGGAAATGTTGATGCAGTTATGGATGGTGACTTAAATGAATTTCTAAAAGCATATTTAATGGAGTATGGCGCTTAATTTTATATTTTATACTTATTATGTGTAACATAACTATCAATTTTTTGTAATTTTATCTACATAAATTAATTTAATCATGTCAGAAGAGAAAAAAACAACAGACAAATCGAATAAGAATAAATCAAGATCAGGAGCGTGGATATTAATCACAATTATCTCTCTTCTCGGAGCAGGAGCTTTGGGGTGGATGTATGCAAAAGAATCTGAAGCCTATGAAAATTGTCAAGTAACCAATCAACAACTCGAAAAAGAAAAGGCTGAGATGAACGAAGCACTTTCTGGTTATATTGATAATACAACTCAAGATTTACGCACTGACTTTCAAAATATGTTAGACACTTATGACAAATTAATTGAAAAAGATGCTTCAAAAGCCGATAGTCTTAACGCTCAAAAAGACAGAATTAATGAATTGATGGAAGAGTTGAATGATACTAAACGCAGAAGTTATAGTCAAATCAATCGATTGAAGAAAGAAAATGATCAGTTGAGAGGAATAATGAAAAACTATTTAGTTACAATTGACTCTTTGAATACTTTGAATGTTAACTTAACTTCTGAATTGGATCGTACAAGTAATAGATTATCAGAAACAGAAAGTGAACGTGATAATTTAAAAACTCAAGCAGAACAATCATCAGAATTATTAGCAAAAGGCGCAAAATTAAATGCATTTAACTTTAATTCAGTTGCTCTGCGCTATAGAATAAACGGTAATACACACGAAGTTAATCGTGCTGGTCGTGTAGATGTTATCTCCTCCACATTTACAATTGGAGAAAATACGATTGCAAAAACGGGAGATAAAATGGTGTATATGCAGATCATTAATCCTAATGGTGAGGTTATCTTCTCTAAACCAAATAATGTTGTAAATGTTTCAGGAAATGAAATCATTTATACTGACAAAAGAGAAATTAATTATCAAGGTCAGCAGGTTGATATGACGATTGTCCATAACTTGCAAGGTGATGATATCCCAAGTGGTAACTTTACAGTTAAAATTTTCGCAGATGGCGCACTTATCGGGAAAGATAGCTTTACGTTGAAGTAGCAATAGTCTTTTAACTAAAATACTATGTGGAGCAAATTGAGTTTTGGAGCGTTTTTTATTTCATTGCTCTCTTTACTAATGATGTCAACAGGTTTCAACCCCTTTGAGTTGGGGTTTGATACTTTGTTTTATTTCGGCGTTGTTTTTCTGGGACTTTTAGGATTTGTATTTTCAATACTATCAAATTTCTTTGATAAGAAAAGAAAACGTACTAGTCCAGTTCAAAGTTTTATCTTCTACTTAGGAATGATGTTCATTTTTGTTGGTGTAGTTTTTAAACACTTACATTATCCTTATACAATACATCTTTTAGGGGCAGGGATAATCATTTCACTACTTTCCATTTTTATCAAAGTGAACCCAAAAGATTCAGAAAATAATGATTTGTTAGACGATTGAAGTTTTTACCTGTCGTACTTTGCTGGTTTATTTGTGTTTGAGGATTCCAGAATAAAGCTCCTCAGATGTTCATTTGCTGTCTTTAAGTCTTCTTTACGCAGGTACATCATGTGACCACTTTCGTATCCTTTAAACTTCATTCTGTCTTTCATCTTCCCACTCGGGTCAATCTGCCACATCGTGTATTTTGAGTTAAAATAGGTTGTAGCACCATCAAAATATCCTGTTTGAAACATTATATTTAAGTAAGGATTCTGAGCCATTGCTTTTCGAAGATTTTCTCTTGTATTATTGTTCTCTCTGTTCCAAGGATGAACAGGACCAAACATATTGTATTTGAGATCAGTCTTGAATTTTAGTTCCTCACTCATATAGTAATTTATCGCTGGAGTAAATGAATGCAACCATGAAGTGAGTTCTGAATTATAGTCTGGTCTTTCACCAGCATCTCGCTTGTCTATACCAAGGTAGCGAGAATCCAATCGACCAATTGTTTTGCCGTCACTCTCCCTCAATAATTCCTTCCAGAAATAACTTGTTGGAACATCCAAATTATGTTGCAGGATTACTTTTTTACTAATCCCAGAGTAATGTTCCATTTTTTTAGCGAGATCATACTTCTTTTCATCACTTAACCCACCACCTTTGGCTAATGCAGGCATAAGTTCATCCAATGTGAAAGTTTCAACTTCTTCTAATAAATCAGTGAGTGATTTTGTTTGTAGCTCCTCATCGAGCATTTTGTGATACCATGCAGCTGCAGTAAAATATGGAAAATTAAGTGATGAAGAAATTGGCGTATCAGATTCAAAAGCATTGTAATCAGCTGGTGAAACTAGGATTACACCATTTAAGTACATCCATTGTTGTTCTTGAAGCTCAAGTGCAAGACCTGAAACTCTCGTTCCACCGTAACTTTCACCGATTAGATATTTTGGAGAGAGCCACCGATTATTTCTCGAAATAAATGTATTTAACCATTCTGCTAAATATTTGATGTCTGCATTAATACCGAAAAAGTCTTCTCTTTCCACTTCTTTCCCTGCAAATGGAATTGTACGTGAATAGCCTGTGTTAACTGGATTTACATATATAATGTCTGCAACATCCAGAATAGAGTGGGGGTTGTCAGAAATACCATAAGGTTGAATTGGATAACCTTCATCATCAATCCTCAGTATTTTTGGTCCAGTATAAGCGATATGCATCCAAACTGAAGCTGAACCAGGACCACCATTGAAGGAAATAACAATTGGTCTTTCTTCAATATTTTTGACTCCTTTCTTTTTATAATAGGTGTAGTTTAATGTAGCGACTATTTTCCCTGTATCATTCCAAAGTGGTTGCATTCCTACTTCTGCATCGTAATTAATACTGTTGCCGTTTATACTCACAGTATGTGAGGTTTTAACAATGGTATCAGTAGGAATAGTAAGTTTTTGCGTTCTACCAATTAATGTAAAACCAATACTCAATAAGAATAATATATAATTTTTCATCTGAAGATTATTTTGTCTTTTCGAAAGTACAACTTTTCATTGAATTTGATTTAAAACCCGTGGCAAAAGAACCTTTGATTTATTAATTGAACCAAAATAGGAATTCTAAATTTGAATGCGTTTGCCCTGCTGATCTATTAAAATCTTGCTATAACCTACCCCGTTTTACCAGAAGGTTGAAAACACATAAATTATCCTAAATAATCTTTAGTAATACGCTTATTTATTAACTTTGAAGTAAAATGTTTATATGCGATTAATTGTTGTTATAGGGATAGTAATCATTGGAATAACGATTGCTTATTTATCAACCATATCACAAAAATCTGAAAAGAAACTTCCCATCATTCAGCCAAAGGATTTGAAATCAGAAATGGTTAACCCAGAATTGCTAAAAGTTGGTATTGGTCATAGAATTGGTGCGTTTTCATTGGTCAATCAAAATGGTGAGAAAATTACACTTGAAGACGTTAAAGGAAAAGTTTTTGTTGCAGAATATTTCTTTACTACTTGTGGTACAATTTGTCCTAAAATGACCGCTCAAATGACTCGTGTTCAGAAAAAATTTATTGGGAATAAAAATGTAAAGCTTTTGAGTTTCACAGTTGACCCTGCAACTGACAGTGTTGAAGTAATGAAAAAGTATGCTGAGAAACACAATGCTATCGATGGACAATGGCATTTTATTACTGGCGAAAAAGATGCTTTGTACGGTTTAGCGAGAAACTCTTTTTTTGTTTTAAAACCAGCCGAAGCTGCAAATTTGGGAGATGCAGGTTCTGACTTTATCCACACTAACAATTTTGTTTTGGTAGACCAACAATTAAGGATAAGAGGTTACTACGACGGTACGAGTATTTCCGAAGTAAATGAATTAATGGAAGACATTGAAATATTGCTGAAGGATAAGAAATAAAAATTTAATACACTCAATTACAAAATTAAGGATAATCAGAATTAGTTAAAAAATAAATGCTTAATCTGTAACTTTAGCAAAAGGTTCAAATATAAGTAGCGCAGGAGTTTTGCTGAGCAAAATTAACGCTTAGCTAAATCGTCGTGTTCTATTTCAATTGAATTATCACCATAAGCATCACAGTGAGCTCTAGAAGAACCACAAGATGAAGCAAGAGAGATAAAAAATACACCGACAAAAGCCCAAGGCAAAAATCTTTTCATAGCTTTATAAAATTTTAATTCGTTTTTGTTTGATGCTGTAAATATATGGAAATAGTTACACTTAAAAGAAAAATTAAGATGTAAATAACATTTTCGGTTGTTTCAATATTGAAGATAATTGTTCGTTTAAACTTGTGGAATGATAAGGTTAGCCCTCTATATAGTGCTTTTTTCCTGTACTTCGCTTAGCGCGCAAGATTCTTATATTATGTCATTTAATAAACATAATTTCCCGAAAGCCGATAAGCTAGAAGGGAAAAAGTTTAAATCTAAAAAAGGACTGATATCAAAGCTTGAAAAAATCAGGTCAAAGCACATTCGGAAAGGTCATGTTTTGGCTGCTATAGACTCTATTTCATGGAGTGAAAATGAGGCTTTGGTTTATTACTATTATGGCGATAAATTTTCCAACTTATCCATTAGCTACGAAAGTGAACATGATTATTTAATAAGTAAAGTGCCAAGAATTAATGAAAGGGCTATCTCTCGATTGCCATTTGATCCTCATGAAGTAGAAATATTGATGACAGGAGTGTTAAGTTATCTGGTAAATAATGGATATCCTTTTGCAAAAGTAAAATTGAAAATAGATGAGATTAAACCTGAAATAACACTTGCAGAATTAATGATAGAAAAGGGTCCAGAGGTAAGAATAACTGAAATACATTTAAAAGGAGAGCCTAAAGTAAGTAAGAAATTTTTAACGAATAATATTTCAATTAAGGAAGGTGATCTATATGATGAAAGTCGTTTGAGAAGAGTTTCGAATCGAATTGAACAGATTCAGTTTTTAAAGGAGATTAAAGGACAAGAACTGTTATTTACTGAAGAAGGTGTAGATTTGTTTTTATATCTAGAGAGCAATCCTGTAAGTTTAGTAAATGGAGTTGTTGGATTACAACCAGATCCAGTTACTCAAGAAAATACGGTAACTGGGGATGTAAGGTTAAAACTTCAGAATGTTTTGAAACGTGGTGAGCTTTTGGATATTAATTGGAGAAGTTTACAACCTGGAACACAAGACTTAAATATGGAACTAAACTATCCTTTTCTTTTTAACACTCCTTTTGGAATTGATGGTTCATTTGATTTGTATAAACAGGACAGTACTTTCTTAACAACTACTGTCAATGTTGGAGTTCAGTATTTTTTAATCGGAGGAAATTATATAAAAGCATTTTATGAGGCTGAAAACTCTAATTTACTAAGCGGTGCATCTACTTTACCTAGCTCTAATTTTTCATCTGTAAGTTCAAATCGATATGGTTTAAATCTTTATCGAAGACAGCTAGATTACTTGCCCAACCCTTCAAAAGGATTTCGCATTGACTTAAGCGGATCTGTTGGTCGTAGGACAAGCGTTGAGCCTGAGTCAGACACGAGCATTGTGTCTACAACTTTTTCTGGAAAACTAGAGCTAGAGTGGTTTATTCCGATTACTAGAAGAAATGTAATTCGCCTTGCAAATCGAACGAGAACTTATTACGCTCCTAAAATATATACAAATGAGCTTTACCGTTTTGGTGGCCTACTCAGTCAACGTGGGTTTGATGAAGAGCAATTGCTGGCTACCACTTTAACAACATTTACCATAGAATATCGCTTTTTAGCTGATGAAAATTCACATGCATTTGCATTTTTTGATCAATCGATTTATGAAAATAATGCAAGTGGGTACTCAAAGGACACTCCCTTTGGGTTTGGTGCTGGATTTAGCTTTGGAACCAACGTAGGAATATTTTCGATTTCATACGCTCTCGGAAAACAATTTGATAATCCTATTCAAATTCGTGATGGAAAAGTACATTTCGGATATGTAGCTTTTTTTTAAGTTTAGAATTTAGAGTTCTGAATTCTAAAACCCTTGCACTCCGTTTACTGTGGTATATTTTAATACGTTTTTCTTATCTGGATGTATACGAGCGAAAGCAGATTGTACAGCTATTGTCCCTTCATGGAATCCACAGAGGATAAGTTTTAGTTTCCCTTCATATGTATTTACATCGCCGATTGCATAAATTCCTGAAATATTAGTTGAATAATCAGTTGTATCAACTTTAATCGCATTTTTTTCAATTTCTAATCCCCAATCTGCAATTGGACCAAGTGAAGGTTTAAGCCCAAAAAGCGGAATAAAATGGTCTGTTTCAACTTTAAATTCACCTTCAGTTTTGTGTTTTATGGTTACATTTTCAACTTTTCCATTACCATCAATTCCAACAACTTCAGCTTCAGTAATTAATTTTATTTTACCAGATTCTGCTAAATCCATAACTTTTTGAACCGAATCTAAATGGCCTCTAAAAGAACTTCTTCTATGAACAAGAGATACTTCTGATGCGATGTTTTTATCAGCTAAAAATATAGCCCAGTCAAGTGCTGAATCACCGCCACCAGAGATCACACATTTTTTTCCGCGATAAAACTCTGGATCTTTTATGATGTATTCAACACCTTTATCTTCGTAATTTTCTAGGTTTTCAATTGGCGGTTTACGCGGTTCAAAAACCCCTAATCCACCAGCGATCATGACAATTGGTGCTTCGTGTTTAGTTCCCTTACTTGTCGTTACTATGTATTTATCATCTTCAGTTTTATCAATAGAAACTGCAGCCTCCCCAAGCGTAAATCCAGGTTTAAAAGGTGCTGCTTGCTCCATTAAATTATCAACTAGTTCTCCAGCTAAAATAGATGGAAAGCCAGGAATGTCATAAATAGGCTTTTTAGGATAAATTTCAGAACATTGTCCTCCAGCTTGAGGAAGCGAATCAATTAAATGGCATTTCAATTTTAATAAACCTGCCTCAAAAATTGTAAATAAACCAACAGGGCCTGCTCCAATTATAATAATATCTGTTTTAATCATAACTTTTAAAAACTCAAAATTCAAGGTCAAAATTAACTATTCTTTAGCTAACAAAAGTCAATTCACTTTGTTTATTCCAGAAAAGAATTTGAACTTTCAATTTTTTAAAACCGATCTATCTAGCTTTTAACAAACCTCATTAAACTAAATATTTAATGCGCATGATTTAAATGCGTTTGCGCTGATAAATTGCCGTGTTCAATTCTGTTTATAGAAATAATTTTGTATTTTCAATGTGATCACAAATAATAGCTCGATTTTACGGATATCTGATAACGACCTCTTATTTAATGACAAACCTAATTGGAGAAATTGGCTGATTAGATTGGCTCATAATTGATAGTACATAAGTTCCAGTGCTTAGTTCTGAAACATTTATTTTCATGTGAGTTTCATTGATTTGAAATGTTGAAACATGTTGACCTAATAAGGTTTTTATAGTCACTGTTTGAGGTTTGTTATTACAATTGCTGCATTTAACATTGAGTATATCTGACGCAGGGTTTGGGTAAATTGAGATCTTATCCGTTTTAAATTCAGACAAATTACTTGTAGGATTAGTCAGCAACCATGTTTCATTTGTCCTTTCAGGTGTTTCTGTAAGCCCAGTTGTATAAAATAGATCGAGACCTTTCGAAAAGACTAAGCCTCCTCTTCGAGGTAAGTCGGGTAGACTGGTTGATGTACTCCATTGATCAGTTGTAAAATCAAAAAGATGAACATCGTTGTAAAACTGACTGGTACTATCTATTCCAAAAAGAATAACAAGATGGTCATTGATGCTTGTCATTACTGCATAGTTTCTAGGTTCTTCAGGAAAGTTCGAACGAACAACCCAATCATCAGTTGATGGGATATATTCGAATAGTTCGTCACTAAAGTCTTGTGTGTCGTCGTAGCCAAACAATGTAAAACCACTCTGATTGTTAACCGCTCCAATCATCCTCCATCTTTTGCCGAAGGAAAAGTCATTCTTTTGTGTCCATGTGTCGTTGGTCATATTGTACTCCCACACTTCTTTTGTAAGATTAGTATTGCTTGTTCTGCCGCAGATTATATATGCTTTGTTTTCGATTGTAAAGCAAGCCATTCCACTTCGACCGCTTGAAGGAAGAGGTGTCATTTCGGTCCAATTGTCTGTATTTGGGTCGTAAGCGAATAAATCATTATAAAAATCACTTCCATTTTCTCCACCAAATACAAATCCGAGTGTGTCATTTGTAAATGCAGACGCATATTGCCTTCCTTCGTTGGTTGGTAAACTAGAAATTTGGGACCAAGCACCTGTAAATACTTCAAAGGAATAAAAATCTTTCTCTGGTTGAAAAGAAGGTGTTTGACCAGTTCCACAATATGCGTGATTTCCTATTTTAAAAACGACGCCATCGTCTCTGTTACTTCCTGGGAAATTAGTTCTTTGCATCCAGTTTTGGGCAAAGATAAAACTTGAACAAAAAAGAAATACAATTATAGAAAAAAGCTTCATATAAACTGTAACGGAATATGATTGAATTAATTGTTTACTAAAACTAATCTAAATCAAACGGTGAATGTCGATAAAAACTAATTATCAATTAATTTGCAAGAATTTTAAACTCAGTTCTTCTGTTCTCTTGATGAGCCGCTTCAATTTGTGATTTACGACTGAGTTTTGAAATTTCTGTTTCGCTTCGAATTGGTTGTTCTTCACCATAACCTTCAAAAACTAAACGGTCTTTATCAATACCTTTATTGATGAGGTACTCAACAACTGTTTTTGCTCGGTTTTTTGAAAGCTCTTTGTTGTAACTGTCCGAACCTCTTGAATCAGTATGACCACTAATTTCAATTTTTAGTTTTGGATTATCATTTAAGAGTTTTGTCAATCGGTTTAATTCATTTTCAGACTCATCTCTTAAAGTGTATTTGTTTAAATCAAAGAAAATGTTTCTAAGAATAATTTTTTGACCGATATCAACCTTTTTTAGGTCGATAATTTTCTCAACTTCTTTGTAGTCCGAGTCTTGTGTAACATCAAAATTTTCTGAGTGGAACAAATAACTATCTGCTTTCACTGCAATTCCATAATTTTTTCCACCAGGAAGAGACACTAAATAGCGCCCACTTTTAGAGTCTGAAGAAAATTCAGCAATAACTTCACCTGTTTCGTTGTCGACTAATTCAATATCTGCTTTTAGTGGATTTTTAGATTTATCATCACGAATAATTCCTTTTAGAATTGCAATCTGACTACCAGAAACTTCAATTTTTGGTTCAATAACGTTTGCACTTATGGGTACTGAAGAATTTGCTAATAAAATATCTTCAGCATTTAATATTGGTTTTTTAAGTTCTCCCAAGAAAGTTACTTTGTACAAATCATTGTGCCCTTCACCTCCATCTCGAAATGAGGTCATAAATGCATCACGACCGTTTGCAGCAACTACGAAAAAGACATCATCATCAGGCGTGTTTACAGGATAACCAATGTTTTCTGGGTCAGACCAAGAGCCATCTTCTTGTTGCACTGTTTTAAAAATATCATACCCACCCATACTATTATGACCCATAGATGAAAAGTAAAGTGTTTTACCGTCTGGGTGTAAGAAAATTCCGTCTTCATCATATTTGGTGTTTATATTCTCAGGCAGTCGTTCAACATCTAGCCATTCTTCTTTTTTATCATTCCAATGCGCAAGATAAATGTCGCGATCTTTTGGCTCTCCCTTGTTATCGAGTGGTCTGTCACTCACAAAGAAAAGTCTTTTCCCATCTGATGAATACCAAGCAGAAGCTTCATGATATGGTCCGCAAATTTCTTTATTGAAAATTTTCGGCTTGCTCCACTCATTTCCTTCTCTTCTACTTTCGTATAAGTTTCCATCTCCTTTATCATCGATATAAACAACCATTTTACTCCCATCAGGGCTTAATGCTACAGCTGCATCGTGACCCTTAGTGTTAATAGGGTCGCCAATATTAGTTGGTGTAGACCACGTTTTAGATTCAAACTTATTTGAGGTATAAACATCTTCAAAGTAATGACCTAGAGATTGATCTTTTTCACCACCTGTTGTTGTTGGTCTTCTACTAGTAAAAAATATTTCAGAAGCATCAGCAGTCATAATCATTCCATATTCAGGATATTCACTATTGACTGTAGCACCCATATTGTCAATCCAAACTCGAACAGGATTTGCTACTAATTTTTCCCCAGACTTGCATTCATAGATGTACTTGTTAATTTTCATGATTTCAGCCAACTCTTTAGATTTATCAAGTCTATTTTTGTGAGCTTCGTAATGTTTTATTGCATTGTCCCAATCTGATTGCAAGTGGTATCCACGACCAATATAGAAGTGAATATCTGGGTTTTTATTTGGGTTTAATTCAAAAGAGCTTTTAAAATAATCCAATGCTTTAAATTTGTGCATTGTATTGAGATAACACATTCCTATTTGGAAATTCAAATGAGCACTTTTTGGGTTAAACGCGTAAGCTTTTTCATATAAGGGCAAAGCTTGATTATACCTTGGAAATGGATTGGGTTCTAAAAGTTCATCACCATCTTCCATGTATCCAAGAGCTTCTTTAAATTCTTTTTTGTTGTCTTTAAAGTTTTTTTTATCAAAAGTCACTTCTTTTTGAGCGATTAAAAAAGTAACAGATGACAGAAAAACAGAAACTAATAATATTGACTTCATTATTTTGAAATTAAGTTACCACAACTCGTAGTTTGATAATATTGGTCTGCTATTGAAACACCTAAAGAAGCAGCTTTAAACCAATCTTCACAGGCTTTTTCAACTTCTCTTTTCATTTCATACGCTGCACCTCGATTATAATATGCAACTCCCATATCACTGTTGTGTTGGATTGCTTTATTACTGTATTCAATGGTTTTATCGTAATCTTCTTTTGTGAGATATACACTTGCGAGATTGTTGTATGCAGGAGCATAATCACTTTTGATTGAAATCGTTTTTTTAAAGTCCTTGATTGCCTCGTCTAAATCTCCTTTTTCAAAATGTGCATATCCGCGATTATTCAAAGCTAAATAAAAATCTTTATCGATTGTTATAGCTTTTGTATATGAATGAATAGCTTTTATATAATTTTCTTTCAAACGATAAGCACTCCCAAGATTGTTGTGAGCAATAGCCATCCTAGGGTTGTGTTGAGTTGCTGCTAAATAGTCAGAGATGGCCTCATCGATATTGTCCAGTTGTCTATTTGCACTACCTCGATCGTTATAAGCATCTGCAAAATCTTTTTTCAAATTTATAGCATTTGAGAAATCTTTTTTAGCAGCTTCGAAATCTTTTAACTTGAAATATTGAATCCCTCGTTGATAGTAATATGACTCTGCTTTTTTATTGACCTCTATAGCATCTGAATAATGCCGAATAGCTTTCTGGACACTATCTTTCATTTCAGCTAAAGCACCCAATTCAAAATGAATTTTATCTAAATTTTCATCGAGACTTATTACTTTATTGAAATCTGCTTCTGCTTCTTCAAAAGATTTTAAAGAAACATTAGTATAACCTCTGTTGCTGTAAGCCTGTGTAAAGGTAGGGGCAATTTCTATTGCTTTAGAAAAGGCCGTTTTGGCTTTCTTGTAGTTGTTTGATTCAAAAGCTGAAATACCTTCGTTATATGCTTTTTGAGCTTCGGGATCTATTCCTGAAGAATCAATTTCTACATTTTTTGCAACCACCATTTTCACGGAATCTTCTTGCCCGAAAACACGATTACAAAAAACAAATAGTAAGGTAACCAAAAATAGCAGAGTAGCTTTCATAATGTTAGTTTTCAAAATCGATGCAATATAACAGTTTTCTGATAAACGAGCAATTTAAATCCTTAAAGTAGATAAATTTATTCCATTTCATCCAATTTTTTACAGCTGCACAACTCGCTTCCAAAAGGACAGAAATCACAATCGTAATCGCAAAAATCTATTGTGCAAAACCCCATACTTGAATAGAGAAACTTATCTTCCCAAATATCCCTTATCATTGAATATTTTAACTCTGTTGAAACTCCATCAGGAAAATTTAAATCAAAGTTATAGCTAAACAGCAAGTCTTCAATATGAGGATATAGACTGTCGATTTGTTGAGCGTTAAGTCGGTTAGCTGGTGGGAGTAAATCACGTTCTATTCCCACGATTTGGGACAATGGTTTTTCTTTGCCTTCTAGGATCGCTTCAAATAGTTCAAAATCAATGATATCATTTTCATCTTCGTCGAAAAAATTATCACTACAAAACTCACTCGCATCTTGTACATGCAAAGTGGCCTCATCGAGGTCTTCAATTAGTTGGTGGATGTATCGATTCATTTAGCAGTGTTTATACTAACTAATTTACGAAAAAAAATTAATAACCAAAAATTTAAGTAGATTTTAAAATAAAGTGTTCCTTTTTTTGGTGAGGGCGTCTAATAATTAGACCCATTTTAAAGAGGTCTATCGACGTATGAAATTCATCCATTTTTATTATTTCATTCCAAGCTTTAAGCATGTCATTACTCCAACGAATATCATCAAGAATATAAATGGTTTCATCATGTGTGTGTTGCTTAAGAAGACTTATGATGCTTAATAATTTCTCTCTTCTATGGTCGCCGTCAATAAAAACTAAATCAAAGGCTTGACCACTATATTTTTTTAAAAAATTTTGAAAATCATCGGAAATAAAGGTGCTGTTCTGAATGTTATAAAGCTGATGATACTTTTGTGCAATATTAGATGTGTTTCGACAACCATCTACTGAAATCACACTTCCTTGAGGGTGGCCATTTGCTAACGCTTTGGTGCCGATCCCCATAGATGTACCTAACTCTAAAGTCAATTTTGGTTTGTAATAATTAGTGATTTTAAATAAAATTTTTCCAAACTTCACTCTTGTACCTGATATTTTTGCAACCTCCTTTACCTTTCGAGTCCCTCCAAGTTTTTTGGAACCTGCTCCAAGGTCATTGATTTCAATTTCTGTGGAATCTTTTCCTAAATCTTTTAAATAGTTTTTAAATGAATATAACTCGTTTTTTGGGACCTTGGTTCGTAGACATTTATCGACAAAATCATAAACAAAAGGAGAGTGGATACCATGTCTTCCTTTTGCATTAAGCATATAATTTATATATTCACGAAGAATTTTTAACATAGAGCATACGAAAATACGTTATTTTAGCGTTCGTACTTTAGAATTTTGATATGGAATCACTAACAACGAATACAGAAATTGAAAGACAAAAGGCACTTGTTTATAGCGAACAACCTGAGATTAAACTTGTAAGTCCTTGCAAACTCAACGATGGAGTGATTCGGCATTCTACATTCGAACAAAAAAAATATGTTGTAAAATTTTCCAAATCAAACAGCAAAGTTGAGTTTTTTATACCAGCTTCGGGATCAGGGTCAAGAATGTTTCAGTTTTTATATGATTTCTTAGAAGAACCAACTGAAGAAAACCGAAGTAAAACTGAAAAGTTTCTCAATGCAATAGAAGAATTTGCTTTTTTTGAGCTATTACCTTTTAATTTTAAAGAAAAAGTTCGAGAATACGATATTAATTTAGATGAATTTGTTGCCTATTTATTAAAAGATGAAGGACTTGGACTGGGTTCACTTCCAAAAGGACTTTTACCTTTTCATAGATCTAGAAGTTTTATTTTAAACGCGTTTCAAGAACAGTTTTTACAAGGGTTACGACTCAAAGAACAAAATTTAAAGTTCCACTTTACGATTAATGAAACGTTCGAGGAAAAAATTAGACAATCCCTTGATTCTATTCAATTACTTACGGGAAGAACATCTGATATTACTTGTTCTACACAAAATCCATCTACAGACGCAGTTGCTTTTGATCAAGATAAAAAGGCTATAATAAAACCTGACGGAAATATTCTAACACGACCTTCAGGTCATGGAGCTTTGCTAGAGAACTTAAATAGCTTGACGAGTGATATTATTTTCATTAAAAACATAGATAATATTCAACATGAGTCAAAAGCCGAAACCTCCGTTGAGAACTTTCGTTACTTAGGAGGATTACTTCAAGTATTTAGAGAAGAGCTGACGCAGGTTTATGAATCCAAGGATAAAAACAAAAAGCTAGAGGAGCTTAATAATGAATATCAATTTTTGGATAAATCAACAGATTTTTCAAAGTTTACTGATGAAGAGATTATTTCTTTGATCAACAAACCATCTCGTGTTTGCGGAATGGTAAGAAACGAAGGTCAACCTGGTGGAGGTCCATTTTGGGTGGAAGAAAATGGTTCGAGATCAAAACAAATCGTTGAAAAATCTCAAATCAAAATGAAAGGTGAGCAATATCGTTTGATGGTGCAAAGTCAATATTTTAATCCTGTGTTAATGGCAATATCAACCAATGATTTAAACGGTAAAAAAATTAACTTAATTGATTACGCAGATCATTCTAAATATTTTATTGTCAACAAAAAGTTTGAAGGTCAACCAATAAAATATATGGAAAGACCAGGGCTGTGGAATGGTAGCATGGCGGATTGGCTTACGATTTTTGTTGAAGTTCCATCTCAAACATTTACTCCTGTGAAGACGGTGTTGGATTTGTTGGATGAAGCGCATGAGGAAGGGTGATAGTAATGTAAGCGTATTTAACTTTTCAACACCATTCAAACTTAGTTTATCATCATGTTTTCTGAAGCGAAGGCAGAATATCGAATATCGATTAACGAATGTTGAACTCGCTATTTCTTACATCTGCGGTTCCCTGTCCGACGATGAGACTTGCTAGATAAAATTATGACTATTCCAACGTCAGGCGGGCATATTCCGTGTTCTACGGTTCAATTGCTTTTGCACAAAGTTAACAGGATGTTTCCTTCCTAATCCCCCCG
>JBBEBO010000086.1:0-4427 GCA_040882265.1 Brumimicrobium sp. | reverse complement strand
TGTTATTGATTTCGCACATGAGTCACAAAGCAATTGCGATGTACTTTGTCAGTCGTCAATAATTAATAACCAACAAAGACTTCATGTAGTTTTACAATCTAACTTGGTCACTATATTTGTCAATCATTTACGTTGTTGTTTTTGAGTATTCCACTATTTTTGCACTATGGATTTCAAACTTGTTTCTCCTTTTAAACCGACAGGCGATCAACCTGAAGCAATTAAACAACTTTCAGCTGGTATCATTGAAGGGAGCAAGCATCAGACATTACTTGGTGTCACAGGTAGTGGGAAAACATTTACAGTTGCAAATGTGATTAAAGAGGTGGATAAACCAACTTTAATTCTTTCACATAACAAAACATTAGCCGCTCAGCTTTACAATGAGTTTAAACAGTTTTTTCCTGAAAATGCTATAGAGTATTTTGTTTCATACTATGATTACTACCAACCTGAAGCATATTTACCGATTACCGATACTTATATTGAAAAAGATTTAGCAATAAACGACGAAATTGAAAAGCTTCGTTTATCGGCGACTTCTGCCCTACTCTCTGGAAGAAGAGATGTGATAGTCGTCTCATCCGTTTCCTGTATTTACGGTATTGGAAACCCAAATGAGTTTGAAAAAAGCATTATTCCAGTTTCTAAAGGAGATGTTATAAGTAGAAATAAATTTTTATTTAAGCTGGTTGAAAATTTATACTCAAGGGCTGGGGATGAATTTAAGCGAGGTACATTCCGAGTAAAAGGAGATACAGTAGATATTTATTTAGCTTACGCAGATTATGCGCTTAGAATTGAGTTTTGGGGAGATGATATTGAAAATATTAGTACCATTAATCCAGAAAACAACACCGTTATAGAACAATTAGATGCAATCAATATTTACCCTGCAAATATATTTGTAAGTTCTCCCGAAACTACTAAGCAAGCCATTGAATTTATACAAGACGATATGGTTATTCAAGTTGAGTCTTTTAAAAATGAAGGAAAAGGGATTGAAGCTAACAGGCTTAAAGAACGCACAGAATATGACCTCGAAATGATCCGAGAATTGGGATATTGTTCCGGAATCGAAAATTATTCTAGATATTTTGACAAACGTGACCCTGGAACCCGTCCCTTCTGTTTATTGGACTATTTTCCAAATGATTTTTTGATGGTTATTGATGAAAGTCACGTAACACTTCCACAAGTGCGAGCAATGTATGGCGGCGATCGCGCTCGAAAAATAAATTTGGTTGAACACGGCTTTAGGCTTCAGGCTGCAATGGATAACCGTCCGTTAAAATTTGAAGAATTTCAAACGTTAATGAATCAAGTTATCTATGTAAGTGCAACCCCTGCTGATTTTGAAGTGGAACAATCCGATGGGATTGTTGTAGAACAAGTTATTCGTCCGACTGGTTTGTTAGACCCAAGAATTGAAGTGCGTCCAAGCTTAAACCAGATTGATGATTTAATTGAAGAAATCCATCAACGCATAAAATTAAAGGAGAGGACTCTCGTAACAACTTTAACAAAACGAATGGCGGAAGAACTTCAAAAATATTTGGATAGAATGGGAATTCTTTGTCGCTATATCCACAGTGAAATAGATACACTTGAACGCGTCGAAATCTTGCAACAGCTTAGACAAGGAGAATTTGACGTTCTCATCGGTGTTAATTTATTGAGGGAGGGATTAGATTTACCTGAAGTAAGTTTGGTTGCTATTTTAGATTCTGACAAAGAAGGCTTTTTGAGAAATGAGCGTTCTTTAGTACAAACTGTAGGAAGGGCAGCCCGAAATATAAACGGAATGGTCATTATGTATGCTGATAAAGTTACAAAATCAATGGAGAGAACCATTGATGAAACAAATCGACGGAGAGCAATACAAAAAGCTTACAACGAGGAGCACGGGCTAGAACCTACTGCACTTAATAAAACGAATGTAAACACGTTCAATTATCGAACTGAAGAGGAGGAATCATACGATGAAGCATTGAGTAATCTAGCTGCTGACCCAGTTCAGTCCTATATGTCAAAAGAACAACTTAAGAAAAGCATTACCAATGCGGAAAAACAAATGAAAAAGGCAGCAAAAGAACTCGACTTTATCGAAGCTGCAAGATTAAGAGATGAAATGTATAAGTTGCAAAAGTTGTTGGAAGTGAAAGGTGAGTAGTAAAAATAAATAATTAACAAACTCTCATTCGTTTTATAACTAACTTAAGTATATTTACAAAAAAAATAGGCAATGATGTCTGCCTTAAACCGCTCTGGGTTCAACCAGGCTGATGACTTCTACAAATTGAAATATTAATTTCAACAGAAGAAGTATGTACAAGAATATCAAAAGTTTTATTAGCTGGATTTTTATAGCGCTCCTCATTGCTCTTGCAGTTGGTTCTATTTCAGCTTTCTTTTTAATTGCCTTAGATTGGGTGACTACCAACCGAGAATCAAATTTCTTATGGGTAATATTACTCCCAGTAGGTGGACTAATCATAGGTTTGTGTTACTATTATTGGGAAAAAGGTGTTGAAGGCGGAAACAACAGACTGATACAAGAAATGGATATACCAAGAAAGTATATTCATTGGAAAATGGCTGTTTTAGTACTCTTTGGCACAATTGCTACTCATCTATTCGGAGGTTCTGCTGGACGAGAAGGAACTGCTGTACAAATGGGTGGAACAATTGCTGATCAAATACAATTGTTTTTTAAATGGACCCGACTTCACCGTAAAAGGCTATTAAGAATAGGTGTTGGGGCTGGGTTTGGAGCAGTGTTTGGCACACCGATAGCTGGTGCAATTTTCGCATTTGAGTTTGCAAAGGATAGAAGGTTAATTTTTCAATCAATCATCTTTGTACTTATAGGCGCATATACTTCTGATTTTGTCTGTCAATTGTGGGGTGCAGGTCATACACATTATATAATCTCAAGTTTACCCAAATTTTCATTCACAACAGTTATATGGACAATATTTGCAGGAATTTTGTTTGGATTGACCGCTTTGATATTTAGTCAACTAAAAGTCTTATTTACAAAATTATTTAAGTACATATCACTTCCCTACTTAAGACCAGCTATTGGAGGATTCATTTTATTGATTGTTGTTTACATGATAGGCACAACCAAATACCTTGGGCTTGGTATTCCGATGATTTCTGATGCTTTTATAAACGAACAAGAACCGTATGACTTTGCAATAAAAATACTCTTTACTACATTTACTCTCGGAGCAGGCTTTAAAGGTGGTGAAGCAACTCCCCTATTCTTTATTGGTGCAACACTTGGAAGTATACTAGTTTGGTTTATTCCTCTTCCCATTTCACTGCTAGCGGGACTGGGATTTATTGCTGTTTTTGGTGCTGCTACAAATACACCTATCGCCTGTATATTTCTAGGAGTAGAACTGTTTGGTGTAAATGGAATTATTTATTATGCCATCGCTTGCTCCATAGCATATTTAGTTTCAGGAAAGAATTCAGTTTACACTTCTCAACAAAAACTATTGAGAAAATATTCTATCAGAGACTTGAAGAAATAATCAATTTAAAACTCAAAAACGCAACGCTAAACTAAATAAATTACTTTTGCAATTTATTTAATTTCTTCACCCATTCTTCAGCTTGTTTCTCCGCTTTTTCGCGAATTTCTTTAAATTCTTTTTTAGACTTAGCTTTGTTGATTGCCGTCATAGCTTCCTCTTGAAAATCAGCAACCTCATCAATAAAACTATCTGTATCTTTTTTCTTAGATTCATCAAATAATTGAAGACTGTAACATTCTTCTACTACATCATAAACCATATTATTGATTTCTTTTTTCAATTCTCTAATGTTTGCCATAATTTTATTATTTCTTGTAATGCACAAAATTACATAAATTTTTCATGCTAAATTCACTAAAATAATCTTTAAACATGGCAAACGCATTTAAAATCTAAATCTCGGAAAGAACGCATTTTGTCACGATTTTTGGAGCAAAAAATCGCGCCATAATAAAGGTTCATTTCATTCTTCTTTAACCACGGGTTGAAACCCGTGGCAAAAGAACCTTTGGTTTATTAAATCAACCCAAAAAGCAGCTTTAAATTCAAATGCGTTTGCCCTGAATCTTTAAATCATATCTTAAATTTTATTAATTTTGAACCAAGATACATAAGCAACCAATGATTGAAAAAATAAATAAAAGCTTTATAGCAAATATCTTTTGCTTTTGTCTTGCTCTATATTTATTTAATATTAGTGTGGATATACCTGATAAGAAAAGTGAAACTTTTACTGAGGATCTCACTTACAATGATCAAGAAAGTATAGTAGAATTTTTTGTAGAAAAGGTTTTAGGTTTTAAGAATTTCTTCAAAGAATATGACGATGTTGACAATAGTGAAGAATCTAGTTTTCATAATGGGTTTAACCTTTATATA
>JBBEBO010000085.1:0-4428 GCA_040882265.1 Brumimicrobium sp. | reverse complement strand
GATTGTTGAAGTAGGGACGAACGGCCGTTCGTCCCTACTTGATATAAAAATCACGTAATACACGTCCTACACAAAGTGCCGACGGATTCGGTAAATTCGTCACTAAATTTCGTTCGACGAGATGACGTCACTATGTTACTCGTCACTAATAATCGAGTGAGGAATCTTTTTGAATAATGCAGGTTAGGGGAGATAGTTACGTTTATATCATTCATTTCTTCTAAATTCCAAGTCCCTTCATTACTGTTTCAAATTATATTCATAAACATTAAAGATTTCATAAAATTTATACTTATTTTCTAAATGATAACCTTCATCTAATGTTTTATTAATATCATTATAAGAGGGGTTTGGGGTGGCATTCAAAAATATTATATGATTGTATTTCTTGTAGTCAACCTCATTAAGGTTGTATATTCCATGAATACCTTCAGATTTTAAAAAACTGTTTATGTTTGAATAAATAGCATCGACATTGTAATCTTTAAACGCTTCAATATCGTAATAATAAATAAAGTTTAAGACAAAATTAGATGGGCTGATTAAGACTAGTGAATTTGAATCCTTAATTTCATTTATTTTCTCAACCGTTTCTTCAACATTTCTTTTATTGGTGAAATTTGGCTTAGCAGTTGATATAAAGAGTATACTGATAATAACTGGAACCATGTACTTATATTTTTTGGTTTTTATTATGTAATCAGCAGATATGCCAAGTAAAATGATAAAAGCAATTGATGCAGGCATTAAATACCTGTCCAAAAACATCGGGACTAAATATGAGACACCAAACATGAAAAAGAAGATGAAGACAAACCAAAAAACAATGATTTTATTGAAGGTATTTAGTTGTTCATTTTTATAGTTAAGAGTAAATTTTATAAATGAAGATAAAAGCACTATAATAACACAAACGGTAACAACTGGAGCATTTGAAAATTGGCGCAACATATTGTAAATACCATCTATTCCATTGGGAGGAGTAACCCATGTGCCACTAGAAGAAGAATCAACGAACCTATTCAATAGAATAGCAATATTAGGCACATATAATAACAATATTATGGATGAAATTACGAGGACTTGTTTCCAATACTTTAAAATTAATTTTTTATTAAAGGCTAAAAAAAGAATCTGAGTAATTAGAATAAAAAAACCAAAATAATGTGCATAGATAATAAGTGTGTTTACAATAATAAACGCAATTATTTTATTTCTATTCGCTTTTTTTAAAATCAGCTTATTTTCCTTTTGTAAATGAGTTGAGCAATCTTTCAAAATTCCCATGAAAAAATACATCGAAATGATTGATAACATACCTAACAATGAATAAACTCTTGCTTCATGCGCAAAAAACACTTGATAATTGGAGAAAATAAATATTATACTTGCATAAATCGCAACCCTTTTATTTAAATATTTAACGCCTAATTTATAAATGAATAAAACAGTAATTGTACTAAATAATAATGAAGGGAATCGGACAGAGAATTCAGATATTCCAAAGATTTTAATCCAATAGTGCAATAAAATTTCATATAATGGAGGATTGTTGCCTTCTGATAGTAAATTTATAATTGATGTGATATCCATTTGCGCATGATATACACTAAACGGCTCGTCTCCACCTAATGAATTACTGGACAAGAAAACACCTTTAAACACGAAGTTGATAATTAACAGTGTTGTTATAGTAAGTGTTTGTTCATGTTTTTTTAAAACCATTATTATATTTATTAAACGTGTTTTAACTGTACGCAAAGTTACTGCTTAAAGTGGTTTGTTCACTTAGAGCTATGGGTCGAGTTAATTTGATTAAAATCACTCGCCTAAGTTCTTTAGTAGTTCAAAATTACGATTATATTTTAAAAACATTGTTAGAGTAGGTTTTAGTCCAGTACAAACTTACACATTGAAATTTGATAAATCAATAAAAATCAATTTCGACTGATATTTCTCTAAGTAGATGCAAGTAAAACATTTACATTTTGTCCTATTACAAAGATTACAATTAATCTAAAATGAGTAGACTTTATCACTTTTTAAATAATTATTTTTGAGAAAATGAAATTGAGATAATGAAAATACAGATAGTGCTTTTTATAATTTTTATTGTTTGGAAAACGGGTATTTCACAAACGAATAACCCGAGTGTAAATCCTGATTCTCTAAGATCATTGTGGAACAACCCAGAAGCACCTGATACTATCCGACTAAAAGCTGTGAATGAATTGATTTGGGCGCAATACCTTTATAAAAAACCTGACAGTGCTTTTATTCTTGCTCAAGGACAATATGATTTAGCAAAATCTCTTGGATTAAAGAAACATATGGGACAAGCTTTAAATACACAAGGTGGAAGCTTTTATATAAGAGGTGAATTCAATGAGGCCATTCATTATTACAAGAAAGGTCTTAAAATCCAAAAAGAGATTGATAACGATAGTGGAGTGGCTAATTCTTTAGGAAATATAGGTTTGTTATACAAAGAGCAAGGTAATTACGCAAAAGCGATAGATTATTACATGCAAAGTTTAAGTATTGAAAAAAAGATTAATGATGAAAAAAATATTGCTGCTTCGTTGAATAATATTGGAGTGATTTATTTGGAGCAAAATGACTACGATAAAGCGCTGAAGTATTATTTCGAAAGTTTAGAAATGCAACGAAAAATCAATCATAAGCGAGGAATTGGGTATGCTTTGAACAACATAGGAAATACTTATAAGGAAAAAGGTGAACTGGATGAGGCTGAAAAATATTATTCAGAAGCTTTAGAAACTTACGATAAAATAGATGAGAAAACAGGAGTAGCACATGCGTACACTAACCTTAGTTATATTTATTTACAAAACAATGATATTGAACTAGCTTCTGAATATTTAAATAAAAGTTACATAATTTTTAAATCAATTGATGATAAAAAGGGAATTGCACTAAGTTTAGTAAGTTTTTCAGAAATAGCCGTAAAAAAAGAGAATTGGTCAAGAGCGTTGATTTATGCAAATAAGGCTTTAAAGCTGTCGCAAGAAACAGGAACGGCAAGTCAAATAAAAAGTTCGTCTAGGTTATTAACTGAAATTTATGAAAAATTAAATGAGCCTCAAAAAGCGCTTGACATGCATAAACTATACATCAAAACAAGAGATAGTATTCAGAGTGAAAAAAATAAAAAAGAAATCATTCGAAAAGAGTTTCAATTTAACTATGAACAAAAAGTTATTGCAGATAGTATTGAGTCAGCAAAAGATAACAAAATATTAGAGGCGAAATTAAGAGCTCAAGATGAACAAATATCAAGAGAAAAAACGCAACGCTTTTCACTCTATGGTGGTATATTTTTAGTGTTAACTTTTACTGGGTTTATCTATAATCGTTTTCAAAAAACAAAAAAACAAAAATTGATTATTGAAGAAAAAGAAATGGAAACCAATAAACAAAATATTGAAATAACCAATCAAAAAGTACTTGTTGAAGCCAAAAACGAAGAGATTACAGACTCTATAAATTACGCTAAACGGTTGCAAAATGCCATTTTGCCTTCGGAAAAGAAAGTTAAAGATCACCTGAAGGATAGTTTTATAAACTACCTTCCAAAAGACATTGTTGCAGGCGATTTCTATTATCTAGATGTGCTTGAAGAGAAAGGAAAGAAACTAGTGTATGTAGTTGCTGCAGACTGTACTGGACACGGAGTCCCAGGTGCAATGGTAAGCATATTAGGGTCTAATGGATTAAAAAGATGTATTCAAGAGTTTAAATTGAGAGAACCTGGTAAAATATTAGATAAACTATCTGAACTTATTACGGAAAGTTTTACGCAAAGTGAAGAACGAATTCGTGACGGTATGGACTTAGCAATTTGCTGTTTAGAAGTCTCAGAAAACAATATAGAAAAAGTGCATTATGCTGGAGCTAATAATCCGCTTTGGGTCATAAATCCCAAAAGAAAAACGATCCCAGAAACGGCAAAACCATTTAAACAAGGTGGAGGATTTGAAATTAAAGCAAACAAACAGGCAATTGGTTATACTGAAAATATGAGTTCATTTGATTCACACACCTTTGACACACAGGAGGGTGATAAGCTTTATATGTTTACAGACGGCTTTTCTGATCAGTTTGGAGGTAAAGTTATTACAGGTAAATCTGAAGGTAAAAAATACAAAAGTCCTAATTTCCGAAAGTTTTTATTAAGCATATATGATAAAAACATGAATGAGCAGAAAAATCTTGTCAGTAAAGAATTTAATGAATGGAAAGGCACTTTAGAGCAGGTAGATGATGTGTGTATTATTGGAATTGGTGTTTAATTAAACGATAATCTCCCTTTCTTAATGGTCGTTGGTACATTGAATTGAAAACCTGCGTCACTCGAGATTTAACTTTTTTAAAAAACAGCATAAGTTGAAATGACGCTGATTGTTG
>JBBEBO010000084.1:0-4491 GCA_040882265.1 Brumimicrobium sp. | reverse complement strand
AGTTGAGGGTTTTATACACGAACTGTGGGGGATTTTGAACCATTAAGATTAAGGGGAAATAAGTGTTGGGCGTGGGATTTGTTTGCCACGAATGCACGAATTTTATTGTTTGTAGGGTTTGAGTTGAGGGTTTTATACACGAACTGTGGGGGATTTTGAACCATTAAGATTAAGGGAAATTAAGTGTTAGGCGTGGGATTTGTTTGTATTTGCTGGGGGAGTTTGCTTAATTGTACATAAACTTTCCTTTTGATTTAGCTTTCTACAAATTATTAACAGCCTCATTTACTTAGAATAAAACCTTTTTTGAACCACTTATTGTATTATTTTCTTCAATTTACTTGTCTTTAATTAATCAAAGCTCTATTTTTGAGCAACATTTTAAAAAGCACAAATTCCGCGAATATGAGCGTATTAGTAAATAAAGATTCAAAAGTAATAGTACAAGGATTCACTGGGAGTGAAGGAACCTTTCACGCAGGTCAAATGATAGAATTCGGCACGAACGTAGTTGGAGGAGTGACACCTGGAAAAGGTGGTCAAAGTCATCTTGATAAGCCAGTTTTCAATACAGTTCAGGCTGCAGTTGACAAAACAGGAGCTAATGTTTCAATCATTTTTGTACCTCCAGCTTTTGCTGCTGATGCAATAATGGAAGCTGCCAACGCAGGTATAAAAGTTATTGTTTGTATTACTGAAGGTATTCCTGTGAGTGATATGATCAACGTAAAAGAATATATTAAAGCGTTTGACTGTAGATTGATTGGACCTAATTGCCCTGGTGTAATTACAGCAGATGAAGCTAAAGTTGGTATTATGCCAGGATTTGTCTTTAAAAAAGGTAAAGTTGGTATTGTATCGAAATCTGGTACTTTAACGTATGAAGCAGCAGACCAAGTAGTAAAAGCTGGTTTAGGAATAACAACTGCAATTGGTATCGGTGGTGACCCTATCATTGGTACAACTACGAAAGAAGCTGTAGAGTTGTTAATGAATGATCCAGAAACTGAAGGCATCGTGATGATTGGTGAAATAGGTGGTAATTTAGAAGCAAATGCTGCAAAATGGATCAAAGCAAATGGTACAAAACCAGTTGTTGGATTTATAGCTGGCGAAACTGCTCCAAAGGGTCGTACAATGGGACATGCTGGTGCAATCGTAGGTGGTAGTGAAGATACTGCAGAAGCAAAAAAGAAAATATTAAGAGAATGTGGTGTTCACGTTGTTGATTCACCCGCTCAAATTGGTAGTAAAATGGCCGAAGTTTTAGGAGTTACTGCTTAGATGAAATTTGAATTATTGAGAAGGCTACTTGACTTAACAGGTAGCCTTTTTTTATGTTTAAAAATGAGTATTCTTAAGTTGGAGTCTCAATTTTAGAAATGCTGTTTTAAAATAACAAAGTCGCCTTAGTTTTTACGTTTATCGGACATTCAATTTGAAAATAATATTACTTTTGTTAAGGATATTAAATAAAATAAAATATGTCTGATAAATATCAAGATCGAATTGACGCTTTCATGGAAAAAATGAAGGCAACTGGTGCGCATGAAGTTGAATTCCTTCAAGCTGTAGAGGAGGTAGCTGAAACAGTTATTCCATTTATTGCTGAAAACCCAATTTATGAAGAACACAATATTTTAGAGCGAATTGTTGAGCCTGAAAGAACAATTATTTTTAGAGTTCCATGGATGGATGACAACAGTAAGGCTAGAATTAATCGTGGTTACCGCGTAGAGTTTAACTCTGCAATTGGACCGTACAAAGGAGGATTGCGTTTTCACCCTTCTGTAAACCTTTCAATATTAAAGTTTTTAGGTTTTGAACAAATCTTTAAAAACTCTTTGACTACACTTCCAATGGGAGGTGGTAAAGGTGGATCTGACTTTGATCCTAAAGGGAAATCAGACGCTGAAGTTATGCGCTTTTGCCAGTCATTTATGACAGAATTATCAAGACATATCGGACCAGATACAGATGTGCCTGCTGGTGATATTGGTGTTGGTGGACGTGAAATTGGTTATATGTTCGGTCAATACAAAAGAATTCGCAATGAATTTACTGGTGTCCTAACAGGTAAAGGTAGAAATTGGGGAGGATCTCTAATTCGTCCTGAAGCTACTGGTTATGGTGCGATATACTTTATTCAAAATATGTTGGAGAGAATAGGTGACAACGTTAGAGGGAAATCTATCGCTGTTTCAGGTTCTGGAAACGTTGCTCAGTTTGCAATTGAAAAAATCCTTCAGCTTGGAGGTAAAGTATTAACATGTTCTGATTCTTCAGGATATATTTTTGCACCAGAAGGAATTCACTCTGAACATTTAGACTTTTTAAAAGAGTTGAAAAATGTCAAACGTGGCAGAATTAGTGAAATGGCGCAAGCATATCCAGATATGCAGTTCTTTGAAGGTGAGCGTTCATGGAATATTCCAACGAATGTTGATATTGCTGTTCCTTGTGCAACCCAAAACGAGTTAAATGGTGAAGATGCTAAGAAATTATTGGATAAAGGAATTAAAGTTGTAGGTGAAGGTGCAAATATGCCTTGTACTCCTGAAGCTGTTGAGTACTTCCACTCTAATAACATTTTATTTGCTCCAGGTAAAGCTGCTAATGCCGGAGGAGTAGCAACTTCAGGACTTGAAATGTCACAAAATTCATTGAGAATGAGCTGGACACGTGAAGAAGTTGACGATAAATTAAAACACATTATGGCTGATATTCATCAACAATGTGTGAAGTACGGTAGAGGAAATGACGGTAAGGTTGATTACGTAAAAGGCGCAAATATTGCCGGTTTCGTAAAAGTAGCCGATTCAATGATCGATCAAGGGATTGTTTAATCATTCGATATACAAATTTCAAAAAGAGGGTGTCCGAAAAGTCGAAACACCCTCTTTTTTAATTCATCTTCCTAAAAAAATAGACAAAAGTTGATCTCAATCTAAAAGAGATTGAAATTGGATGTTTTAATTGATATGATGTATTCTATAAAAGATGTTTAGACCTATTATTTGCGATGGAACAAATATTCCTTCAATAATTCGTTAATTTAGCTACCATGATATAAACATGAAACTTAAATACATTTATTCCTTTATACTTTTGATAACTTTGAGTTATTTCGCTGCGCATCTTTCAAGCTGCAAAAAGGATTTATTAATGTCTAATGAAACGCTAGAATTTTCGCTAGACACCGTTGTATTTGACACAGTATTTACTACAGTAGGTTCTTCAACTCATTTATTCAAAGTTTACAACCGTTCTTCTCAACCAGTAAATGTTTCTAATATTTATCTTGAAGGTGGTTCATCTTCTCCTTTCCGTTTTAATTTAGATGGTTTAAGTGGGATACAGTTCTCAGATGTACAAATCCCAGGTAATGACAGTTTGTTTGCTTTTGTTGAAGTTACCCTAGGAGAGAATAATCAATTAAACCCATTAATTATTGAAGATAAAATTCACTTTTTAACAAATGGTGTTGAGCAAGAGGTGCAATTAGTGGCTTGGGGACAAGATGCTTACTTCCATTACAGAGATACAAATTATGGTTTGTGGGATAATGACAAACCTCATGTCATTTACGACTACGCTTTGGTTGATTCTGCGAAGACCTTAGAAATTGAAGCTGGAACAAGAATTCATTTACATAAAAACTCACTCTTATACGTATATAAAGGAGCATTAAATATAAATGGTAATGAGAATGAGAAAGTTATTTTTGAAGGTGATCGCCTAGAACCTTTTTATGAAGATGTAAAGGGTCAGTATTACGGTATTTATTTTGCTGAAGCTTTACCATCGACTATAAATCATACTATTATAAAAAATGGTACTGCAGGAGTTCATGTCTTTTCTGAAAATCAAAACAACACAAATTACACAGTGACACTAACCAACACAGAAATATTTAATTGTAGCAGTTACGGAATTTTTAATTATTCAGGAGGTCGAATCAAAGGAGAAAATTTAATCGTTCACAACAACGCTCAGTATGCATATTTTCTCTTAGAAGGAGGTGATTACGACTTTAGACACTGTCAATTCCTAGGTTACGGTACAGGTGAAAATCTACCTGCAGTAGCTATCAAAAATTATTTCACAAGAAATGATGAAACAACATATATCGGAGCTGTGAATGAAGGAAACTTCTACAATTCAATAATAGATGGATCGGGAAGTAATCAATTGGTTTATGATACCATCACTCAAAACGGTTCTGTCACTATGAATTACGACTTTAGAAATAATGCAATTAAAAACGAAACATCACAAAGCGGTCAATCAGGATTCAATAATAATCTGTGGAACACAAATCCACAATTTGAGAGTACCGAAGACATGATATTTAAAATTAAGTTGAACTCTCCTTTAAGAAATACTGGGAACGATGCTTTTATTAACACTCCTAATCTAACAAACGACATTGAAGGTATTAACCTGACGGAAATAAAGCGTAATTTTGTCATGCAGCATATTTGATATCTT